>JBOGEI010000245.1:0-4750 GCA_050701935.1 Microbacterium sp.
CCCCGAGACGGTGCACGGTCTCGAGCAGTTCGACGTCGTCGGCGATGCCGGGCATCCCCTCCAGGGCGAGCACCAGCGCAATGCGCTCCTCGCCCATCACGCGGTCGATGTCGCCGCCGTCGAGGCACAGTCCGACGGCGTCCGCGTTGCCCTCTGCCAATCGGTGCGCGGACTCGATCATGCGGAAGGTGCGGCGCAGTGCCCCCTCCGGCCGGTACACGTCGTCGATGAACACGGGCAGGACCTGCAGGTCGACACCACCCTCCCGCAGCTGCGGGAGCCACTGGGCGCGGAAGTAGTCCGACCATTCGTCCGCAGGACGGCTCGCCACCGAGCAGAGCAGATCGTTGTGGGCGTCGGCGACGACGGCGCGGCGGTGGAGGGCGAGTGCATCGTTGGCGGTCACGGGACGAGCCTATGGCCGCAGCGATACGGATGCTTCGTCGACGGGCACCACGACAGCATCCCGTCGTGGTGCCCTCGGCTCAACTTGCGACGCCTTCTCGGGCGAGCAGGCGCTCCTTGACCTCGAGCCCCCAGGCGAATCCGCCGAGGGTGCCGTCGGTGCGCAGCACCCGGTGGCAGGGCACGAACAGCGCCGGGGCGTTTCGCGCACAGATGGATGCTGCAGCCCGCACGGCCCGCGGGTTGTCGAGCTGTGTCGCGAAGCTCGTGTATGTCAGCGGCGCGCCCGGCTCGATCGACCGAAGCGCCGACCAGCCGGCGAGCTGGAGCGCGGTTCCTGATTGCTTCACGGCGACCGCGTCGATGGCCGAGAGGTCGCCCGCGTAGTAGGCGAGTGCGGCGGCGGCGGCATCGGTCTCGCCCTCGCGGAACTCCTCGGGGCGATGCGCAGCGGACAGCCGGCCGAGGATCGCCTCGACGTCGGAGGTCCAGCCGGAGGACAGCACCCGCTGACGGTCGTCGGCGAGGATAGTGAAAGCGCCGTCCGGCGTCTGGATGGTCTGGATGATGGCGGTCATGAGGTCTCCTTCGTGGTGATGTCGTCGGTGGGTGCGGTGCGGGAGGCGGATGCCGCGTGCCGAGATCCGGTCGCACGCACCGGGGCTGCACGCCAGAGGTGTGCGCTGAGATAGCTGCGCCATGGTGCGGCGCGCTCCGCCCAAGCGGTGAGTGGTCGCGCGTCGCCGGGAAGACCCGAGGCGGCAGCACCGGCACGCAGCGCGACATCGCCCGGCAACAGGACATCAGGATCGCCGAGCACCCGCATGCGCACGTAGTCGGCCGTCCACGGCCCGATCCCCGGCATCGCGAGCAGCGCAGCGCGTTGCTCGGCGCCGTCGTCTCCGACCGTGAGCCGGAGGGAGCCGTCAGCGAGCGCAGCAGCGGCTCCGGTGATCGCGCGGATCCGCGCGGCGGGGCCGCGCAAAACTTCGGCGCCGTGTTCGGCGATGGCCGTCATCGTCGGAAACAGCAGTCCGTTCTCGGTGCGCTCCCCCAGCGCCTCGGCGAGCACGGTGAGTACCGTGCGTGCGGCGACCACCGTGATCTGCTGGCCCACCATCGCCCTGATGAGCATCTCGTGCGGATCGGCAGACCCGGGAACCCGGATGCCGGGAGTGCGCGCCACGAGAGGGGCCAGTTCGACGTGTGCCGAGAGCGCCGCGTCGACCGCGAGGGGGTCGGCGTCGAGGTCGAAGATGCGCCGCACGGTCGAGACCAAGGGCGCCAGATCACCCAGACGCGCGACACGCGCACGCAGATGAAGACGTGACTCGTCGTCCTGACGCACTTCGAACCAGGCGGGGCCGCCGGACATGCGCAGGTGCCGCGAGAACGACGTCGCCGTCGTCTCCTCGATTCCGGGAACGGCTCGCGCAGCCATCCACGCGAAGATGCCGCTCGCATCGAGCGGACCGCGGTACGGCAGCACGAGGTCGATCGCCCCCGGCGCGGCGGATGCCGGAAGCCGTCGACGCGCCCTGAGCTCACCCGGAGTGAGGCCGAAGACCTCGCGGATCGTGTCGTTGCACTGGCGGATGCTGGCGAAACCGGCCGAGAAGGCGACATCCGAGATCGGCATGTCGGTGCCGACGAGCAGCATTCGCGCCGTGTGCGCCCGATGCGCTCTGGCCAGCGCGAGGGGCCCGGCGCCGAGCTCGGCGGTCAGCAGACGCGTGAGGTGCCTGCTCGAGTAGCCGAGGTGTGCGGCAAGGCCCGGCACGCCTTCGCGCTCGACCACGCCGTCGGAGATGAGGCGCATGGCCCGCGCCGCCGTATCACCACGGATGTCCCACGCCGGTGACCCGGGAGCGGCCTCGGGAAGGCAGCGCTTGCACGCCCGATACCCGGCCTCGTGCGCGGCGGCGCTGGTGGGATAGAACGTCACGTTCTGCGGCTTGGGCGTGCGTGCAGGGCAGCTCGGACGGCAGTAGATCCTGGTCGAGCTGACGGCCGTCACGAACTGCCCGTCGAAGCGGGTGTCGCGCGCGCTGATCGCACGGTAGCGCTCGTCGAAGTCGGTCACGGGGAAGCTCATGCCTCCACTCTGCCACGCACCACCGACCTCGACTGGCGGAAATCGGACACGACTGTGGAAGCGCGAACGCCGAGACCCACCCGCCTCGTCGGCACCCATCGCCGCCGCAGTGGGCAGGTGTGGGTCTCGGCGTGGAGAGTGGGTCTCGAGGTATGCGAGCGCGAGCGCTCAGTGGAAGAAGTGTCGCTCCCCTGTGAAGAACATCGTGACGCCGGCCTTGCGAGCCGCGTCGATGACCTCCTCGTCGCGCACGGAACCGCCAGGCTGCACGATCGCCGTGACGCCGGCGTCGATCAGCACCTGGGCCCCGTCGGCGAAGGGGAAGAACGCATCCGAAGAAGCGACCGATCCCGCAGCACGATCTCCCGCACGCTCGACCGCGAGGCGGCACGAGTCGACACGGTTGACCTGGCCCATGCCGACACCCACCGTGGCGTTGTCCTTCGCGAGAACGATCGCGTTCGACTTGACCGCGCGGCAGGCCTTCCACGCGAAGATGAGGTTCTCCATCTCCTCGTCGCTGGGGCGCTCACCGGAGACGAGCTCCCAGTTCTTCGCGACGGAGACGATGTCGTCGGGGAAGCGGTCGGCGTCCTGCAGCAGCAGTCCGCCCGACACGAGCCGCACATCCATGCGCTCCTGCTGCCAGTCCACCGGCAGCTGCAGCAGCCGCAGGTTCTTCTTGGCCTTGAACACCTCGAGGGCGGCGGGCTCGAACGCGGGGGCGACGATGACCTCGGTGAAGATGTCCTTGAGGTTCTCGGCCATCTTCAGGGTCACGGTTCCGTTGGCCGCGATCACTCCGCCGTATGCGGAGACCGGGTCGCACTCGTGGGCACGGAGGTGCGCGCTGGCGATCGGGTCGAGCGCGTTCGGAGCGGTGGTCGCGATGCCGCACGGGTTGGCGTGCTTGATGATCGCGACGGCGGGCTTGACCATGTCGTACGCGGCGCGCAGTGCGGCGTCGGCGTCGACGTAGTTGTTGTACGACATCTCCTTGCCCTGCAGCTGCGTCGCCTGGGCGATGCCGTGGCCGCCGGCGCGAGTGTAGATCGCACCGCGCTGGTGCGAGTTCTCGCCGTAGCGGAGGGTCGCCAGGCGCTCAGCCTGGATCGTGAGGTGGGTCGGGAGGTCGCCGTCGTCCTGCAGCGTGCCCTCGGCGAACCACGATGCCACTGCGGTGTCGTAGGCGGCCGTGTGCGCGAAGGCACGGGCGGCGAGCTCGCGGCGCTGCGACACCGACGTGCCGCCCTCGGCGATCGCCGAGATGATGCCGGGATACGACTGCGGCGAGACGACGATCGCCACGTTGGCGTGGTTCTTCGCGGCCGCGCGCACCATGGCGGGTCCGCCGATGTCGATCTGCTCGACCACATCGTCGCCGACGGCGCCCGAGGCCACCGTCTCGACGAACGGGTAGAGGTTCACGACGACGAGCTCGAAGGGGGTGATGTCGAGTTCGGCGAGCTGGCGCTCGTGGTCCTCGAGACGCAGGTCGGCGAGCAGACCGCCGTGGATCTTCGGGTGCAGCGTCTTGACCCGGCCGTCGAGCATCTCGGCGACGCCCGTGACGGCGGCGACATCCGTCACGGTGAAGCCTGCTTCACGGATGGTCGATGCCGTCGAACCGGTCGAGACGATCTCGACGCCGGCATCGGCGAGCGCCGCTGCGAGAAGGAGAAGATCGGTCTTGTCGCTCACCGAGACGAGCGCGCGCCTGATCGGCACGGTGTCGCGATCGCGGTAGAGCGTGGGGTCGTGGCGGGGGCCGGCCATGATGGGCTCCTTCGTGCGGGGGCGTCGGGTGGAGGGGGTCAGGAAGAAGAGCTGAGGGCGAGGTCGCCGGTGGCGATCCCGCGGACGACGTCGATGAGCAGTCGGCGTTCGACGGGCTTGATGCGCTCGTGGAGACTGTGCTCGGTGTCTCCGTCGAGGATCGGGACGCGCTCCTGGGCCAGGATCGGGCCCGTGTCGACGCCGTCGTCGACGACGATCACGCTGGCGCCGGTCTCTGCGGCGCCGGAGACGAGCGCGTCACGGACGCCGTGCGCGCCCGGGAACTCCGGCAGGAAGGCCGGGTGCGTGTTGATGAGCCGCGGCGAGTACTCGGCGACGAGCGACGGCGGCAGCAGACGCATGAGGCCGCTGAGGACCACGAGGTCGGGGTTCCAGACGGCGAGCTGGCGGGCGAGCTCTTCACCCCACGCCTCGCGGCTCTCGTGCTCGTGCCACGGCACCGTGAAGCTGGGG
>JBOGEI010000246.1:0-4734 GCA_050701935.1 Microbacterium sp.
CTTCTGCGCGGCCCGGATGATGAGGCGTATCTCGACGACGGCGAGAGCGGCGTAGATAGCCGTGAACGCGATCAGGGATATGAGCACCTCGACACCGCTGACCCCTGGCGAGACACCGTCCTGCGTGGTCATCAGCCCGAACACGATCCAGGGTTGTCTTCCCATCTCGGTGAAGACCCAGCCCATGATGTTCGCCACGAGCGCGAGGGGGAACGACCAGATCGCGAGCTTCCACATCCACTGCGCCGGGGGCTTCTTGGCACCCTTGCGGGTGAGCCACAGACCGACCACGGCGACGAGGGCTGCGGCCATGCCCAGGCCGATCATCCAGCGGAACGCCCAGTACGTGATCCACAGGACCGGAGCGAAATCGGTCAGTCCGGTGGAGGCGTAGGTCTGGGCATACTCGGCGTTCAGGTCGTTGATGCCGTGCACGCAGGCGTCGAGCGTGTGCGTCGACAGCAGTGAGAGCAGATACGGGACACGGATCGAGAACAGTTCGGAGCTGCCGTCCGGCGTGCCGAGCGTGAAGAGACTGAACGAGGCATCAGGCCCGCACACCGTATTGAACGTCGCCTCGGCCGCCGCCATCTTCATCGGCTGCGCGGCGTACATCGCGAGTCCGAGCTGGTCACCCGTGAGCACGACACCCGCGGTGGATACGATCATCGCCCACAGCCCGAACTTGAGCGAGATGCGCATGGTCTCGAAGTGCTGGCCGCGGGAGAGGTGCCAGGCCGAGACGGAGATCACGACGCCGGCTGCGAACATGAACGCGCCGAAGATCGTGTGCGGGAAGGCCGCGAGCGCGACCGGGTTGGTCAGCAGCGCCCAGAAGTCGGTGAGCTCCGCACGGTTGGTGACCTCGTTGAAGGTGTAGCCGACCGGGTTCTGCATGAACGCGTTGGCCGCGATGATGAAGTACGCCGACAGGATGCTGCCGATCGAGACGCACCAGATGGTGGCGAGGTGCAGCTTCTGCGGGAGCTTGTCCCAGCCGAAGATCCACAATCCGATGAACGTCGCTTCGAAGAAGAACGCGAGCAGCCCCTCGAACGCGAGCGGGGCGCCGAACACGTCGCCGACGAAGCGCGAGTAGTCCGACCAGTTCATGCCGAACTGGAACTCCTGCACGATGCCGGTGACGACACCCATCGCGAAGTTGATGAGGAAGATCTTGCCGAAGAAGCGGGTCAGGTGCAGGTACTGCACCTTGCCGGTGCGCACCCACGCGGTCTGGAAGATCGCGGCGACGAGCGCCATGCCGATCGTCAGCGGCACGAAGAGGTAGTGGTAGACCGTCGTCAGCCCGAATTGCCATCGGGCGAGGACGAGTGGATCAAGCCATTCCATGCACGACTCCTGTTCTGTGGAGCCGCTGCCTCGTGCTGTGACGCAGCCGCCCCTTTCCCTCGATCAGCTGCGCGGTGGTGTCGCGCAGCTGCACGGTGCAATCCGATGAGAGGACAGCGTCGCGCACGCACTCGGCTTCGAGTGGTCCGCCTGCCTCGTTCAGGACGCCTTGCATGAGTTCGAGGTGCACACGGCACAGCATGGGTCGGTCTTCCGAGCGACCGGCCGCGTGCGGGCACGGGCTGAGATCGACTGTGAGCCGCTGATCGTCGACCACGGGCTCGAAGCCGCTCTCTTCGAGGTGCTCCACGAGCGCGTCGAGCTGATACGTGGCTTCGAGTCCGAGATCGGATGCCGTCGCGTCGGGGAGCATGCTGCGCATCAGGTCTCCGCGGCGCGCAGCGGCCTTGGCCTTGTCGCGAGCCACGGGACTGGAGGCGCCCGGTGCCCCGGTTGCGGCGCTGTACAGCGTGCGCGGCCGGCCTCTCGTGGTGCGGTGCTCGATCGTCGGGATCACGTAGCCGCCCTCGATGAGACGCTGCAGGTGCTCGCGGACCGTGTTGGGGTGGAGCCCTGTCGCTTCGCACAACTCGGTGATGGAGAGATCGGCTCGGGTCGTCGAGCTTCCCGCTTCGAAGAGCAAGTGCAGGATCTGCACCCGGGAGTAGCTCGAGATCGGCCCGCAGACGGGCCCGCCGTTGGCCATGAACCCAGTATCCCGCGACACTGCGAGTTTGCCGAGAGGATCGGCCGTGAATAAACACCTGGCCGATAGGGATGTCTGATGCCGGCGATAGCCTGGGAGCATGGCCACCCGGAAACCCGCTCCACCCGCGTACGTGTGCACGGAATGCGGGTGGACGACCGCCAAGTGGGTCGGCAGGTGCGGGGAGTGCCAGCAGTGGGGCACGGTCCAGGAACAGGCCGCGCAGACGGGCACCCTCCGCCGCGTAGGGGCGGTCGCGCCGACCGCCGATCGCGCAGCGCGGCCGATCACACAGATCACGACACAGGATGCTCCGCGTCGCTCGAGCGGCGTCGGGGAGTTCGACCGCGTGCTCGGCGGCGGCATCGTGCCCGGAGCGGCGATCCTGCTCAGCGGCGAACCGGGCGTCGGCAAATCGACGCTGCTGCTCGAGGTCGCAGCCCAAGCGGCTCGCGGTGGGCGGCGCGTGCTCTACGCGAGCGCTGAGGAGTCCCCCGGTCAGGTGCGGCTGCGTGCGGAGCGCACCGGCGCCCTGCATGACGAGCTGTACCTCGCGAGCGAAACCGACCTGGCGACGATCCTCGGTCACATCGACGAAGTGAAACCACAGCTCGTGATCGTCGACTCGGTGCAGACCGTCTCGTCGTCGATGATCGACGGCGCCGCCGGGCAGCCGAGCCAGGTGCGCGAGGTCGCCGCCACGCTGATCCGCATCGCGAAAGATCGCGACCTGCCCATCATCCTCGTCGGCCACGTCACGAAAGACGGTCAGGTCGCCGGTCCCCGCGTGCTCGAGCATCTGGTCGACGTGGTCTGCCATTTCGAGGGCGACCGGCAGACATCATTGCGTTTCATCCGCGCGCTCAAGAACCGCTTCGGCCCCACCGACGAGGTCGGTTGCTTCGAGATGACCGGAGACGGCATCGCCGAGGTGCCAGACCCTTCCGGGCTGTTCCTCTCCCAGGGCGCCACCGAACCGGGGACCTGCGTCGCGATCTCACTCGAGGGCAGGCGCGCGCTTCCGGTCGAGGTGCAGGCGCTCACCGTGCCCAGCAACGCTCCGAACCCCCGACGCATCGTGCACGGCCTCGATTCCTCGCGGGTGGCGATGGTGCTCGCGATCCTCGAGCGTCGCGCCGGCATCCCCACCGGCACCCTCGACGTCTACGTCTCGACGGTCGGAGGCGTGCGTTTCACAGAGCCTGCGGCCGATCTCGCGATCGCGATCGCGGTGGCCGGCTCCATCCAGCAGATCTCGGTGCCGCGCACGATCGCCGCGGTCGGCGAGCTCAGCCTTGCTGGCGAGATCCGTCCCGTCACCCAGGCTGCTCAGCGTCGCTCCGAGGCGGCGCGTCTCGGCTACGAGCAGGTGGTCGATGACCGATCGAAGACGCTCAGGGCCGCGCTCGGAGACGTGCGCGCACGCAACACGTCACGCCGCTCCGATCGCGACATCCCGCCGTTCTGACCGCCGCCGCAACAGGCGTCAGGCGTCGAGGGCCTTGAGCAGCTCCGCAGGTTCCGCCTGCATCGGGTGGGGGCCGGCGATGTCGAGGAACACGGTCGTGATCGGGTGGGCCGCCAGGAACTTCCGCAGCCAGTCCGCGGTGTAGATCCCCACGCCGGGGGGAAGGTTTGCCGGCTTGTTCTTCGCATCGCTGAACAGCAGCAGCGCGAGGTCGCCGGTCTTCGGATCGCGGTAGGTCCACACCTCACCGCTGTCGAGGGGGTTGTCCCGCGCACCGGGTGAGATCAGCGGCACGATGGTGGTGCCGTGACGGAGGGCGAGAGCGACCGCGGCGACGTCCTGCTTCTCAAGGGCCTGAGCCAGAGCATCCGAGCGGAAGTCCTCGGGTGCGGGCTTCTTCTTCGAGGACTTCGCCTTCTTCGCTGCCATGCATCCAGCTTAGGCATGGAGGACGACCACGGCATCCGTCCGGATCGACCGCGGATACGATTGGGGCCCTCTCGAGTCCCACATTGGGGACTGGGGTACTCGAGAGGGCCCTCGGACTCTCGAGCGGCGGTGTCGAAGCGCTGGGGACGCTGTAGTTCGACGCCACTGGGGATGGCATGTGCCGCATGATGCGGAGAGTCGCTTCTATGGTATCCCAAAGACTCGTGGAAGTCAGCATCGCGTGGGAATGGCGTCCGACGTCGAACCATTTCGCAGGTCGGGGCGCATCTCGCGACGATTTCCGAAGAGGCTCCGTCGCGATCGCTTCGAACTCAGCGGGGCTCAGTAGAGCAGGATCTGAGCCGTCGACAGGCTCGTGAACCCGCCGATCGAGACCTGCACGTGATACGAGGCTCCCCCACCCGGTGCGCGCTGGCGATTCTCCTGGGCGCAGGTCTCGACGCTCGACCGCGTGCGGTCCCAGGTGACCGGTTCCTTGCTGGTGACGGTCGTGCCCGCCGTGAGCGTGGCGATCATGCTGCTCGGGTTCTCCTGGCAGTCGGTGGAGCGCCACCACTCATCGGATCCGCTGGAGATGGTGAACACCTGCGTGGTCGATCCGACATCGATCGTGCAGTCCGTGCTCCCCTTGTTCGTCAACGAGATCGAGAGCTTCGGCAGCACCCCGGCCTGGTAGGTCTCGGCGTCCGTGACCGCTGCGACCTCGATGTCCTTGGCCTCGCATGCCACGATCGCCGGCGTCTGCCCGACGGATGGT
>JBOGEI010000247.1:0-4704 GCA_050701935.1 Microbacterium sp.
GATCTGGGATGCGAAGGGCAAGGAGTACTTCGACGGCCTCGCCGGGCTCTTCGTGGTGAACGCCGGCCACGGTCGGCGTCGCCTGGCCGAGGCTGCGGCCGCGCAGGCATCCGAGCTGTCGTTCTTCCCGCTGTGGTCCTACGCGCACCCGGCGGCGATCGAGCTCGCGGACCGTCTTGCGGACGAAGCCCCCGGCGACCTCAACAAGGTGTTCTTCTCCACCGGCGGCGGCGAGGCGGTCGAGACCGCGTTCAAACTCGCCAAGCACTACTGGAAGCTGCAGGGAAAGCCCGCCAAGCACAAGGTCATCTCCCGCGCAGTGGCCTACCACGGCACTCCGCAGGGCGCTCTGGCGATCACCGGCATCCCGGCCATGAAGTCGATGTTCGAGCCGGTCACCCCCGGCGGCTTCCGCGTGCCGAACACGAACTTCTATCGCGCAGCCGAGATGGGCGGACCGTCCGAGGACCTCGAGGCGTTCGGCCGCTGGGCAGCCGACCGCATCGAGGAGATGATCCTGTTCGAGGGCGCAGACACCGTTGCCGCGGTCTTCCTCGAGCCGGTGCAGAACTCCGGCGGCTGCTTCCCGCCCCCTCCCGGCTACTTCGCCAGGGTGCGCGAGATCTGCGACCGCCACGACGTGCTGCTCGTCTCGGATGAGGTCATCTGCGCGTTCGGCCGGCTCGGTCACACGTTCGCCTGCACGGGTCTCGGGTACGTGCCCGACATGATCACGTGCGCCAAGGGCATGACGAGCGGATACTCCCCGATCGGCGCCACCATCATCAGCGACCGCATCTACGAACCCTTCTCGAAGGGTGACATCTCGTTCCCGCACGGCTACACCTTCGGCGGGCACCCGGTGTCGGCCGCGGTCGCGCTGGAGAACCTCGCGATCTTCGACGAGGAGGGGTTGAACGCGCATGTGCGCGAGAACTCCCCGCTGTTCCGTACCGAGCTCGAGAAGCTGCTCGACCTGCCGCTGGTCGGAGATGTGCGCGGCGACGGCTACTTCTTCGGCATCGAGCTCGTGAAGGACAAGGCCACGAAGGAGACCTTCGACGACGCCGAGTCCGAGCGGCTGCTGCGCGGCTTCCTCTCCCCCGCCCTGTTCGAGGCCGGCCTCTATTGCCGCGCCGACGACCGCGGCGACCCCGTGATCCAGCTCGCTCCGCCGCTCACCGTCGGGCCGGCGGAGTTCCGCGAGATCGAGCAGATCCTGCGAGATGTGCTGACGCGCGCACAGTCGGTGTTGTAGCCCGTCGCGAGCGGAGAAGGCGCGACGCGGGTCAGATGACCGGTGCCGTGCTCCGTCTCGCCAGGAGCGCGAGGTGGAGTGCCGCGAGCGTCTCGCCGTCGTCGAGATCGGCATCGAGCAGGTCGCCGATCAGCGTGAGGCGCTGATAGAAGACCGATCGGGAGAGGTGACTCGCGGCGGCCGCAGCCGAGCGATTCCCCGGGTGGGCGACGAGCGCCGAGAGCACGTCGAGCAGATCGCCGCGACGATCCCGGTCGTATGCCACGACCGGCGCCAGCATCCGCTCGCTGTGGGCGAGCAGTCGCTGATCGTCGCGCAAAGAGGCGACGAATCGCTCCAGCGGACGATCATCGACGCGCCGCACACGCGGACCGGTGTCGGAGCGATCGCCGGCCGCCAGGTCTCTCGCCGCTCGCAGCGAGGCGAGCAGACCCAGCACATCCTCGGCAGGAGGGCCGACGAAGACCGTGCGCTCGGGCCCGGCTATGCGAACAGCGAGCGCATCGGTGAGGACGACCGATGCCGGGAGAGACAGCAGTGCGACGTCGTCGTCGCCTACCCGCGCTGCGACCACCGCGCCTCCGGCCTCGCGGGCCCGGTAGGCGAGTTCACCGGCCGACACCGCACCTCGGGCGACGATGCCATGGCATTGACGCCCCGGCACCGTGAAGCCGCCGGTCGCGAGACGCGCCGCGATGTCTTCCGGATTCGCGAACCGTGCACCGAGCAGGTCGTCGATGATTCCGCGCTGCGCGAGCAGCGACCACTCGGCGTCGTCGCCGTCTGCGAGGCATCCGAACGCGAGGGCCGTCGCCCCCTGCTCGAGGACCGTGAGACGACCTGCCGGATGCGCTGGTCCCGGCAGCGCGAGCAGGGTACCCCAGCGCACTCCCCTCGCCTGCACCGGGACCCGGTCGGCGGAGTCGAGCTGTGCAAGAGCCGATGCGACCGGCGTCCGCAGGCACTCCTGCGCGATGACCTCGTGCGCGAGATTCTCCAATACGACGGGCGCGCCGAGCGCTCGCGCCGTCTCGGCCACGACGACATCGGCCGGCGCCCCCTGCAGGCTCAGCGCGGTGAACAGCTCATGCAGGTGCTGGCGCTCGCGCAAGGCATCGGTCTGCGCGGCGATCAGGGCTCGGTGCACCCGCTCCGTCACGGCGACGAACTTGATCTCGCGGGTCAGGGCGATCAGCGCGAGTCCGACCTGACGACACGCCTCCGTCATCGCGTCCGGGATCTGCGTCTGACCGGAGCCGAGCTCGACCACGATCCCCGCGACCCCCGCGCGATGCAACGTCCTCGCGAAATCCCGCAGCGCCTCCGGAGACGTCGGCCACCCCGCTCCGGTGCTGAGCAACAGCTCCCCGCCATCGAGCAGACGGGCGACGCCTGCGCTGTCGGATACATGCACCCAGCGCACTTCGGCGTCAAGCGCCTCACCACCGACGATCACCTCGGGGCCTCCGGCCTGCACCACCTGTTCGGCGAGCACATCGGCCACCGTGAGCAGCGCGTCGGTCCGAGCCGGACGATCTGTCCGATTCCATCCGAAATCCTGACGATTTGACATCACGCTTCACTCTTCCGCTCTGTGATCATTGAGAAGTATCAGCGTATCGAACGCCCGGTCAGAGTGTTCGGAACCGCACTCTTCAGCGCTCGGAGGAACATCGTGGACATCGTCCGTCACGTCATCAACGCAGTCGAGACCGCCGAGGCGGCTCGTACCGGCCAGGTCTTCGATCCAGCCACCGGCCAGGTGTCGAAGCATGTCGCCTTCGCCTCGACCGCCGAAGTCGACTCCGCGATCGCAGCCGCCGCGGCCGCTCTCCCCGCCTGGCGCGAGACCAGCCTCATCAAGCGCGCCGATGTCTTCTTCCGGCTGCGCCAGCTCCTCAAGGACCGCACGCCCGAGCTCGCCGCGATCGTCACGTCCGAGCACGGCAAGGTGCTCTCGGATGCCGCCGGCGAGGTGTCGCGCGGCATCGAGAACGTCGAGTTCGCTGCCGGGCTCGTGCACCTGCTCAAGGGTGAGCGCAGCGAGCAGGTCTCCCGCGGCGTCGACGTGCACTCGGTCAAGCAGCCGGTCGGCGTGGTCGCTGCGATCACGCCGTTCAACTTCCCGGTCATGGTGCCGCTGTGGATGGTCGCCTCCGCGATCGCCTGCGGCAACACGGTCGTGCTCAAGCCCAGCGAGAAGGACCCGTCCGCCGCGGTCTGGATCGCGAAGCTGTTCACCGAGGCCGGCCTGCCGGACGGCGTGCTGAACGTCGTGCACGGCGACAAGGAAGCCGTCGACGCGATCCTCGACTCGCCCAGGGTCGATGCTGTGAGCTTCGTCGGCTCCACCCCGATCGCCCGCTCGATCTACCAGCGCGCCTCGGCCGCCGGCAAGCGCGTGCAGGCTCTCGGCGGAGCCAAGAACCACATGGTCGTGATGCCGGATGCCGACATCGACGGCGCCGCCGATGCTGCGGTCTCCGCGGCCTACGGTTCCGCCGGCGAGCGCTGCATGGCCGTCTCGGTGCTGGTCGCCGTCGGCGACATCGCCGACGAGCTGGTCTCGGCTATCGCCTCGCGCATCGACGGACTGAAGATCGGCCCCGGCACGGATGCCGCCAGCGAGATGGGCCCCCTCATCACCCGCGAGCACCGCGACAAGGTCGCCTCCTACGTGACCGGCGCAGAGGCTGAGGGGGCGAAAGTCATCGTCGACGGCACGCTGAAGCAGTTCGACTCGGAGGGCTTCTTCCTCGGCGTCAGCCTGATCGACCGGGTCGCCCCCGGTATGAAGGTCTACGAGGACGAGATCTTCGGCCCCGTGCTCACGGTCGTCCGCGTGGAGACGTACGCCGAGGCCGTCGCCCTGGTGAACGCGAACGCCTACGGCAACGGCACGGCGATCTTCACTCGCGACGGCGGCACGGCGCGGCAGTACGAGTTCGACATCGAGGTCGGGATGGTCGGGGTGAACGTTCCGATCCCGGTGCCGATCGGCGCCTACTCCTTCGGCGGATGGAAGGATTCGCTGTTCGGCGACTCCCACATCTACGGTCCCGAGTCCGTGCACTTCTACACTCGGTCCAAGGTGGTCACCACCCGCTGGCCCGACCACACGCCGTCGCAGATCGACCTCGGCTTCCCGAGCAACCACTGACAGGAACGACCACGATGACGAACTACACCGACCGCCACGGCGCCTCGCACCCGCTCCCCGCTCCCGACGCAGAGACGCAGGTGCGCGCGGACGACCGCGGCCACGTGTTCCACTCCTGGAGCGCCCAGGGTCTGATCGACCCGCTCCCGGTCGCCGCGGGCGAGGGCTCGACGTTCTGGGACTACCAGGGCAACGCCTACCTCGACTTCTCGAGCCAGCTGGTGAACCTCAACCTGGGGCACCAGCATCCCGACCTCGTCGCGGCGATCCAGCAGCAGGCGGGGCG
>JBOGEI010000248.1:0-4673 GCA_050701935.1 Microbacterium sp.
GCTCTACACCCACAAGTCGATCAAGACGACCGAGACCAAGGCCAAGCGCCTTCGTCCGCTCGCCGAGCGTCTGATCACCTTCGCCAAGCGTGGCGACCTGCACGCGCGTCGTCGCGTGCTGTCGGTCATCGGTGACAAGGAAGTCGTGCACGTCCTGTTCTCCGAGATCGCGCCGCTCGTCGCTGACCGTGAGGGCGGCTACACCCGCATCACGAAGGTCGGCAACCGCAAGGGCGACAACGCTCCGATGGCCGTGATCGAGCTCGTTCTCGAGCCCGTCACGCCGAAGAAGAAGGCTGCCGCCAAGGCCGCTCCGAAGGCAGAGAAGGCCGAGAAGGCTGAGAAGCCGGCCGAGGTCGTCGAGGAGGCTCCGGTCGAGGAGGCTCCCGCCGAGGACGCCGCCGACGCCGGTGCCGAGTCGCAGGCCGAGGGCGAGGCAGCCGAGGCTGCCGCCGAGGACGCTGTCGAGAAGAAGTCCGAGTAAGCATCTCGCTCACGAAGAAGCCCGCCGCCCCTTTCGGGGTGGCGGGCTTCTTCGTATCTGGGGTGATCTGCTCAGCGTGCACGCAGGTCTTTGCGGAGGATCTTCCCCGAGCTCGACTTCGGGATGACCTCGATGAATTCCACCTGCCGCACCTTCTCATGCGGTGCGACATGCGAGGCGACGTGCGTCATCACGGCATCAGCATCGAGGTCGGCGCCCGGCTGCCGCACCACGAAGGCCTTGGGCACCTCCTGGCCGTCCTCGTCGAACGCGCCGATCACAGCGGCGTCCGCGATGGCCGGGTGCTCGAGCAGCACAGCCTCCAGCACCGCAGGCGCGACCTGATAGCCCTTGTATTTGATGAGCTCCTTCAGCCGGTCGACGATCCGGTAGATCCCGTCGGGGGTGACGGTTGCGACGTCGCCGGTGTGCAACCAGCCGTCGGCGTCGAGCATCTCCGCTGTGGCATCCGGGCGGTTGAGGTATCCGACCATCACCTGCGGACCTCGCACCCACAGCTCACCGGGCTCGCTGGCGCCATCGGAGGGGACGGCGACGTCTTCACCGGAGTCGGGGTCGACGAGCCGCGCCTCGGTGTTGGGGACGAGGGGTCCGATGCTCGAACGGTCGATGTCGTTGCGAGCCTCGGAGATCAGGTTCACGGCAGGACTCGTCTCGGTCATGCCGTAGCCCTGAGTGACGATGCAGCCGAGTCGGTTCGCGACGGCCGAGGCCAGAGCGCCATCGAGAGGGGCAGCACCGGAGAAGATCACCTTCACCGCGGAGAGGTCGTACTGGTCGACGATCGGATGCTTCGCGAGTGCGACCGCGATCGGGGGAGCCACGAACACCCACGTGGTCCGGTGCTCGGCGATGATGCGCAAGAACTCGGGGAGGTCGAACTTCGGCATCGTCACGAGCCCTGCCCGTTGGCGCAGCGCGAAGTTCAGAAGCACGGTCATGCCGTAGATGTGGAAGAAGGGCAGCACGGCCAGCACGCGGTCAGTCGCGTCGACGCCGAGGACCGGACGGCACTGCGACACGTTGGCCACGAGGTTCCGATGCGTGAGCATGACCCCCTTCGGGCGCCCGGTGGTGCCCGAAGAGTACGGCAGGACGGCGAGATGGGTGGCCGGATCGAAAGAGACCTCGGGTGCCGGATGCCCCTCGCCGAGGAGCGCGGGAAGCGAGGGGTGGCCTTCGGCGCCGTCGAGCACGATGACGTGGTCGGCGGAGAGACCGAGCTTCTCCGCGGCCGCCTGTGCCCCGGGGAGGAGAGGGGACACCGTGACGAGCCAGGTCGCGCCGGCGTCGGTGAGCTGGTTCGCGATCTCGTCGGCGGTGTAGAGGGAGTTGATGGTGGTCGCCGTGGCGCCTGCGCGGAGGATTCCGTGGAACACGGTGGCGAACGCGGGGATGTTCGGGCACAGCACGCCGACCGTCGTTCCGACGCCGACTCCGCGAGCAGCGAGGGCTCCGGCGAACAGGTCGATCTGCCCGACCAGCTGTCGGTAGGTGGTCGTCGCCCCACTCATCCCATCGACGAGAGCGACCGTGTCGAGCTCGGCTTCCTCGAGGCCGCCGAAGAGAAACTCGTGGATGGAGACCTCGGGGATCTCCACATCGGGATACGTGCTGCGAACCATGAGATCTCCTTCGATCCGGGGAAGCCGACGGCGTCGTCGAATGCGATCCAGTGTCGCACACTACGGCACTGCGTCCCAGTGTCGAGGTGATGCTCAGCCGGCATCCCTGGTGCGATAGCGGGTGCTCGGTCGGCCCTTGGTCGAGTAGTCGAGTGCGCGCGTGGCCTGTCCGGAGGCGGCGAGGTGCTCGAGGTATCGACGCGCACTGACCCGAGAGATGTCGAGATCCTCGCCGATCTCGCTCGCCGAGGCGTCGAAGCGGGCGGCCAGGGCTGTGGACACGCGGTCGAGTGTCTCGGCGCTGAGCCCCTTGGGCAGCCCGAGGCGCTGGCGGAACGCGATGATGGCATCGGCCGCCTCGACGCGTCGGACCACGTCGTGGAGCTCGGTGTGGTCGCGAAGCAGCAGCGTCGCTCCGATGCCCCCGCCGTCGGCGTCGCTGCCGGTGCTGCGGGCGACGAGCACGTGCGACCCGACGATCACCGGCCGCCCGGCCGATTCGCCTTCGCGGAGCACGGTCGCCAACTCCTCGCCCAGCACCTCTGCGGCGGGTTCGCCGTCGAGATCGGCGGCGTCTCTGTCGAGGAAGCGTGCGGCGGCATCGTTCACGAGTGTGATGCGGCCGGTGCCGTCGACGGTGATCACCCCTTCGCTGAGGCCGTGGAGCGTCGTCTCCTGGTTCTTCACGAGCGCCGCGATCTGATGGGGTTCGAGCCGATAGATCCGACGGCGGATGATCGAGGTCACCCACGCGGATCCGAAGACCCCGAGCACGGCCGCGGCGAGCATCGCCGAGATCAGCCAGACGAGGTTCGCGGAGAATTCTTCGCTGAGCTCCGACTCGAGAATGCCAACAGACGCTGTGCCGATCACATCGCCGTCGTCGTCGCGGATGGGCACCTTGACCCGCCAGGACGTGCCGAGCGTGCCGGTCTGGGTGCCGACGTAGACCTCGCCGGAGAGCGGGATCGACGGGTCGGTGGAGACCTTCTCTCCGATGCGCGAGGGGTTCGGATGCGAATAGCGGATGCCGTCTTCGTTGGCCACGACGACATAGGCCAGATCGGAGGCCTCCCGGATGACCTCCGCGATGGGCTGGATCGTGATCGACGGCTCGGCATCGTCGAAAGCCGAGTGCACCACCGGCAGCGCGGCGATCGATTGGGCGACGGCCTGCATCCGGTCCTTATAGGCCTCACGGAGCGCCTGCTCCTGGAACGCTCCGGCGACGATGCCGGTCGCGAGGGTCACCAGGAACACGATCAGCGCCTGCAGCACGAGCAACTGCACGCGCAGCGTCATCTTTGAGGCCACCTGCTCATTCTGGCCTCTCCGCTGCAGCGGTGCGAGCCGGGGAGCACACCGCTCACGACCAATAGTTCCGAAACTCCGACCAATGGTTTCCGAAGCTTGAGCGGGCGAGCCGGAGCTTCCACTGTGGACCCACACAGCATCACGAACGCTCAAGGAGGAGCGCACATGAAGAATGCACGCATCGCAACGCTGGCCGCTTTGGCGGCCGCGGCCGCACTCACACTGACATCGTGCGCGGGAGGCGGCGCAGCGACCGACGGTGGCGACGCTCAAGCCGAGACCGCCGCGGTCACGGATGTCTCGATCGTCGTGCCCGCTGATCCCGGTGGGGGCTGGGACCAGACCGGGCGCGCCCTGTCTCAGGTGCTCACGGAGGACGACATCGTGAGTTCCGCCCCGGTGACGAACGTGGGAGGAGCCGGCGGCACCGTCGGTCTTGCCCAGCTCGCCAACGAGAAGGACCCGAACACGCTCATGGTGATGGGGCTCGTCATGGTCGGAGCGGTCGAGACCAACGCCTCGGCCGTGCGGATCGAGGACACCACCCCGATCGCCCGCCTCACCGACGAACCGCTCGTCGTGGTCGTGCCGGCCGACTCGAAGTACGACACCCTCGGAGACCTCGTCGAGGACATCGTCGACAACGGTCAGTCGGTGACGATCACGGGCGGCTCGGCGGGCGGCGCCGACCACATCCTCGCCGGCCTCATGCTCGAAGAGGCGGGTCTCGACGGGGCGGAGATCGCCGAGAAGCTCAACTACACCCCGAACTCCGGCGGCGGCGAGGCCGTGCCGCTGCTCATCGGCGGCAAGGTCGCCGCGGGCATCTCGGGAGTCGGAGAGTTCGCGCAGCACATCGAGAGCGGCGCGCTCAAGGCCCTGGCGGTCTCGAGCGAGGAGCCCGTCTCGCAGCTCCCCGACGTCCCGACCATCACCGAGGAGGGCTATGACGTCGTCCTCACGAACTGGCGTGGTGTCATCGCACCCGGCGGCATCTCCGACGGTGAGAAGGACGAGCTGGTGCGCGTGATCACCGAGCTGCACGAGTCCGAGGCGTGGACCGAGCAGCTGGAGACCAAGGGCTGGACCGACGCGTTCCTGGTCGGTGCGGAGTTCGACGAGTTCCTCACCGGGAACATCGAAGAGGTCACGGCGACGCTGAAGAACATCGGCCTGGTGCAGTGACATGACGGTCCCCGCCTCGTCGGGGACCGAGGAGCAGGGGGTGC
>JBOGEI010000249.1:0-4672 GCA_050701935.1 Microbacterium sp.
GCTCGAGGCTGTGCCGATCGTCCAGAAGCGCGCCGTCGAGATCGCTCGCCGCATGGCGAAGCCCGTCATCGTGGCGACGCAGATGCTCGAGTCGATGATCAACAGCCCCGTCCCGACCCGCGCCGAGACCTCGGATGTGGCGAACGCGGTGCTCGACGGTGCAGACGCGGTCATGCTCTCCGGTGAGACCAGCGTCGGTGACTACCCGGTCGTGGTCGTCGAGACCATGGCTCGTATCATCGAGTCGACCGAGGAGCACGGCCTGGAGCGCATTGCGCCCCTCACGACCAAGCCCCGCACGCAGGGCGGCGCGATCACCCTCGCCGCTCTCGAGGTCGCCGAGTTCGTCGATGCGAAGTTCCTCTGCGTGTTCACGCAGTCGGGCGACTCCGCACGTCGACTGTCGCGCCTGCGTTCGCGCATCCCGATGATCGCCTTCACTCCCGAGCCGGGAATCCGCCGCCGCATGGCACTCACCTGGGGCATTCGCTCCACTCTGGTCGACATGGTGCAGCACACCGACCTCATGTATCACCAGGTGGACGAGTATCTGCTCGGCAACGGACTCGCCGAGGAAGGGGACAAGGTCGTCGTGATCTCCGGTTCCCCTCCCGGAATCGTCGGATCGACGAACGACCTTCGCGTGCACAAGGTCGGCGACGCGATCCGTGGTGCAGCTCCGATCTACAAGGCCGGGGTCTGACGCACGGCATCCAGAGGGGGCGGGACTTCGGTCTCGTCCCCTCTGTAGTGCGGTTCCGGTAGTTTTTCACTCATGGATCTGTGCCGTCGTCCCAGGAGCACATCATCGGTGTGCTGAGGAACGCCCGGTGGTGGGTCGCCGACTACCTGTACGCGGGCTACTGGCAGGTCCGCGCGATGCTCGACCGCACCGATCCCGCCTCTTTCGCCTCGGGGCCCGGCACCCACATCGTCGTGCTCCCCGGCGTCTACGAGACCTGGAAGTTCATGCAGCCGCTCGTCGCAGCGATGCACGAACGCGGGCACCCGATCCATATCGTCGACACGCTACGTCGGAATCAACGTCCGGTGGTCGACATGGCCGGGGCGGTGGCGGCGTTCCTCGAGGCCCACGGGCTCCGCGATGTGATCCTCGTCGCGCACAGCAAAGGAGGTCTCGCCGGGAAGCTGGTCATGACCGGCCCCGCGGGGGAGCGGGTGCGGTCCATGCTCGCGATCGCGACTCCGTTCGGTGGCTCCCGCTATGCCCGTCTCATGCTGTCCAGAACGCTCCGCGAGTTCTCTCCGGAAGACCCGTCCATCGTGAGTCTCGCGCAGCAGCTGACAGTGAACGAGCGGATCGTGTCGGTGTACGCCGGGTTCGACCCGCACATCCCCGAGGGAAGCGAGCTTGCCGGTGCCAGGAACGTCCGCCTCGATACGGGTGGGCACTTCCGGATCCTCGCGCACCCGCGTGTGCTGGCGGAGCTTGCTGTCCTGGCGGAGTGAACGCTCAGTCGCAACCGGAGGCGGACGGGCGGTTCTCGTCGAGCGTCGGGAGCCAGAGGAGCAGGTCCGGAAGGGCAGCATAGGCGGCGAGCCCGTGGGTGACATCGGGATAGCGGTGGAACGTCACATCCGCGTTCTGCGTGCAGAGCAGCTTCACATAGCCCTCGGTCGCGCTCGGCAGCACCAGCTCTTCTGCCTCTCCCTGGCCCACGAAGACGGGCACCCTGATGGGACTGTTGCCCGCGCTGTTCTCCTGGAGCATCGTCTGCCACGGCTCCGTCGTCGCCGGGTCGCTTCGTACGTATGCGCCGACGAGCGGATCGGCGATCGCGTGGATCTCCTCGTTCTGCGTGAGCAGGCACAGCGCGGCCATGTCGGGCGTCGCCTTGAGCCCGGCAGGTGTGAGGATGCCGGTGATCTCCGTGGCGCCGTACTGTTCGGCGTAGGCGGCCTCGTAGGCCGGGACGGCGAACGAGGCGATCGTGACGCCGGAAAGGTTGACGATGTCGTCGGTCATCAGAGCATTCAGATTGGCGGCCGGTGCCGCCACCGCAACCCCCTCGATCGTGAGCTCGTGCGCATACTCCGCTGCGCGCTGCGCGGCGAAGAGCACGGCCTGTCCGCCCTGGGAGTGGCCCCACAGCACGACGCGGTCGCCCACGTCGGCATCGTCGATGCGCTGTGCAGCCCTGACGATGTCGAGAACACTGTTGGATTCGGGGATGCCGAGCAGATAAGACGATGCACCCTCCACGCCGAGGCCCGGGTAGTCGGTCGCTGCGACGGCATACCCCTCGGCGAGCAGCTCGTGCATTCCCTCGACGTACTCGAACGGATCCAGGCCGAGTGATGGTGCGCACTGAGGCGCTGCTCCCGTGGTGGGGTGGGCCCACGACACGACGGTGCGTCCACCTTCTGGAGCAGGCTCGTCCGGGACGATCACAACGCCGGAGACCGGGATGTCCGCCCCCGTCAGGTCGCGCGAGTGGTAGATCACGCGCCAGGCACTGGTGCCGACAGGGGCGCTCTCGATCGGCTCGACGCGGATGATCTCGCCCGGATCTCCTCGAGGCAGCGGGCTGGGGAGCGTGTAGAAGGCAGGATCGGTCTGCGCGTCGTCCTGTTCGGCAAGCGTCCTGCGTGTGACCTCGGCCGCGATGAGCACGAGAGCGACGACGAGGACGGCGCCGAGGATGACGAGGGCGCGGCGGCTGCGCCGCGGTCGCCGGGCGTGCGCGGCCGACGCCTCGTCGCCGTTGTGCATAAGGACTTTCTAGCGCACAACTGCAGCTTTGAGGGAGGGGAGTCGTCGACCGAAGAAGCGGGGTTCTTCGAAGAGACTCCCATCGAGGGTGCCGGCGGTGGGACTCGAACCCACACGCCCGTTCGGACAAAGCATTTTGAGTGCTCCGCGTCTGCCATTCCGCCACGCCGGCTCGTGTGTCGCGTCTACGACTTTAGCGTAGGAGAGGGGCATGATCCTCCGCGCCGGCCGCCTACGGCCTGCTGACAGGGGCACTCCACTAGGATGGGTGTGTGACAGAGCAAGAAGAGCAGGCTGAGCAGCCCACGTCATCCGCACCCCGACGCGTCGTCGTCGCCGAAGATGAGTCGCTGATCCGTCTCGACATCGTCGAGATCCTCCGCGACAACGGCTTCGATGTCGTCGGTGAGGCCGGTGATGGCGAGACTGCGGTCGCTCTGGCGACCGAGCTGCGCCCCGATCTGGTCATCATGGATGTCAAGATGCCGCAGCTCGATGGCATCAGCGCCGCCGAGAAGCTGCACAAGGGCAACATCGCACCCGTGGTCCTCCTCACGGCGTTCAGCCAGAAGGAGCTCGTCGAGCGTGCGAGCGAGGCCGGTGCACTCGCCTACGTCGTGAAGCCGTTCACCCCGAACGACCTCCTGCCAGCGATCGAGATCGCGCTGGCACGTCACGAGCAGATCATCACGCTCGAGGCCGAGGTCGCCGACATGGTCGAGCGCTTCGAGACCCGTAAGCTCGTCGATCGGGCCAAGGGCCTGCTCAACGAGAAGATGGGTCTGAGTGAGCCCGAGGCCTTCCGCTGGATCCAGAAGGCATCCATGGACCGCCGTCTGACCATGCAGGACGTCGCGAAGGCGATCATCGAGCAGCTCGCTCCCAAGAAGTAGCGGTGAGCGCCGGGGTCCTCCGGCTCGATGCCGAGCACATCATGCGGCCCGTCCGCATCGGTGACGGTGCTGCCCTCGCCAGGGCTTATCTCTCGAACCGCGATCATCTGGCGCCGTGGGAGCCCACGCGCACGGAAGCCTTCTTCACCGTGGCCTCACAGGAGCAGAGCGCGCAGCAGTGCGTCGATGAGGCGTCCACCGGGCGCAGCATCCGGTTCGTGATCGAGTCGGATGACGGGGAGATCCGCGGTCGCATGAACCTCAACAACATCGTCCGCGGGGCCTTCTGGAGCGCCGATCTGGGGTACTGGGTCGATGTGTCACGACTGCGACGTGGACTCGCGGGGCGTGCGGTCGCGCAGATCGCAGATTACGCCCGCACAGAGCTGCGATTGCATCGGCTCCAGGCGGCGACCTTGCTGCACAATATCGGCTCTCAGCGCGTGCTCGCTGGAAACGGCTTCGAACGTATCGGGCTGGCGCCGAAGTATCTGCGGATCGCGGGGGAGTGGCAGGATCACCTGCTGTTCCAACGTCTGCTCGAGGAACCGCTCAGCACCCGGCGGGAAGGTCCTTGATCATATTGGTGATGCGGATCGTCGAGCAGCGTCGTCCCTGATCGTCGGTGACCACGATCTCGTGAACGGTGATGCTCCGGCCGAGGTGAACGGGGGTGCACACTCCCGTGACGACGCCCGAGGTCGCCGAACGCGTGTGGGTCGCGTTTATGTCGACACCCACGGCGAGCCGGCCGGCGCCGGCGTGCAGATTCGCGGCCATCGAGCCGAGCGACTCGCCGAGCACCACATACGCGCCGCCGTGCATGAGTCCTACGGGCTGCGTGTTGCCCTCGACCGGCATGGTCGCGACGCAGCGTTCGATGCTGAATTCGAGGAACTGCATGCCCATCTTCTCGGCGAGAGCGCCCATTCCGCGGGCCGTGGCCCAGTCGAGTCCCTCGCTCATCGCGACGTCGCTCATGCATCCTCCTCAGCGGGTGTCTGTCGTCCTCGTTAGGCTGACAGGGTGACGGACTCCGCAAAGC
>JBOGEI010000250.1:0-4635 GCA_050701935.1 Microbacterium sp.
CCCCTGATGGAGTCGAGCAGGCCCTGCGCGTCGAGGATGAGTTCAACGGTGTCGAGGTCACGGATGGTTCGCACGCACCCAGTCTGCCCCTCCTCGGCCCGTTCGAGGAATCGGAGCCGCGATCAGACCATCCGCAACGCGCCGCGATCGAGCTGCGACACGGACGTCAGCCCTGCGAGGCCGAGGGTGATGTCGAGCTCGGCGAGCACGTTACGCACCACCTCGCGCACGCCGACCTCCCCGGCGATACCGAGGCCGTAGGCATAGGGGCGGCCGAGAGCGACGACCGTCGCACCGAGCGCGAGGGCGATCACGGCATCCGCTCCCCTGCGTACTCCCGAGTCGAACACGATCGGCACGCGTCCGCCGATCCGCTCGGCGATCTCGGGCAGCACGTCGAGCGTGGGCACCGACTGGTCGATCTGGCGGCCGCCGTGGTTGGAGATCCAGATGCCGTCCATCCCCGCATCCAGCGCGGCCTGCGCATCGTCCGGATGCACGATGCCTTTCAGAATGATCGGCAGACTCGTCCACTCCCGCGCCTTCGCCAGGTCGTCCCAGGCGAGGGCCGGAGTCGAGAACACGTCGAGGAAGGTCTCGACGGCGGCCCTCGGCAGCGGCGAGCGCAGGTTGTCGCGCAACGATCCGCCGTCCGTGAGCCGCGCACCGTTGCGTGCGATCGACAGCGCGGCGGCGACCGCCTTGGGGGTGACCTTCACGCCCGGCGCCTCGCTCTTCGGCGCGGCTGCACGTTCACGCACGAGCCCCTGGAAAACCGGGTCGCTCGTGTACTGCGCGATCCCCATGCCGCGCGTGAACGGGAGGTAGGCGAGATCGAGATCCCGCGTGCGCCAGCCGAGCAGGTGCGTGTCGAGCGTGACGACGATCGCCTCGCATCCAGCCGCCTCGGCGCGGGAGAGCAAGGAGCGATTGAGGTCGTCCGACGCCGACCAGTACAGCTGGAACAGCCGAGCCCCGTGCGGAGCGGCAGCCGCCACCTGCTCCATCGGGAAGGATGCCTGGTTCGAGAGCGTGTACGGCACACCGAGCGCGGCCGCGGCGCGGGCGACGGCGAGATCGGCATCGTCGTGCGCCATCTCCATCACTCCGAGCGGCGCGAGGATCAGCGGCGTCGGGCGTTCCTTCCCGAGGAACTCGACGCTCAGGTCGCGCGCAGAGACGTCGCGCAGCGGGCGCGGCCACACCTGCCAGCGCTCGAACGCGCGACGGTTGGCCGTCATGGTGCGTTCGGCACCCGCACCCCCGGCGATGTACGCGAAGGCCTCGGCGCTGAGAGCCTTGCGTGCCGCCGCTTTGAGGGCGACGGCGTCGATCGGCACCGCGGGCCTGGTGCCACTGATGCCGGCGCGGTAGATGTCGGACTGGGTGCGCCGGGAGATGCCGCGGTGGGCGGCGGGATCGTCCGGAGCGACGCTGCTCGTGTCCATGCCCACATGCTAGCCAGCCCCGATCGACCCCGCACCGCTCGATCGCCGATAGCCTGAGCCGGTGGGTGCGAGCGACGACAGAGCCAGGAAGCGTCTCTCCCGAACCCCGCCGAAGTGGGCGGTCGTCGCGGTTCTCGCCTTCGCCGGACTGTGCTCGTCGTTCATGTTCACGCTCGTCGTGCCGCTGCAGGCCGAGCTGCCGCAGCTGCTGAACGCCTCCCGCGAGGACACCACCTGGGTCGTCACGATCACCCTTCTCGTCGCCGCGGTCGCCACCCCCATCTCGGGCCGGCTCGGAGACATGTACGGCAAGCGCCGCGTCGTGATCGCGCTGCTGGCGATCCTGATCCTCGGCTCGGTGATCGCCGCCGTCTCGGGGTCGATCATCGGTGTGATCATCGGCCGTGCGCTGCAGGGTGCCGTGACGGGCGTCGTGCCGCTCGGCATCGCCATCATGCGCGATGTGCTGCCGCCGGAGCGGCTGGGCACAGCGGTCGCCCTCATGAGCGCCACCATGGGCGTCGGCGGAGCGATCGGGATGCCGGCGGCGGCTCTCCTCGCCCAGAACGCCGACTGGCACATGCTCTTCTGGCTCGCAGCCGCGCTCGGCGTCGTCGGCCTTGCCCTGGTGCTGACGGTGATCCCCGAAGACGTGCTGCGCTCTCCCGGCCGACTCGACGTGATCGGTGCGATCGGGCTCGCGATCGGCCTCACCGGCATCCTGCTCTTCGTCTCGCGGGGTGCGCAGTGGGGCTGGACCTCGCCGCTGACACTAACCTGCATCATCGGCGGACTCGTGGTGCTGCTGGTGTGGGGCTGGTATCAGCTGCGCACGAACGACCCGCTGCTCGATCTGCGCGTCGCCGCACGCCCCGCAGTGCTCTTCACGAACATCGCGGCGATCGGCATGGGCTTCGCGCTCTTCGCTTCGAACGTGACTTTCCCGCAGATGCTCGAGGCGCCATCGATCGGCGGCGGCTTCGGCCTCGACATGGTCGCCGCCTCGCTGGTGATCATGCCTGCGGGCCTCGTGATGATGGTGATCTCGCCGCTCTCCGGCTGGCTGGAGCGCACAGTGGGTCCACGCCCGCTGTTCACGGTCGGCGCCGCTGCGATCGTGCTCGCCTACGTGTTCGTCCTGTTGTGGTCGAGCGAGGTGTGGCACGTCTTCGTCGCGAACCTGCTGATCGGCGTCGGCATCGGCTTCACGTTCGCCGCGATGCCGATGATCATCATGCGCTCGGTCCCCGCCAACGAGACCGGCGCATCGAACGGACTGAACGCACTGTTCCGGTCGGTGGGAACCTCGAGCGCCTCCGCTGTCATGGGCGGCGTCCTCGCCGCGATGAGCATCGACATCGACGGTGTCGCCGTGCCCACCAGAACCGCCTTCGAGGTGTGCTTCTGGCTCGCGATCGCAGCCGGCGTGCTTGCGGTGGTGCTCTCGCTCTTCATCCCGAGGCAGCGCTCGACCGAGCAGCACCCCTCACTGCCGGGCTGAACGCACACCTCTGCGCGAGATCAACGGTCGATCGTACGCGGGTCGGGGTCGTCCGTGCGTGGTGCCCGCAGCCGGTCGGGGATCGGCCACTCCAGCACGAACTGCGCCGTCGCCGGACGGGTCATGTCGCCGAAGTCGTCGATCTTGACGACGATCCGGCCGGGGGCGCCGACTTCGTCGGGCGTCACCTCCAGGATCCGCACCCGCAGCGCGCGCTCATCCTCGCCCTCCAGCATCCAGGGATCGGCGAGCCAGGCGATGCCGTGCTCCTCCAGCGCCGCCTCCGCGTCGAGCCACTCGGTCGGAGCCGAGGTCGGGCGCCCGAGCACATCGACGGCGACCCACTCATCGCCTGCGGGGTGGATCCAGCCGAGCAGCTCGCCGTCATCGCGACGGTGCGGGGTCCAGTCGGGGCGTGGCATCCTTCGATGCTAGCGAGGTGACGGCACCGTCAGTGCGTGTACTCCATGAGCTCGACGCCGAGCACGCGGAAGGCGTCGTGCGCACGCAGACGGTGCGTGATCGAGAGGTCGTCGAAGCAGACGATGAGCGAGTAGGCGACGCCGGCACGTGGCCCCGCCAGCACACCGGCCTCGGCACGCACCCCGCGGTCGCGGCCGGTCTTGTTCACGAAGAGCAGGCCGTGCGCGTCGTGATCATGAGCGAACGGGTCGAGGCCCGTGGATGCCGCGACCAGACTCAGGTCCTGATTCAGGCTCAGCCATTCCGAGACCTGCGCGCTGACGGCGGCGTCGACGACCTGCGAGTTCACCAGGGCGGAGAAGAGTCCGGCGAGCTCGCGTGCGGAGCCGACGGCGACCTGCGGGGCGTCGTCAGGACCGCGGCGGTCGCGGAAGCGGTCGAGCAGGGCCGTGCGGCGCAGGCCGAGCGACTCGATGCGCTCGCGCACCCGGTCGTGGCCGACCTTCTGCAGCAGGGCGTTCACGGCGATCGGGTCGCCCGCGGTCGCGGCCAGCACCGCGAGGTCTTCCAACGGCAGTGCCGGCGCGTGCAGATGCCGCCAGAGCCCCGAGGTCTCCACGGCCTCGACGCTCTCCCGCTCGATGATCTCGAACGGATCGAGAGTGCCGTTCTGGAAGCCGGCTGCGACCTCGATCAGCAGCGGCACCACACCGAGGCCCGCGACCGGCATCGTGACATGGTCGTCGCCGGCCAGCACGTGCACGTGGTTGTCGAGGTCGACGACGTGCACCGAGACCTGCGCACCGGAATCGACCAGAGTCTCCAGCGCGCGCAGCGTGGCCGTGAACGATCGGCGTCCTGCAGCTGCACGTCGCGGAAGTCGACGGCTGGTCCGATTCGAGCGGCGGCCGGTTCCGGCGGGCTCGTGGGCACCACTCGGAGACTCGGGGGCCGAGGAGTTGCGGAACCCTTCACCAGGCTCGAGAGCGCCCACGCTGATCCTTACGGGGGATGGATTTGCGGGATACCGGGGGAAGACGCTCCCCAGCGGCAGGGCTATCGTAACCCCACCGCCGGGGGATGCTTCACAGAGTCAGACGATTGGTCACCAGATGGTCACTCGCGATGCCGCCGGCAACCACAGAGCGTCGGCTTCGCCCACCCCGAAAGCCTCGTAGAACGCATCGATGTTGCGCACGATCTGGTTGCAGCGGAACTCGTTCGGCGAGTGCGGGTCGATCGTCAGCAGGCGCAGGGTCTCGG
>JBOGEI010000251.1:0-4630 GCA_050701935.1 Microbacterium sp.
GCAGACGCGGCGCGGCTACGTCGTGGTCGGCTGTCTGCCCTACTCGCGCGCCGGCGCGGGCGCGCTGGTCTTCTCGAAGGAGGCGCCCGACCTCTTGTACGGGATCGGCCGCTGCCTCGCCGAGCTGGGCGCGCTGCCGGAGACGCTTGTCTGGGACCGCGAGGGAGCGCTGCACGCCGGCGGTGGCCGCCCGACGGCGCCGTTCGCTGCGTTCTGCGGCCAGCTCGGCGTCGGCTGGCGGATTCTCGAGGCCAAGGATCCGCAGTCGAAGGGCGTCGTCGAGCGGTTGCAGGGTTATGCCGAGACGAGCTTCGAGCCTGGCCGCTCGTTCGTGGGCGAGCTCGACTTCCAGGAGCAGCTCGACCGCTGGTTCGACGAGCGGGCCAACCTGCGCTTCCACCGCACGTTGCGCTGCCGGCCGGTCGATCGGCTCGCGGAGGAGCTGACGGTGATGCGCTCGCTGCCCGAGCGGCTGCCCGACGTCGACCGCCGCGTGGTCACGCGTGTGCCGCCCGACCCGTACGTCCGGGTCGACAGCAGCGACTACTCGCTCGACCCGCGCCTCGTCGGCCGCCGCGTCGAGCTGCGCGTCTCCCAACGGGAGATCCTCGCGGTCTGTCTCGACAGCGGCGAGCTCGCTTGCCGACACACTCGCTCGTTCGCCCGCCACCGCACGATCACCGCGCTCGAGCACGCCCGTGCGTTGCGCGAGCTGCGCGGCACACCGGCCGAGCCCGAGGTCGAAGTCAGGCCGCTCGCCCGCTACGACGCGCTGATCCCGGCGTGACGGCATGACGAAGACCGCCGAGCTCAGCTTCCTGTTTCGGACGCTGAAGGCGCCGGCCGCGGCACGGGCGCTGCCAAAGCTCGCCGAGCGCGCCCGCGCCGAGGAGTGGAGCTACGAGCGCTTCGCCGAGGCGCTGCTGCAAACCGAGGTCGCATCCAGAGACGCGCACGGCGGCGAGAGCCGGATCAAGCAGGCGCGCTTCCCCGCCCGCAAGACCTTGGAGGAGTTCGACTTCAGCTTCCAACGCTCGGTGCAGAAGACGCTCGTCCTCCACCTCGGCCAGCTCGACTTCCTCACCGCCAAGGACAACGTCGTCCTCCTCGGCCCGCCGGGGACGGGCAAGACCCATCTCGCGATCGCGCTCGCGATCCGCGCCTGCCTGGCCGGCCAGCGGGTCGCCTTCGCGACCGCGACCGAGTGGGTCGCCCGCCTCGGCGACGCGCAACGGCAAGACCGCCTCGACGAGGAGCTGCGCAAGCTGCTCTGGACACCGCTGCTCGTCGTCGACGAGGTCGGCTACATCCCCTTCGACGCCCAGGCCGCCAACCTGATGTTCTCGCTCGTCAGCTCCCGCTACGAGCGCGCCTCACTGATCGTCACGTCCAACAAGCCGTTCTCCGCCTGGGGCGAGATCTTCGGCGACGAGGTCGTCGCCGCCGCGATGATCGACCGGCTCGTCCACCACGCCGAAATCCTCTCGCTCAAGGGCGACAGCTACCGCCTCCGCGACCGCGACCTCGGCGGCCGCCCACCCGCCCGCGAGCCCGAAACGGTCTGACCAACCAGTCGCGCCGACCGCTCGCAGGCCCGCAGAACGCCTCCCAGCGCGCCGATCCGAGCCGGCGACCACCGAAAACGCTCTGGACCTGCCCCGATCGGACCTCCGAAGGCTCCGCCGCCGCCGCTCGCAAGCCGCTAGAGAGGCGCTCACGGCCGCGCCGGCCACCGGCCGGTGGCCGCTCACCAGACGGGGGTCCGATTTCAACCGGCGCGAGGGGGGTCCGTTTTCGACCGGCCTTGACACTTGCTGGGCTGACGGTAGCCGTCCCGTTCGCGGCTTGACGAACCGGACTCAGCCGCCACCCGGCTGCCGGTCGGTGTTCTGCTCGAGCGTCCGCTTGAGGTTGACCTCCGCGTCCTTTCAGCGACCCGGTCCTGCCTCTGGTCAGTTGCCGTGCGAAGCGCGAATCCTGCCGGGGCCACCGGGCGGAGCGAGTGGTCGTTGAACTTCTCGCCTCATCTTCCTGCGGAGCTCGCCATCACGTCTCGCTCCTCTGACGGGTCGCCGACCGATCGACCAGCCCGTCGTACCTTACGCCCGGCGGCGATCTTCTTGGCGATGTACTCCGCGTCACGGCCGATCCCCTGGATCTGTTCGGAGGAAACGGAGTAGAGGAACTTGAGACCGATGAAGTAGAGGCCGGGCTCTGATCCGACGACCCCTCGTTCGTGCAAGGGCTCTTGTGGACCGAGGACGGGGAGGTCGATCCAGGAGAACCCGGGGTGGAATCCCGTACACCACACGACGTTGGCGGCCTCCACGGTGCGGCCGTCCTCGAGTTGCGGCGATCCGTCGTGAACGTCGGTGACCCGAGGAACGCGTTCGACGCCCGCGGCCTTGAGGTCTTTGGGCTTGACCCGGATCAGAGGTTCGCCGCTAGAGATCATCTTCGGACGAGCTTTCCTCCCGATGGGAGTCCTGGTCGTTAGCACCCGGTGGAAGACGATTCGACCGATGATCGGCATCAGGACACGGGCGACAACGCTTTCGGGCCGGAAGGGGATCGCGCCCGTGCTCGGACCCGCCAGCATCACCTTGTGAGTCCGTGCCACCTCGATGGCGATCTCGGCTCCGGAGTTGCCTGCTCCCACGACGAGGACGTCTCCCTCTTGGAGCTGGCGCGGGTTCTTGTACTCGGCGACGTGAAGTTGGACGATCCGGCGATCGAGTTCGGACGCGAGATCGGGAACGCGCGGGCGCTGCCAGCTCGACATCGCAACCACGACGTTGTCTGCTTCGAATTGTCGGTCGCCTGAGATGGCGACGAAGCGATCCCCTTCTCGAGTCAGTTTCTCCACCCTGACTCCCGTCTCGACCTGAAGGTCGAACTTCCGGGCATAGGACTCGAGGTGATCGGCCCACTCGTCCTTGCTGGCGAACCCCCACCGAAATCCGGGGAAGCGCATCCCCGGAAGCCGGTTGAGTCGGTTGGGGGTGAACAGCCGGAATGAGTCCCAGCGGTTGCGCCAGACGTCGCCGATGCGTGGGTTGGCATCGACGATCTTGTAGGGCAGATCGCGCCGCGACAGCTGGTACCCCATCGAAAGGCCCGCCTGCCCGCCTCCGATCACAAGCGTTTCGACGTGCTCACGTCCGCGCTCGGTCGCCATATCGCCACCTCCTCGCCGCGCCTACGTTCGGCATCCCCGGCCATCTTGGGGTCCACGGCCTATACTCTAATTTGGAGTAAAGCTATACTAGCGTTTGGAGTATGTCAAGAGGAGAGATGACCCCAAGACTGACCACGACTTCATATGCGGTGCTAGCCCAGGTAGCCGTGCATCCCTGGTCTACGTACGAGCTCGCGCAACAGCGGGTTCGCTACTTCAGATACGTGTGGCCCCGAGCCGAAAGCGCCATCTATCGGGAGGTGAAACGCCTCTCTTCGATGGGCCTGCTCGAAGCGAAGAAGGAACACGTCGGCAAACGGGCGCGCACCGTCTACTCGATCACCGAGAAGGGGAGAGAGGCGCTACGAGAGTGGCTCGCCACGCCGGTCTCCCCTTTCGCCATGGACTTCGAGGCCATGATCCGTCTCTTCGTAGCACCTCTGGGGACCAAGGACGAGATCATCGCCACCCTCGAGCTGGTGCTCGACGATGCCCGAGAGATGCTCCGGTTCGCTGGACAGGTCAAACAGGAGTTCCTCGAGGGCATGGCGGTCACACAGGATCAGGTCTACATCCGCGTGCTCGCGGTTGACTTCTTCATCAGTCTCCTCAACATGGTCGAGGCGTGGGCGCAACGGACGCTGGACGAGATCGAATCGTGGGACGACCTTAGCCCCGATGGAAAGAACGAGCGAGCGCTCGAGAAGTTCCGGGCACTGCCCGTTCCCACGCCGGGATCGATGGAGACGACGCCGGTACCTCCCCGCACCCAGCGTCAAAGACATCGGCGCGCGTGACAAGGTGCTACCTACACAGCGTCGTGCAGGCCCACGAGGCAGACCCCCGCCGCAGACATACGGGTCTCGGTGGGGGTACGCCGATTGGCCGAGGGGGCCGGATATTACGTCGTCGGTGCTACGGGTAGTTCGCTCGTAGCCCGAAGCGGAGGTCGAAGCTTCTCCATCTGGGCGACCAAGCTAGTCGGGAAGGAGCTCAGCGCCACGACAAAGCGGGAGAAGTGGCGCCGGCTCGGTGTCGTGGAGGGCACCGAGGTCTTCGGTGACGAGGAAAGCTGGCGCTGTGGCCGGCGCAGGGCTTCGTCTACTGGCTCAGCGCTGGTCCGCCACAAAGCACGCGGACGGTCGCCTAGCGGCCGTCAGGCTTCCGCGGACAGCGACGTCACGGTTCGCATCATGCGACCACGAGAGCTGGCCGGGAGATCCACTCGAGCAGCTGCCGCAGCTAGGGCGAGGGCGCCGAATGACTCGAGCGGAACGCGGAGGCGCGGAGGAAGAAGCTCACGAAGTAGTCGCCTATCAGCTGCTTCACGAGTCCGATCGGTCGGCCGCCTAGCTGTCCTGCCCACACAGGTTGTGAACGGCTGAGGAGGTAATCCGGCCCTCCTTCCAGGCTGTGCGTCTGCCCAGACGTCGGCCAGAAGGAGGGCCAGAT
>JBOGEI010000252.1:0-4617 GCA_050701935.1 Microbacterium sp.
GTCATCGACCCGGTGCGAATCCGTAGATCCACCGGGAAAACGTTGTCACTAGTAACATATCACCTTCTATCGCGATACTCTGAAATCCGCTTGCCCCGACCCGCGTCGCCGCAGCGAGGAAGCATCGCTGGTCGCGACTATCGTTCGGGTATGGGAACGATCCAGTACGGCAACGGTGACGCGATCCACATCGAAGACCGCGCGCTGGCACACCTGAAGGTGGTCATCGCCACGAAGCTCCGACGCAACGAGAGCTTCACCCTGTCGTGGCGTCACCCCGAAGGCGACGATCCCGGACGTTCGACGATCTGGTTGCATCCATCGATACCGCTCCGCTTCACCTTCGACGAATCCGAGGCGCCGCAACTGAACCCCCAGTGGATTCAGGACCTCATGCATTCGGCCAGCTCCACAGGCGGAATCAGCCTCATCGATGAAGTCATCGATACGCCGTAGACCCTCGCGGGCGATGCGCCTGCCGCCGACGCCCTCTGCCGAAAGACCCCCGCTCGGCATCTGAGCCGAGCGGGGGTCTTTCGTCGATCAGGACGAACTACACGGCGTAGATGGTCGGATAGCCTCCGCCGAGGTTGACGGCATCGATGTTCCCGCTCGTGACGACTCCCATCGCTTGCCGCACCCAACCGCCGTTGCTCACCGATGTCACGACGATGTTCCATCCTTCGTTGGCGATGATCGTCGGATACCCGCCGCCCATGTCGACGGCAGTGAGACTGCCGCTGGCAGGCAGCCCCGTGGATTGGAGCTGCCAGCCAGCTCCGGGCCAGATCAGGTGGATGATGCCGTTGAGGACCGTCACGATCTGAAGCTGGCCACCGACGTTCACAGCCTTGAACTCACTGCCGATCGGGATGCCGCTGTTGCCGATCTCCCACCCGCTGTGCGAGGTGATGTGGTGCATGACTCCACCCACGTTGGCGACCAATTGAACATTGTTCCCTGGCAGCACCACCCCCGAGATCTTTCCAGGGACAGACACCCCTGTCGACTGCTTCTGCCATCCGGCATTGTTCGCGCTGATGTGCTGCAGAACCCCGTTCTCGACGGCGAAGACGTGAGGGAATCCCTGTCCGACATTCAGCGCGCTCAGGCTCGTAGCGTTCAGGGCAACCCCGGAATCCATGCGCGTCCAGGCCCCACCGCTGACTCCGACGAGCTGCATGTGGCCGCCCAACGAGCCGTACATGTCCCCCCACCCCGACCCCATGTTCACGGCCGAGAACACGTTCGACATGATCTGGCCGACTGGAATCGCCGACCAAGCGGATCCATGTACGGCGATCTCCTTCACGCCGCCCGTCACCTCCGTGGGTGGCGGGGTATAGCTTCCCGTGTACTCCCAGTGCCAGTTCTCGACCTGACTGAAGTGTCGCCCGGCCCACCACCATCCGTACCCTGCCGCATGGGCCTGGAGCCATTTGTGTCCCTGGCTGTTCGAGCTCGAGTAGACCTCACCACCGAAGTCGACGGCGGTCGCCCAGCCGTGGTTCGACGTCCCGGGGTAGGCAGCGAGATTGCCGCCGTTCTGATAGTTGTTCCAGGCGACCCACTGATTGGCGAGGTCCCGATAACCGTCATTGATCGGCAGGGTCCTGCCGATCGCGGCGGCATAGGCCGCACGTAGCGCGTTCATCGAAGCAGCGGCATCGCTTCGGAAGTAGTGCCCCGACACTGACGTCAACTGGCTGAGAGGGATTTGACCATTCGAGTACCCGCCCCACGCTGCCTCGGCGGAAGCCCCACGGGCGAGATCGGAGCCGACGAACGCGGCAGCAAGGGTGACGCCGGCACCCGCGAGAAGAGCGCGTCGAGACACGGCGCGCGGAGGCTTGGCGGTAAGAGCATCTGAGGTGGGCGGAGATTGCGTATCCATAGACCACAACCTATGGGCGAGCAGAACCGTGTATCTGTCCCCTCTTCGGCCTACAGACATCGCCCTGAGCGACCCGATATATTAAGGCGGACTGGGCCCGGCCACGATTCAACAAGCATCACACTCGACGTCCACGCCGACCTGTTCGACGACGACCTCGACGCCGTCGCGGGCCTGCTCGCGGAGGCGGCAAAGAAACAGAGTGTGGGCAAAACGTGGGCGGCGCTCCTCGCCTAGACACGAAGAAGGCCCGCGCCCCCAGTGTTTCCTGAGGGACGCGGGCCTACGTTTCTTGAGCCGACTACGGGACTCGAACCCGTAACCCCCGTATTACAAGTACGGTGCGCTACCAATTGCGCCAAGTCGGCGGATGCCACCCATCAGCTTAGTGATGACATCGACCCCGTTTCGACTTACGGGGCTGGCGTGGACGACGCCGTCGGCGTCGGCGTGGGCGTGGCGCGTGATGCGTCGCTCGCCACACTGAGCACGAACTGCGAGAACTCAGCGGGGTCGTCGAGAGCGCCGACATATGCTTCGCCGTTCGCGACGATCATGGGCGCCGTGTTGAGCATCAGGTCCTTGGAACCGGCGAGCGGTCCATCGAGCGCCCGCGTCGTGGCATCCTTCGCCCAGCTGACGAAGTCACCGTTCTCGATGCACGAGCGGACGGCCTTGGTATTGTCGGTGCCCACTGCTCCGGCGAGGTTCGCCAGCTCCTCGTCGGAGAACCCGTCGCTACCCACCTCGGGCTGGTCATCGAGCAGATCGTGGTTGAACGCATAGAACTGCGCAGGCGAGTGGGTGGCAACGCAGGCCGCGGCCGCGGCAGACCGCAGGGAGTACTTGGTGCCGTTCGAGCTCGCGGTGAGCAGCGCGACGGGGTGGTAACTGACCGTGACCGCACCCTCGCTGATCCAACCGGCGAACTGACGGGCGTTGGCCCGCTCGAACTTTCCTGCATCCGGCGAGAGGTAGTCGACGTAGACGTGGATGTCGACCTTCTCGGAAGAAGTCGATGTAGGCGTCGGCTCAGCTGAGGCCCCCGCGTCAGTCGGTTCCGCCGACGGCGTGGCCGGAACCTCGTCGGATCCTGCGACTGCGGTGATGTCGGTGACGACCACGCCATCCGACTCCATCCCGGTCGGGGTGAGCTTCGGCTTCGATACCTGTGCCGACACGGCAAGGGTCACCGCGGTGCCGATCGCCCCCACGGCGACGATCGCGACAGCACCGATGATGATCCGTCGCATGAGACGTGCCCTCGACTGCTGGGCGTGCACTTTCTGAGCCTTCTCCCGTACGACCTCGCGAGAATTGCGAGGCGTGGGGACGTTCGGCGTTTCGTCGCTCGACATCGTTCCTCTTGTGAGTCTCCGGGGGTCCGGGTTGGCCCCTACCGCCGCTCGGCGACGATCGCCGCTGCGCGCGGCCGAGTTCGATGCTAGCCATTGAGGCTGAGAAATACCCAGGTACCGCTGTTCATGTCATACTGATTCCGACCCAATGACGGGTCACGGTGACTGATCTCACCGCTTCATCACTACGGATCGTCCGGCACGTACCTGCCGGTGAAGGAGAAACAAAAATGGCATCTGTCACTTTCGATGACGCTACCCGTCTGTACCCCGGCGGAACCCGTCCGGCCGTCGACAAGCTGAACCTCGAAGTCGGTGACGGCGAGTTCCTCGTCCTCGTCGGACCTTCCGGTTGCGGTAAGTCCACATCCCTGCGCATGCTGGCCGGCCTCGAAGAGGTCAACGCCGGCCGCATCCTCATCGGCGACCGCGACGTGACCGACGTCCCGCCGAAGGACCGCGACATCGCGATGGTCTTCCAGAACTACGCGCTGTACCCGCACATGACCGTTGCCGAGAACATGGGCTTCGCACTCAAGATCGCCGGCGTCGGCAAGGAAGAGCGCGCCACCCGCGTGCTCGAGGCCGCCAAGCTCCTCGACCTCGAGGACTACCTGACCCGCAAGCCGAAGGCACTCTCCGGCGGACAGCGTCAGCGCGTCGCGATGGGCCGCGCGATCGTCCGTCAGCCGCAGGTGTTCCTCATGGACGAGCCGCTGTCGAACCTCGACGCCAAGCTCCGCGTTCAGACGCGTACGCAGATCGCTTCGCTGCAGCGTCGCCTCGGCGTCACCACCGTCTACGTGACCCACGACCAGACCGAGGCTCTGACCATGGGCGACCGCATCGCGGTCCTCAAGGACGGCCTGCTCCAGCAGGTCGGCTCGCCTCGCGACCTGTACGAGAAGCCGAACAACCTCTTCGTCGCCGGCTTCATCGGCTCCCCTGCCATGAACCTGTTCGCCGCTGACCTGGCAGACGGCGGAGTGCAGTTCGGCACCGAGGTCGTGCCTCTCGACCGCGACACCGTCGGCCGCGCCACCGGCTCACAGGTCATGGTCGGCGTCCGCCCCGAAGACATCTCGGTCGGCCCCGCCGACGGCAAGGGCCTCTCGGTGACGGTCGACCTCGTCGAGGAGCTCGGCGCCGACGGCTACCTGTACGGTCACACCGAGATCAACGGCAAGCGCGCCGACCTGGTCGCACGTGTCGACGGTCGCAACCACCCGAACGCGGGCGAGACGGTGACGCTGGCCGCGAACGCCGGTCACGTGCACGCTTTCGACGTCGAGTCGGGCGAGCGCCTGAACGACAAGCCGGTCGTCTCCGCCTGATCGGATCCACAGACGCGGCGCAGGCTGACCT
>JBOGEI010000253.1:0-4611 GCA_050701935.1 Microbacterium sp.
CTGGGAGATCGACCTGGCGTGCCCGACAACACGCCGGGCCGACGCGCGAATCCCCCGGGGCTGAGTCGGGTCGACGCTCACGCGGGCAGCTTATCGCGGGCCGAAGACCCGGCCGCTACGATGGCCCGAGCGCCCTCTTAGCTCAGTCGGTAGAGCACCTCCATGGTAAGGAGGGGGTCGACGGTTCGAGTCCGTCAGAGGGCTTCGCGGATTTGCAGCGACTTTGTCGCAGTGATGGTTCCGCTCACCACAACTCCGGAGGGCTGAGGGAACACCAAGGGAACGTCGGACTGGGCTTTCGGCCGGTCGACCGACGCGTCAGGCGGGTCCAGCGGGATATGCAAGGCCGCCGCCCTGCGAGGCCTCCCAGATGCGCCAGTCGAGCTCGTAGGCCTTGATCCCGAGCGCTCCAGCCGCCCGCGTCACCACCTCAATGACGTCGGCATCGCTGAGCGGCCGGCCGACAGCTGCCTCAGCGAACTTCCGCACGTGCACGTCGGGCTTCACTGTGTCCACGCCCTGGCGCATGACGAGCCACTGATACACAGCCGGCCCCAAGCCCTTGACTCGTCCCTCGAAGTCGCGGCGGAACTCGCTTCGGTGCGCCCAGGCCTTCAGCGTCTCCCTATCGACGACCCCGATGTTGCGGAAGTACGACGCAAGCCCTCGAAGCTGCTGTGCCCGCGTCCAGAGCTTGTAGCCCCATAGGTAGACGGCAAGTGTGGTGTTGCCGTGCTGGTCGTCCGGATACCGGACCAGCACCGCCTCGAGAGCGTCGAGCGTTCGCACCTCATCCCATCGGTTGGCGCGGAAGTACTCGAGCGCTTTAACGACCACCGTCGTCTTCAGCATGTAGTCAAGAACGGTCTCGAGGATGTTCATGACGAAGTCGTCCTCGAGGTACGCAGACGCGGCCGGCGCCAGGGTCTTTCCGGCGTGTACAACTTGCTCGACATCGTCGTCATCGATCACACGAATCCCGCCCAGCCCGATTCCTCATGGCTCCGACGAGTGGAAGCGGCTCCACCCTGGCCCTGCCGCCGTCGAGCGTGAGTTCGGCCGCCTGAAGAACGACGACGGGCTGACGCCGCTCCGGGTCCGTGGCTTGGAGCGTGTCCAGCTTCATGCCGACCTCACAGTGCTCGCCCGTCTCGCCCAAGCACTCGCCCGAGCGCGAGTCTCCGCTGTCCCTGTTGCGGCACAGCCTCTTGCTCACCCTCTCTCCACTCCGAAGCAGCCGCTTCAAACGCTGAGACAATCGCCAGAAAGTCGTCAGGCCCACTGGGACGGGAAAGGGCATTACGCTCCAGCACAAGCGGGAACCCGACTGTTACCGCCATATCGAAATCCCGCTGCGCTGCTGGGCCATGCCCAGCCATGTATATGCCAAGAAACTCGGCCCAGATCCGCCCCTGAGCGTTGGCGTCGTACAGCGCTCGCAAGATATCCGCCCGGTCTTGAAGCAACTCCCATGTCGGCAGATAGCGGGTAGCTGTCTTGTCGGCGGCATCCCATAACCGATAGCCCCCTCCAAGGCGATCAGGAGCAACACGGCGAGGACAATCGCTATCGCCCACGCCCACTCCAAATCGGTCAGAAAGACGAGCACCCAAGCGACGGTCACGCCGATTACGACGTTCACAGCGCTTACCGCGAGCATGAACCTCGCGCCACCAAGCCTCATGGCTGTCCCCGCGAACGCGAGCCGTGATCGAATCGAGCCCCCACGCCTCGGGCCAGTTGGACGAGATACGTCGGGCCGTTGCTCAGGAAGCACGAGGTAGGGCACTGCCGATCATCTTTCCCAACCGGGCTCTTGTTTCGCCAACCCTCCCCAAGCGCTGCGCGCCGCCAAGCCTCATGTCTAACCCCTCATGCCGCCGGGCGTTCCCGGATCACTTCCGCGATCTGTTCCGCGATCTCGGAGACGCTGTAGAGCGACGTCTGAAGCGCGACCTTGTCCGCGAGCGATGGGCTGTGGCTGATGACCTCGTCCTTCGAGATCTCGTGCCAGAGGGGCAGGATGATCTGCCTCTCGCCGGCCATCTCTCGCGTGACCAGCCCGTCGAGCTCGTACTGAGGCCAGTTCTTCGCGAAGAAGGCGTGTGAGAGAATGACCACTCCGAACCGGCTACGTCCGAGGCCAGCGTCGATCTTGCGGCGAAGGCTGTCGCCGACCCGCAGCTCGAACTCGTCGTACCAGACGACGACGCCGAGCTCTTGGAGTGCATGCACAAGGGGCCGAACGAGCACGTCCTTGTCCTCGGTCGCGTGCGAGATGAAGACGTCGAAGTCGCGGGCAACGTCCGTCGGGTCGTCGTACCCCTCGAACTCGGCGGCGTTCTGCGCGATGGACGACAGGCTCGGCATCTGCTGCCGGGCAGGACGCATCGCGCCCGGGAGCACCTGGACAGAGGCGTTCACCCGGCCGGCATGCCCACCGAGATCGACCACGAGATGCCAGTGACCGCTTCGCGGGATAGCTACGCGGTACGGCGAGCGCGTGACGTGCCCGCCGTAGTACGTGTAGCGGCCTCCCCTCTGATACCGATTGAAGTTCGTCGTATCAAGCAAGAGCACGTTCGCCGCGTTGCCTCGCAGTGTGACTTCGACGACGCGGCCGCGTTCCTGGTGGCCGAGATCATGTTGTGAGAACTGCACGTCGGGTCCTCCGTCGTTCATGCGTCGAGCGCGGGGCGTGCGCTGGACGCGAGTCAGCAGGTGTTGAACAAAGAGGGTATTGACGTCCTCGGACGTTGAAGGGACACGCGAGCCGCCCAGCGCCCCCGGGCGGCCCGCCATCACACCACCTACTGACCGCGAGAACGCGAACGCGGCTCAGCGCACCTTGTCAGATCGACCGGACGACCTTTACGAGTAGTAGCCAGCCATGACCTGATCGGCGACGTTCAGGCTCAGGTGCTCTCGCTTACCGTGGACCTTGCCGGGGTGGATCCCCTGCTCTTCGATGATCTGAGCGAACGGACGGATCAGTGACCGGCCACCTTCGGGCTTCACCTGATAGATGAATTCGCGCTCGTCGCCGTTCCAAGCTGCGCAGATTACGAACGGACTGTGCGAAGAGATCAGGACTTGGCTCGGGACCTCGGGATCAGTTGCCTCCGAAGCGTTCACGATCGCTTCATAAACCGCCCGTGTCGCCCGGGGAGTCAGTCCGTTCTCAGGCTCCTCGAGACAGAGCACGGGTGGCCTGTCTGGGTTCATGAGGAGCACGAGTAGTCCGATGAGGCTGAGGGTTCCATCTGACAGGTTTGCCGCAGGCACGATCCCACGCGAATCGTCGAACCGCGCTGAGAAGCCGATTCGGTCAGCCCCGACCGTATTGAACTCAAACCCGTCGAAGCCATCGATGGCCTCTGCCAACTCGGCCGCCACGACGTCAATCATGGGGTTCGCGGTCTCAGCAAGGAAATAGAGGATGCCCGCGAGCCCATCCCCGCTGTAGTCAAGTCGAGGCGGCCTCGTCTCCTGCAGCTCGTCTGTGATCGTGTCGGGCAGCCGCGATGGGCGCGCGAGCGTGGAAGGATCAAGCCTGAACTTGTTGATCCGACTTATCTCCCGAGCGCAATGACTGACGAGCGGGTTTCCTTCCTTGTACTTGTCTTGCACCTGAGCATGGCGGATTGCCGCAAAGATGCTCGTGTCGTCATTGATGAAGGGCGCGATGCCCTTGATTCCGTAGACCTCCTCGCCCCTGTGAAATAGGGTCCCCCCCGAGCTGTCGACGAGGGTCTCGTCATAGATCGAGTACCTCGCTGCGTCAGCGGTCCCGCGCTGCTGGCGGTACGTGATGTGGTACGTCAAGAAGTCGGCAGTGTCCTTCGACTCTGAAATCTCGACCGTGTAGCCGATCCTGGCGCTCGTAGCAGCTCCGCGGTGACGGCGCGAGGTGAACGAGTAGGGACCCTGGCCAAACGCTTGGGAGAGCCGGCCCCGCGACACCATGGAGAAGTTCAGAAGAGCATCAAAGAGAGCAGACTTGCCGCCGTTGTTCGGTCCGACGAAGACGGTTACCGGAAAAAGCTCGGCACTGGTCGCCCGATGGATCATCCAGTTGTTGACGGTCAGGCTTCGAATGTACAAGGTCGCCCGCTCCTTACGTTTCTAGCCCTTCAGCGAACCCGAACCGCTCCCGCTGCCGCCGGCGACAGGTTAACGCTGCTCGGGCCTCGTCGACTGATCCGACCACAAGCCGACCCAGCATCCACCTTAAGAACGCCCCGAGTCTCTGCGCTCATCTTCGACGGCCCCTTCTAGGCTCCGGCCGCCCACCAACCCGCTCGAGCGAAAGGAGCAGGCCGATGTTCGAGATCTCAAGGCCAGACGTTACGACGGAGGGTTGGCACAGCTGGCCAACCGAAAAGGTGAGTCATGCGCTCATGCGCGACCTGCGCTCGCGAGCGATCGTTCAGGCGCACGCGGCAACTGCGCTGGCGACGAAGACCAAGGAGGTAGCCGCGCTCATGTGGAGTTGACCCGCTTTCGTTGACACCCTGACTATGGACGCGCAAGCGTCCGGAAGGGAGTCGACGTGGCAAAGGGCAAGAGCTTCGCGCCGGAGTTCCGCCAGGAGGCGGTCCGGCTCTACCG
>JBOGEI010000254.1:0-4486 GCA_050701935.1 Microbacterium sp.
TGGCGGTTCCCACGCTGCGCCCGGAGGCCGCGGCCACCCTCGCCCGCGGTGCGGTGATCCCGGCCCACCCGCTCGCGCTGACCGCAGAGCGGCGGATCGACGAGCGCCGCCAGCGCGCCCTCACCCGGTATTACCTCGACGCGGGTGCCGGGGGCATCGCCGTCGGGGTGCACACGACCCAGTTCGAGATCCGCGACCCCGAGCACGCGCTGTTCGAGCCCGTGCTCGCGCTCGCCGCGGAGGAACTGGATGCCCGCGCGGATGCCGATGTGGTGCGGATCGCCGGCGTCGCCGGTGGCACCGCCCAGGCGGTCGCCGAGGCAGAGCTCGCCCGTGACCTGGGCTACGACGCCGTTCTGGTGAGTCCCCGGGTGGCCGGAGCCGACGAGCGGGCTCTGCTCGAACGCGCCAGCGCGGTGGGCGAGGTGCTGCCGGTCGTCGGGTTCTACCTGCAGACCGCGATCGGTGGCCCTGTGCTCGATCGGGATTTCTGGCGCGAGTTCGCCTCGATCCCGGCCGTCGTCGCCGTCAAGGCCGCACCCTTCGACCGCTACCGCACCCTCGAGCTGGTCCGCGGCGTCGCCGCCTCCGGCCGTGCCGACGAGATCGCGCTCTACACCGGCAACGACGACGCGATCGTGGCCGACCTGCTCTCCGAGTTCCACGTCGAATCGCCCTCCGGCGCACGCACGCTGCGCTTCGTGGGCGGGCTGCTGGGCCAATGGGCGGTCGGCACGAGGGCGGCGGTCTCGCTCCTCGAACGCGCACAGCGGGCGATGGACGGAGACGAAGACGCCTACCGTGAGCTGGGACTCGTCGCCTCAGACATGGTCGACGTGAACCAGGCGGTGTTCGATCCGGGCAACGACTTCGCGGGAGTGATCGCGGGTGTGCACGAGATGCTCCGTCAGCAGGGGCTGCTCGACGGCGTCTGGTGCCTCGACCCCGCGGAAGGCCTCTCGCCCGGGCAGGCGGAGGAGATCGCGCGGGTGCGTCACGCGTACCCCGACCTGAACGACGACGCCTTCATCGCCGAGAACCTCGAGTCGTGGTTGGCATGAGTGTCGATATGAGTGCCGTGACGAGTGCGCCGACCGTGGTCGCGGTCGTCTCGGAGGAGCTCTTCGCGGAGTTCTTCTCGGGAGAGGACGCCGAGCGGTTGCGGGCGGTTGCCGCTCGTCTCGGAGGCTCATTCGTGCGCGTCGACCGTCTCGCGGAGGCGGAGCTCGGCGAAGCACGTATCGTCATCACGAGCTGGGGCGTCGGACCCTTCGACGCCGCGGTGCTCGCCACCCTGCCGAAGCTCGAACTCATCGCGCACACCGGCGCCACGATCAAGCCCTTCGCGACCGACGAGCTGTTCGACCGCGGTGTGCTGGTCACGCAGGCAGGTGCAGGGATGGCGCGATCGGTCGCCGAGGTGTCGCTGACATTCACGCTCGCACTGTTGCATCGGATGCCCGAGATGCACAACGCCCTGCGCGCCGGCGACGGATGGTACGACGCGGATGCCGTGGGCGTGCAGCGCGAGATCCTCGGCACGCCGATCGCCGTGGTCGGCGCCTCGCGGACCGGTCGCGCGTATCTGGAGCTGGTCCGTGTGCTCGGGGCCGAGCCGCTGCTGGTCGACCCGACGCTCGATGCAGACGCGGCCGCCGCGCTCGGTGCTGAACTCCTCCCGCTGGATGAGGCACTGCATCGCGCGCAGATCGTCGCCGTGCACGCGCCCACCCTCCCCGAGACGCACCACATGATCGGTCGCCGCGAGCTCGCGCTCATGCCCGACGGTGCGGGGCTCGTGAACACCGCGCGCTCCTGGCTCGTCGACGAGGCCGCACTGATCGAGGAGCTTCGACGCGGCCGGATCAGCGCCGCGATCGACGTGTTCGACGAGGAGCCGTTCGCCGCGGACAGCCCGTTCCGCTCGCTTCCCGCGGTGCTGGTCACCCCGCACCGCGCGGCGGGCACGAGCCAGGGAAGACGGCGTCAGGGGCGGATCGTCGCCGACGAGATCGAGGCCTTCGCCGCGGAGCGCCCTCTCGCACACGCCATCTCGCGCGACCAGCTGTCTTCGATGGCATGACCGGCACGCCGCTGCGTGTGGCCTTCGTCGGACTCGCGCATTCGCACCCCTACGCCGACGCCGCGAACGTTCGAGCGCTCGGTGCCGAGGTCGTGGGGGTGCACGATGCGGATGCAGTGGCGGCCGGTGGGTTCGCCGAGCGGTTCGGCACGGTCGCGACGGCATCCGTCGTCGAGCTGCTGGCGCTCCGGCCGGATCTCGTCATCGCGACACCGCGTCCGCACGAGGTCGGTCCCTTCCTCCGTGCGCTCGGCGGCGGAGCGGTCCCGGTCTTCGTGAACAAGGTCATCACGGCGACGGCCGCTCAGCTCGTCGAGGTCGACAACGTGCTCGCGGCATCCGCCACCCCCGTCGGTACGAGCTCCGTCCTCCGCTTCGCCCCTGCGCTCGCCGCTCTCGCCCGAACGATCGCAGGTGATGATCTGCTCGCGCTCCGCGTGCATGCGCAGCACGACAACGCGGCGTTCCAGCTGCCCGGCCGAGCGTGGCAGGACGATCCGCTTCTGGGCGGGGGCACGGCCGTGACTGTCGGGGTGCACGCCTGGGAGATGCTCGACGTGCTGCTGCCCGGGGCGGTGCTCGCCGAAGGCGCCGGATGGACGCGCACGCGTCGCGGTTCCGTCACCGCGTCAGAGGATGCGGCCGGGCTCGACGCTCTGGTGCGGGTTCCCGGTACCGGGCGCGAGGTTCCGGTGCAGGTACTCGTCACCGGTGTGCCGGGGGAGGACGCCTACGCGGTCGATGCGGTCACGGCCACCGGCCGGCATTCGCTCGTGCTCGATGTCGACGACGCGAACACGGCGCTGGGCTTCCGCGGCCTGATCCGCGCGCTTCTCGACGCGGCGCCGCACGGAGCGACCCTGGCTCCCTGGGACGAGGCACGATCGGTCGTGGCGAACACGATCCGCGCTGCCGAGATCGCGCGGGGTGAGGCATGAGCGCGCCGACGATCCGGACTGCACGGGTCGGGGATCATGCCGAGCTCGCCGCGTTGTGGGCGACCGTGTTCACCCCTCCGCTCGCGCCCGACCAGTGGCTCATCGACCAAGAGCGGCTCGGGCACACGCTCGTCGCGGAGGATGACGAGGGCCTCTGCGGCTCGATCTACGGCCTGCCCAAGCGGCTGCGCGAATCCGACGGCGGCATCGCCGAGGTGCACGCGATCGGCAGCGTCGCTGTCGCCGGGCGTGCTCGCGGTCATGGACTCGCACGTCGGCTCGTGGCCGCGACCCTGCAGGCCGCACCCGATGCCGACTGGGCGCTGCTGTTCACCGGCACCCCGGAGGTGTATCGCTCCAGCGGGTTCGAGACCTTCTCGATGCCACGCACTCTGGCGGGGCCCTGGAGTGCTCCAGCCCCTGTCGAGACCGATGCTCCGGTCGCGCGTCAGACCGTCGGACTCGGGAGCTTCCGTTCGCTGCGGGAGGTCTACGAGCGTTCGCGCGAAGGGCGCGTCGTGCTCGCCCCGGTGCGTGGCGACCGCGACCGGGCGATGGCGGAGGTGCGGATGCGCGGGGCGACCCTGTATCGCCGAATCGAGGGATCGGCGGTGCTCGGCTACGCGATCGCCGAGCACCGCGGTGAGGTCGGGTTGCTTCTGGAGAGCGGCGTGCTCCCGGACGTCGAGGGCGACGCCGACGGTGTGCGCCTAGACCTGCTCTCCGCCATCGCTGCGGACTGGGAATCCGCCGGGGTGACCTGGTGCGAGCTCGCCGTCCCCGCCCTGCCGGAGGAGGATCGCGCGCTCGGCGCCTTCGCGCCCGCGGCCGTGCGGCAGGACGATCGCACCGGGATGATCCGTCCGCTGCGGCGCGAGGCGCGACTGCATGGCATCCGCCATTTCACGGCGGGCGACTACTTCTGAGCGACCCGCTCGGAGAAGCACTGGGGACTGGGGATCGATCGGATGATGCGGCCCGGCTGAATGACCGGACGCCTGACCGCGGCGATGACGCCGCAAGGAGGATGAGCATGACCCTGAAGATGAGCAAGGCCCCGCAGGAGATCGACTCGCAGGAGAGGAACGAGACCGCTGCTCTGCGCAGCAGACGCATGCTGCTCGCCGGGTTCGGCGCTGCGGCGATCGGCGGCGTGGCCGCGGTCAGCACCCAGACTCCCGCGCAGGCCGCCGGGCCCATCGTGGCGCAGGGGAGTTCGGGATCGTCGTCGGTGGCCAACGCGGGCACGGCGACCGACCTCGTGAAGCGCAAGGGCAAGGACGGCGACCTCGCCCGCACGACCGGATACGCGACGGCAGGCGATGGAGGAGCGGGGCTGTACCGCTTCGTGAAGAAGGACGCCCCGGCGGCGAACGGCGGCACCGTGCTCGCGGCAGCCAAGGGCGGCGCTTGGCTGCTCGTGCACGGCGGGGTCGTCGACTTCCGGATGTTCGGGATCATGGAT
>JBOGEI010000255.1:0-4433 GCA_050701935.1 Microbacterium sp.
TTGACACGGTCGAGCTGAACGATCGTGCCGACCTCGACCTTCTCCTGCCGCCCACCGGCGCGCACTACTGCGTAAACCACTTCATACCTGTTTCGTTGGGGAGCTCGCGGCTCCGAGATCTCACGGGGAAGACTGTTGCTTGCATGCGCCGCAGAGCGACGGGCGCGAACGCAAGGCTCTCCGCTTCGACCGACGAGGACGAAGCGGCATACGCACCAAGGGACTACTTTACCGGATGCGGCTCGGTGTCGCAAAGCGAGCCGAGTTCGGAGTGCCCTCCCCCGCTCCCACGCCCGACCATCCCGGTGCGGACATAGGCTGACGGGGTGACCGTACTCGTCGACGACCCGCTCTGGCACGCTCACGGACGCCTGTGGGCGCATCTGGTCAGCGACGAGAGCCTCGACGAGCTGCACGCCTTCGCACGAGCGAACGACGTGCCTGCGCGCGCGTTCGACCTCGACCACTACGACGTGCCGGAGGAGATCATCCCCCGCCTCGTCGCCGACGGCGCCCAGCACGTCAAGGGCAAAGAACTGGTGCGCCGCCTGATCGCCTCAGGACTGAGAATCCGCGCCCGCGACCGGCGACGCTGACGTCTCCGAGTTCACCGAGATCGGGGTTCCGGTAAGCGCGGCCGTGCTCACTCGACGGCGGCCTCGTCCCTGCCCGGGAGCCTTCGGCTCGGGAAGGGCGTCGAGCACCGAGTCGAGAAGCTGCTCGGCAGGAGACTTCGGTCCCTTGCGGTCGCCGCCACGCTTCTTGCGGGCCTTCTTCGGACGCTCTGCCGCCGCGGGAGCCTCAGCTGCCGCGACATCGACCGTCTCGGCTTCTGCGACGCCCTCCGCCGCCGGAGCGATCGTGGAGGCAGCGATCTGGGCCAGCGCCGATTTGGCACCCTCGGTGATGCTGTGGGTGACGTTCGGCGCGGCCGGCGCGCTCTGGCTCTGGTTCTGGCCGTTGCCGTTCCCGCCACTGCCACCGTTGCCTCGCTGACGACGGCCGCTCTGTCCGTTGCCGCCGTTGCTTCCGCCGCCGCCGTTGCCGTTGCTGCTGGAGCGGTGCTTCACGACCGGGTCATGGTGCACGATGACACCGCGGCCGGCACAGACCTCGCATGCCTCGCTGAAAGTCTCGAGCAGGCCGAGACCGAGCTTCTTTCGTGTCATCTGCACGAGCCCGAGCGAGGTGACCTCGGCGACCTGGTGCTTGGTGCGGTCGCGGCTGAGGCATTCGATCAGGCGTCGCAGCACGAGATCGCGGTTGGACTCGAGCACCATGTCGATGAAGTCGACGACGATGATGCCGCCGATGTCGCGCAGACGCAGCTGGCGGACGATCTCCTCCGCTGCCTCGAGGTTGTTCTTGGTGACGGTCTCCTCGAGGTTTCCGCCGGTACCGACGAACTTCCCGGTGTTGACGTCGACGACGGTCATCGCCTCGGTGCGGTCGATCACGAGAGACCCGCCGGAGGGCAGCCAGACCTTGCGGTCGAGCGCCTTCTCGATCTGCTCCGTGATGCGGAACGCGTCGAAGGGATCGGTCTCGTCCTCGTACGCCTCCACCCGCTCGAGCAGGTCGGGGGCGACGCTCTCCAGGTAGGCGCGGATCGTCTGCTGCGCGTCCTCGCCCTGGATCAGCATCTTGGTGAAGTCCTCGTTGAAGACGTCACGGACGATCTTGACGAGCAGGTCGGGCTCGGCGTGGAGGAGGGCGGGAGCCTGCTGGTTCTCGACCTGCTTCTGGATGTGCTCCCACTGCGCGGTGAGGCGCTGCACGTCGCGGGTGAGCTGGTCCTCGGTCGCGCCCTCGGCCGCGGTGCGGACGATCACGCCGGAGGACTCCGGCAGCACCTCCTTGAGGATGCGCTTGAGGCGTGCCCGCTCGTTGTCCGGAAGCTTGCGGCTGATGCCGTTCATGGATCCGCCCGGCACGTAGACCAGGTAGCGACCGGGCAGGGAGATCTGGCTGGTGAGACGCGCGCCCTTGTGGCCGACGGGGTCCTTCGTCACCTGCACGAGGACGCGGTCCCCGGGCTTGAGCGCCAGCTCGATGCGACGGGGCTGGTTGCCGGTCTCGACACCGTCCCAGTCGACCTCGCCGGAGTAGAGCACGGCGTTGCGCCCGCGCCCGATGTCGACGAACGCCGCCTCCATGCTGGGGAGGACGTTCTGAACGCGGCCGAGATACACGTTCCCGATCAGCGACGCGTCCTGATTGCGGGCGACGTAGTGCTCGACGAGCACGCCGTCCTCGAGGACGCCGATCTGGGTTCGGCCGTTCTTGGACCGGACGACCATCTTGCGGTCGACGGACTCCCGACGGGCGAGGAACTCCGCCTCGGTGACGACCGGGCGACGGCGTCCTGCATCGCGACCGTCACGGCGGCGCTGCTTCTTCGCCTCGAGACGGGTCGATCCCTTGATCGCCTTCGGCTCGGTGATGTACTCGACGACCCGCTGACGCTGACGCGGTTCTTCGTGCTGATCGTCACCATCGGACCCGCCGCGACGACGACGTCCGCGACCACGGCCCGACGACTCCTCCTGCGGCTGGTCGCGCTCGGCGATGCGGTCGAAGATGCGCTCACGACCGGGCAGCGCCGGCAGCGGCACGATCTCCGGCGCGTAGAAGTGCAGCTGGGTGGAGACCTGGGAGACGAACACCTCGGGGAGAAGGCCGAGTGAGACGGCCGTCACCGGAGCCGGAGCCTCGGGAGCCGACGCCTCGGGAGCCGGAGCCTCGGGAGTCGACGCCTCGAGAGCCGACGCCTCGGGAGCCGATGCCTCGACGGCTGCCGGAGCATCCTTCGCAGCAGTCTCCTCGACCGGCGCCTCTTCGGCCACGGGCGCTTCGACCACGGAATCCTCGCCCGCAGATGCTTCAACGGCTGCGACGCCCTCGGCGACGACATCTGCAGCAGCGGCCGCATCCGACGAGTCGTCGACCGGCGCCGAAGGGTCGACGTCTTCTGCCTCTGCGGCAGCCTGGGCTTCGGCGATCAGCACCGCGGCGGCGTCATCCGCAGCAGCGGCTGCGTCATCGTCGGCTGCGTATCCGGCAGCGACATCGTCGGCGGCAGCATCCGCTGCCGTCTCTGCCGCGTCGGAGTGCTCGTCGACCTCGCTCGATGCCCCCGAGAGGTCATCTGCTTCGGGAGCGGTGTGCTCCGTCAGCTCTCCCGCGGCATCAGCCGAGAAGTCGAGGGTAGGGCTGTTGTTGTCATTGTTCTCATCGGCCATCTCTGGCGTACTCCCTGCACGGGACACTGGGTGCTCCGTGAAATCTCATGCGGTACCCGCGGGTTCCGCGAACTCACTCGGTTTGCGACCGGCTCATGGCTCTGATCGCGTGGGGCATAGGACCCCGAAGTCTGCTCGATGCGTGTCGCGGCAACACCGTTCATCGCATCACAGGCCATTATCGCACCAAGTGACGCCGTTCGCGGCATCACGTCGCTCGCCGAGCGTTTTCCCCGGCCTGTTCTGCGCACATCCATAGCCGTCGCTGGGATAATCCCCAGTATGAGCGAGCAGCGCACCCGCCCCGTCTTCTATGCCGTCTGGCTGATCATCGCGAGCGTGGTGGGCTGGTTCGCCGCCTTCCAGCTCACGGTCGAGAAGTTCGCCCTGCTGGAGAATCCGAAGGAAGCGCTCTCCTGCGACCTGAGTCCGTTCATCCAGTGCAGCACCAATCTCGAGTCTTGGCAGGGATCGGTCTTCGGCTTCCCGAACCCGCTCCTCGGCCTCACCGGGTGGATGGCTCCGCTGGTGGTCGGCGTCGCGATCCTCGCGGGCGCCCGCTTCCCACGATGGTTCTGGGCTGCCTTCGGCGTCGGCATCACGTTCGCCTTCGGGCTCGTGTGCTGGCTCATCGGCCAGAGCCTGTACGACCTCTTCGTGCTGTGCCCCTGGTGCATGGTGACCTGGGCCGTGACGATCCCGACGTTCTTCGCGACGATGGTCCATCTGACCCGCAACGGTACGTTCACGAGCAACGAGAAGACGAAAGCGGCTGCCGACAAGCTCATGCCATGGGTGCCGCTCGCCACGGTCGTCGCCTACGCGCTGATCATCTTCATGGCGCAGCTGCAGGGGCTCGACTTCCTGGGCGAGATGGCAAGGATCCTCTTCTGATCGTCATCGTCCACGAAACGAAAGAGCCCGTCCGCCGAGAAACGGCGGACGGGCTCTTCGCTGCTGACGTCGCTCAGTCGAACCAGATGCCGAGTTCGCGTGCGGCGGATTCAGGGCTGTCCGAGCCGTGCACCAGGTTCTGCTGCACCTTGAGGCCCCAGTCGCGACCGAAGTCGCCACGGATCGTGCCGGGCGCCGCGGTCGTCGGGTCGGTGGTGCCGGCGAGCGAGCGGAAGCCCTCGATCACGCGGTTGCCCGCGAGACGGATCGCGACGGACGGTCCGGAGAGCATGAACT
>JBOGEI010000256.1:0-4420 GCA_050701935.1 Microbacterium sp.
CAGACGCCGGCACTCGACGCTCGGCCAGCGCAGCCCGGATCGCTTCGAAGAGACGATGATGAAGGAGGACACTCAGGCAGCAATCGCTGTCCCAAGCTGAGGTGTCAACAGAAACGGGGTAACTCCAACTCCAGTCATGGTCATGATGCCGCTCCTGCTTGCTGACCCGGTGCTGGTGTTCGGAGCGATCCTCGCCTTCGCTGCGGCCAAGGGTCTTGTCCTCGTCAGCTTCGTTCGAACGCCGAGCGAGCAGGCAGCGCTTGTTGTTGACCGCCACCCCACGTGGCGGACGCAAGGACTCTGGCTGCTGAGGGTCGCAAACGCGATTGTGTCGACGCTATTCGTCGTTGCTGTTTTCCGTGAAAGGGGTGTCTTCTAAGGTGGAGACTAGAAGAAGATTCCTACAAAGTATGAGCGCACTTGGCCTCGGCGCCATCGCCGGAGCCGGGGAAGCGAGCCCCCAGCAAGCTCTCGGCTGGAGGTTCGGACGGGCTGAGCCGCCGCGCATCTCAGTGTCCCTGCCGCAGACATGGTTCCTCACCGAGCGTCTAACCGACGTTGGGGATCCAGTCCAGCTGTTCGCCATCTCGAATCGTAGGATTCCAGCTCCGCATGCCAATATCCATGGTCTCGTGAACCCAAGGCTCATCCCCACGGACGCGGTTCTGGTTACTGCCCACGCCTTTGAGCTCACGCTCGAGATGGAGGTTTATGCATCCAGGACGAGCCTTCGGCCGCCGAAGCTTCGTCTCTCCAATTTACAAGGTATTCCGTTCGGAGACCTGGGGCTGACTACGCACTCCTGGTCGCACACCGGTATGACATTCGGTGTACAGATTTTCGTGTGGGTCGGGGATCGAGCAGCCGTAGAGGACGTGGCGATACTTGATGCCGTGTTGGGAAGCATCACGTTCGATCAGCCGCTCTAGAAGGATCACGTGCGGCGTGCACGCGCCTCGCCGATAGATGGTTGGATGAGCGGAGGGCTAAACCCCGGGCGAGGCCTTCGCGAACTGAGACGGATTTGGGCTAACGTGGAGTTGAGAGCGCGCGGCCGACAATAGCCGGGCGCAACCCTTGGTGTGCGGGATGGGATCAGACATGCGGGTTAGAGGAAGATGCTCGCGACGGCCGCTTCAGTCTCTACTGCTGATCCTTCTGGCGCTGATCGCCAATCCCCTGGGTTGCCTGGCGGAGGGTGATGGGCCGGAAGATGTGGAGGAACTGAAGGCCAACACGGCCCAAGTCGACTCGGTCACATCGTCGTCGGCCCAGGAGCACACGTCGATGAGGTCTGTTCCTCTCCGGCCGATGCACCGAGCGGCACTTTCGAGATGCCTGCGCATCGCGTCACTTCGCCCGGCGTGTCCTCGCCGCACGCCCGATACGGATGAGTGGAAGGCGTATGCAAGAGATGGTTCCCCTAGTGTTTTCGATTACGGCTGGAGCGGCGCGTACCCGAACGAACCCGAGCGCAACCGGCCGCCCCGCTTCGTCCACGTGGCCCTCTATGGCGGGCAAGTCAGCGTGGGGTTCGGCGGGTTCACGTATCCCAGAGGCGGCAGAGCCGCAGCGCTTCAGAACGGCGTGTTGACGGGGACTCGAGAGGTACCCATTTACTTTGGCCGCGTTGATTGGGCGGGCAGACGCGGCACCCTGGTCTTAGCACCTGGATTTCCCATGGGAGGACAGCAGGGAGACCACTTGATCTTTCGATGGGAGGAGGATCGCCGGGAGTACGCGCTCGGTCTGCATGCGTGGGAGCCATTCCTTGAGACCGTGTCGACCCTCGAAGCGATGGTTCGCTCGATCCCCTAGGCCGGACCGTGACCGAGATATGCAGACAGTTGCGGCTCACGCCGTTGAGGCCGATTGAAGCTGTAGTAGTCGACGTATTACTAACGGCGAAAGGGTGCCACCAGCATTCATTGCAGATCTTCCGATGCAGCGCCTTGCTCACCAGTCCTGTGTTGACAGCTAGAACACCCTCACGGACGACCAGCACCCGCTCCAGATCACGCTAGACCCCTGTGAATCGGACGTGGAGGTAGCTGTGCCTTCGGCGTGCGCGTACGGTGCGCGAACGAGCTTGCCTCCGTAAGGGGTAGGTTGTAGCGGCTCGCCACAAGCGAAACGAATCCTATTTGCAGGGCACTCTCTGTCAGCCGCCAATGGGCGCAGCCCGGCGAGGCCGACTTGCAGTCCGGAAGGTTCTACTCGCCCCCAAGCGAGGCGCGTTTTCTCAGCGGGCGGGGACGGCTCGCATTCTGCTCGCATCGCCAGAGGGCCATCCCCCCGATCGACCGGTGCCCGGCGGCTAGCTTCGGCTTGAACAAAGGGGTTAAGCGGAGAGGGCGGGATTTGAACCCGCGACCCAGCTTTCACCGGGTACGCGATTTCCAGTCGCGCTCCTTAGGCCACTCGGACACCTCTCCGCGGCTCGTTCATCGTATCCGCGTTTCGGGGTCGAGCCTTCCGGCAAAGCGTGACTGGAAGGGCAACGAAGGAGGATTCCATGCCGCCACGCGGCGTCAAGAAGGGCTCGAAGCGAGCCCGCCAGTACGAGCACATCAAGGAGAGCGCCGAGGACCAGGGCGCTTCGACAGGTCGGGCGGAGGAGATTGCCGCGCGCACCGTCAACAAGGAGCGTGCTCGCTCCGGCGAGTCGAGAACCCGCTCGCGCACATCCACTCGCGACATGTCTTCGGGCCGGCGCGGCGGTCGCCGCTCGGGGACGAACCGTCCCAAGGGCCGCACGAAGGACCAGCTCTACGCCGAGGCGAAGAAGCTCGGAGTCGAGGGCCGCTCGAAGATGACCAAGGCGCAGCTCCAGCGGGCGGTCGCCGGCAAGAAGAGCTAGCGTCGGCACATCCGGCGACGCTCGTTCTATCGCTCGCTCGCCTCCCTCCAGCGGGACAATCGCGCGTGCCGTGCGTGCGCCGAGGCCGGCTTCCCGCTCGAGTCCCGCCCGGTCTTCGCAGGCCATGCGGGGCAGAAGGCGCTGATCGTCGGTCAAGCGCCGGGCATCGTGGAGGGTGTCGAGCTCCGGCCGTGGCGAGGACGCGCCGGCCGCACCCTCCGCGCCTGGCTCGAGCTCGGCGAGGACTCCTTCTACGAGACGTTCTACTGCGCCTCGATCACGCGCTGTGACCCGGGCAGGCATCCGTCCGGCCGCGGCGATCGGGCCGCGACGCCGCGAGAGCACGATCTCTGCGCGTTCTGGTTGGACTGGGAGCTCAGGCTCCTCCAGCCCGAGCTCGTCCTTCCCGTCGGCGGGCTCGCCGTCCGGCGGCTGCTCGGGCGCCCCCGGCTGACGGAGTGCATCGGCGAGCGCGCCGTTTTCGGGGACGCAGTCGCCGTCCCGCTCCCGCACCCCTCGGGTGCGAGCGGCTGGCTGAACGACAGCGCCAATCGCGAGCGCCTGGAACGCGCGCTCGTGCTCGTCCGCGAGGAGCTGGCGCGGATCGCTAGCCGCCGGGCTCGAAGCTGAGAAGCTCCTCGCGGTCGGAGGCGCCGGACACTGCAAGCACGAGCACCGGGCCGATCCCCTTTGCGTAGAACTTGTGCTCGAGGATCTCAGGCTCGAGCGGCGTCCAGTCCTTCGTCATCAGGACTCCCTCGAAGGAGCCAAACGGTACCTGCGCCCGCTCGTCGAGGCTGAGTATCTCGCCGGCGTCCTCGGCCTCGCCGGCGTACTGCTCCTGGCGGTAGGCGAGCCCCACCTCGGGCGCTCCGGGCAGGATCACGCCGGCCTGCGCGCCGTCGACGCCGGCCTCCCACGAGCCGGCCGTGCTCGTCTTGCCGTTGTCGTATTCGGTCGTTTCTTCGCCGAGATACCAGACGTTGTCCCACCGATCCTGGGCGTACCAGTCGTAGGTGTCCTCGACCACCTCTCCGTCCTCGCTGACGACGTCGTGCACCACGGTCGCCCGGATCCCCAGGATCGTCTTGGCCTTGTCGGTGACGGTGACGACGACCTTCTGGACGCCTCCCTGGCCGTCGGTCTCGCGGTAGACCCACCTGCTGCCAGGCGCCATCGGCCAGTACGGATGGTCGATCCCGCTCTCGAAGTCGGCCGGGTCGAGCGTCAATGGCTCATCGCCCTGCGGGAGGCGAGGGGCGACGTCAGCGTCACCGGCCGGTTCTTCGCTCCCGCCGCAGGCGGCCAGGGCGAGGAGCGCGAGGGCGATCCCCGAGAGCGGGCCGCGCATGGCTAGTCGTCGTCGGCTTCGCTGCCGATGACGTCGAAGTCGGAGTCGAGGTTCACCTCGACCTGGCTGCCGTCGTCCAGGCGGATCTCCACGCTGTAGGCGGCGCCGTCGTCTCCGGTCTCCGTCTCGACGACCGTTCCGCTGCCGGTGTGGGCGAGAGCGGCCTCCTGGGCCTGCTCGAGGCTGGATCCCGTCAGGGGCTGCTCGTC
>JBOGEI010000257.1:0-4361 GCA_050701935.1 Microbacterium sp.
CATCACGAGCCTGCGACAGCGACGACGCCACCTGCTCCATCTCCGCATAAGACGCACCGAAATCGGCCATCGTCCACACCTCCGCAAATCGAAAGAACCGGACCCCACCGGCCCGAATAACCCCACCCTACGCGGCAGCCACGAACACCGTCGATGGGGACAACTCCCCATCCCGACGTGGTCAGCTCCCGGTCGTCGGAGTCTGCTCCGCCGTCTCCGGCACCGCCGGCTCCTCGGCAAGCTGCTCCCAGGCGAAGGTCGAGATCATCGCGTCGCTGAGCAGCTCGATCCCCTCGAGCACCTCGGCCGGGATGACGTCGCCGTCGGGAATCACGATGGTCGACGTGAACACGAGCGCCTTGCGACGCAGCGTTCCCGGCACCGGAATGATGTAGGTCACCGTGCGCCCACCGACGCCGTCGATGGCCGCAGCGCCCGCAGGTCGCTTCGTCTCGGCAGACCAGCGGACGATGTGCTTGAGGTTCTCGTCGAGGAACACCGCCCCGCGCACACGGAACGCCTCCGTCACCCAGGCATCGAGGTTCTCACCGTCGGGCGCATCGAGGGCGGATGCCGTGATCGACAACGGCAGCAGTTCCTCCACCGGCACATCCTCCTGCCGGTAGATCGCGAACACCTTGGTGCGCCGCATACCCTGGTTGGCCTGCGCCATCATCGTGCGGAACTCCGCATCCAGGTCGGGGCGACCTGCCTGCATGAAGATCGCGCTCGCCTTGCGCACGTCCTCCTGCTGTCCCGCGTTCGTGGGGAGGTGCGTCTTCCATCCCGGGGGCAGCACGAGACGGTAGGCGGGAATGCCGAAGCGGAACTCCACGCCGAGGTCGTTCATCTCGTTCATCGGGCAGCACTCCTCGTGTCGATCCTGTGGGCGGCGGTCACGCAGGCGGACCGCTCGGCAGGGTGATGCCGGCGATGACCTTCGGGATCTGCTCCTCCATGAGGGCGAAAGGCTCGAGAGTCGACCCCATCGCCTCGATCATGATCGCAGAGTCGCCGTCGCTGAGCATCACCGTCCAGTTCGCGATGGGGCGTGCCTCCCCATCGTCGAGGAGCACAGCGGACGTGCGGCGCAAGAGGAAACCCTTGCCGTGGGTGTCGGTCTCCAGAGCCGTGAGCTCGGACGCCGTCGAGTCGGGGAGGGTAGCGATCTCGGTCAGGATGGCAGGGATGTCCAGGTCGGCTGCCGCGGAGACCGTCACCTCGATCAAGACGTCGCTGTACACGCCGCGGGGGACGAACCACAGTTGCACGGCGGCATTGCCGGCGAGGCCCAACATGCCCTCGGCCGTGAAGGCGAGCGCCTCGCGGTCACCCTCCGTGAGCGGGGACCGTTCGGCGTAGTGCTCGACCGCGGCCGACACCCACTGCTCCCCGATGCTCGGCTCCCGCCGCAGCAGATCGGCCGCAGGCAGCGGGATGAACCACTCCGCGTCGTAGGCGAAGTCCCATCGTGCAGCGCCGTCGGCGACGACCGGCACCGACGTCATCGGGTGAGACCGTTGAGCATGCTGGCCGGCGACAGGCCACCGGAAGGACTGCCGCCAGCGAGAGCCACACCCTTGTCCGCCCACTTGTACACGTTGTAGGCCTGCTCGAACAGGTCGGGCGCTTTGCCTGTCGCGAGGCTGGAGAGAGCCTCCGGCATCTGATTCACCAGCCGGTTGCCGTAGCCGGTGCCCGCCGCGACCGCATCCTGGAAGGCGACGGTGAATGACCGGTTGGTTCCGCCGAGGAAGCGCTGGCCGAGTCCCGCGAGCGTGAACGGGCCGGTCATGCGTGTCCGCGAGGCGTTCTGCACGAAGTTCGCGAAGTTCGCCTTGCTCATCACGCCCCAGCTTCCCTTGGGAGTAGCGGTGATCCCACGAATGTTGCGGATCTGACCGAGCGGTCCGGTGAGCTGCTTCGGAATCGCCTTGAAGAACTTCCCGAAGCCCTGCCCGAGCTTCCCGATCGGAAGCACCCCGATGATCGACATCGCGAGGTCGCCCCAGCCCTTGCGTCCATCGAACATCAGGGCCACGGTCAGAGCGAGCGCGATGACGCCGACCACGAGTGCCGCGATCGCGAAGAAGGGCCCACCGATGATCAGTCCGAGCACGGCGATCGCGAGCCCGATCCAGCTCACCCACTCCGCAACGACGGCGAGGACACCGGCGATGTTCTCCCAGGTGGAGTCCTCGCCGATCTTGTTCGCGTCGGTCAGCCCGGAGACGGCAGACTCGTAGGCCGTGTGCCAGGTGTCGTACTCGCCGTCGAAGGCGTCGAGGTTGTCGTTATGCGTTGTCTCGGCAGTCGAGAGCGACGACGACGCACCGGAGGCGGCATTCGCGAGATTCGTCCCGGTCGTCGTGCTGGCTGAAGCGTCTTCGGGTGCGGGCGGGTTCAGCCGGGTCGATGTGTTGTGCGCCTGCAACGCATCAGCGGCATCCGCCGCGTTCGACTGCGCGGTCTGCAGCTCGGTCAGGCTCGTCTGGCAGTCGGACACGATCGTGCGCATGCGGCTCTGCGCGGTCTCGAGCGCCGCGGCGTAGTTGCTGAGCGTGGTGCCGGCAGGCTTGTACCGACGGCCCGCCTCATCGAGGTCTTTGTGAACGTCGCCGACGACGTCCTTGATCTTGTCCATCGCGTAGCCCTCGCCATCGATGGAGCCGTCTTTGATGTCTTTGAGCGTCGCGGCGGCACTGACCATGCTGTTGCCGAGCTCGACGATCTTCGTTCCCCGGTCGGCGATCGCCACGGCATCTCCGGCCACGACCTCGACGTCACGCCCCTTGTTCGTCTGCATCTGCTTCTCCCCTTAGACCGCAGCCGGCTGACGCCCGGCACCCGGTGCGTTCCCCGAGCCCGACTGCTCCATGGACGTCGCGATCTCGGTATCAAGGCTCGTGACCTCGTCTACCGTGCCCTTGACTCGGTCGGCGACTTCTTTGAGTTTCGTCAGGAGCTTGTCGCGGCTGTCGTTCCAGCTGCCCTCGAAGTCGTGGCAGCGGTCCTGCAGTCGGCCGTCTCCGTAGGGCCTGCCGACGGCGTTCTCGACGTCGTCCTGCTTCGCCCCAGCGGCTTCCAGCTCAGCCACGATCGCAGTGAGCTTCTCGCTGGTGGTGCGCAGATCGCTGATCGGCACGAGCATGCGTTCGCCTGCCATGGCCCCCTCCTTCTTCTCCGGACGCTTCGACGTTACTGGGAAGCATCGCGGGATGCGATGGGGAGTAGTCCCCATCGCATCTGTGCCTCAGACCCTCCAGTTGCTGTTCTTGCGCTTCTCGGAATCCTTGACGAATGCCTTGATGCTCTCCGCGTCTGCACGCAGACCGAGCTCGGTGAGAGCCGCCGCGCCGAGACCACGCTTGTGCACCTTCTGCACGGTGGAGCGCAGGCTTGTGGTCGCGACGCGCGTCAGGGGGTCGATGAAGCTGCTCCATCGACTCAGGTCTAGCTTCTCCACGTCTGCCCGATGCCGGCGCGTCAGCCGACCGATACGGCGTCCACCCGCCTTGCGCTTGCCGAAGGCTTCCGAGACGAGGTACTCACCGCGGGTCTGGAAGACCTTCGTCTGCTGCTGCGCGACCTCCTCGATCACCTGCGCAACCTCCTCCGCATACCCGGGCAGCGCCCGCAGCAGCCGCCGCTCCTCGGCTACCCAGCGCCTCAGGAGCACCTCGCCGCACTCCGGACACAGCTTCTCCGGCATGACACCGTCGACCGCATAGCCGCATGCGCAGTCGATACCGCCGCGCTGCTGCGCCCGATGCGGACGCCCGCCGAGCTTCGCCCGCAGGAGTGAGGCCCCGACAGCGCTGCGCCCGAGTTCGTCGGCGAGGAATCCCTCTCCGCTCCTTCGCTGCATGTCGGCGACCAGCAGCTCCCAGCGCTCCTGGTCGGCCGGTCGGATCAGCGGGTGCGCAGAAGCCGCATACTCGTCCAGCACCGCGGTGATCTCCGCTTCCTGCGCCGCCCGCTTCAACGCGGTCGCGGAGGTGGCTCCCGGCCAGGACGGGAACGCGATGTGCGCGGCGAGCTCCCGCATCCGCGCGTCACCCGAGACTCCCGCAGCCTCGTGCAGCGCGGCCAGGGGCGCGTTCGCCTCCAGAACACCGCGTTCGAACTCCTCGACAGCCTCAGACGCACTCATGCTCCCAGACTAAACGGCCCCACACGACGGAAGAGGGCCGACCGTCATGGTCGACCCTCTTCACGAAACGGCGCTGTGTCAGCTGCCGGCGAGCTGCTGGTCCAGGTCCTGGATCGCCCGCATCATGCCCAGCAGCGACTCGGACATGTCGTTGATGCCGTCGACCGCGGTCTTCAGACCCGTCGTCAACTCCGTGTACCCTTCACCG
>JBOGEI010000258.1:0-4306 GCA_050701935.1 Microbacterium sp.
GTGATGTCCCGACCCAACAGGCGGGACAGGCCGTCGCGAAGCTCGATCTGCAGTTCGCCGATGCGTTCCAGCACCGGCTTGGTGCTCTCGACCGCCGTGGTGTCCTCCAGGTTCGGGATCGGCAGCGGAGTGCTCGCGCGGACGGCGATGCCGCCGCGGAACTCGGCGACGTCGACGGACACATCGCCACGCCCGACACCGACCGTCGTCGCGACCGCTTCGTGAGCGACCTTCCGCAGCACTCGTTCGGCGACGTCGACTCGACCCGCATAGGGGCGCGCCTCCCCGGCGGCGACCCCCGAGGGGCCGCCGCCGGCGGGTGCGGTCGTGATCGCCATTACGAGGTGCGCCGACCGGTGAAGGCGTCGGCGAGGCCACGGATGTCGAGCTTGCCCGACACGATCCGACCGATCAGCGCGCCGACACCCATGAGCACGGCGACGAGGAGGAACCCCCAGAAGCCGAACACGAGGGCGGAGACGGCGAGGATGGCGCCGCTCAGGGCGCCGACGACGGTCGGGGTCATGAGACTCGCGACTCCTCGTTGTCATCGTGGTCGTCGCCGGGCAGGTGCACGTCGTTGACCTCGACGTTGACCTCGACGACCTCCAGGCCGACCAGACGGCTGATGGCCCCGGCCACGGCGGCACGGACGTTGTTCGCGACATCCTGGATCGGTGCCGGGTACTCGACGACGATGGTGAGGTCGGCTGCAGCCTGGGTGTCGCCGACCTCCACCTTGACGCCCTGCGTCAGGTCGGTGGCGTTGATGGCGTCGCGGATGGCACCGAACGCGCGGGCTCCGCCGCCACCGAGCGCGTAGACGCCGGCCACCTCGCGGGCAGCGATTCCGGCGACCTTGGCGACGACACCATCGGCGATCACCGTCTTGCCCGCGGCGTTCTCGTCGCCGGGAACACGCGACGACGCGAACGAGCGGTCGACGCGTCCGGTCGAAGCTGCCGACTTCGGCACTGCCGGAGCGTCGGTGGCCACAGTGCTGTTCTTCTGGTCCTCGGTTGCCATGACTGGTCCTATCTGATTCGTGTGGCCGGAAGCACCACTCGTATGGGGCGATCCGGGGAGCGTTGCTGTGCTCCATGGATAGGACGTACGAAGGGCGGAATTCCTCACAAATCGGTTGGGAAGCTACCGAACTCTCGGCGACCGGTGTCGAGCGGTCAGCGGCAGACGCAGCCGTCAGAGCATCGCAGTGAGAACCCCGCCGTCCGCACGCAGCGCCGCCCCGTTCGTCGCGGACGCGCGGGGGCTCGCCAGAAATGCGACCAGGTCAGCCACCTCTTCCGGCTCGAGGAAGCGCTCGATCAGAGACGTGGCGTTCTGACCGATGACAGACGCCTTCATGGCCTCGACCGGAACCGCCTGGTTTTCCGCCACGGCCGCCACCGCCGCCGCGACGCCGTCGGAGTACGTAGGGCCCCCGAGCACGGAGTTGACGGTCACGCCCGTACCGCGGGTGCGCTTCGCGAGACCGTTTCCCAGCGCGAGCATCGCCGCCTTGGTCATGCCGTAGTGCACCATGTCGACCGGGACGTTCACGCCGGACTCGCTGCTGATGAAGATCACACGCCCCCATCCTCGTTCGAGCATCCCTCCGAGCAGCTGCCGGGACAGCCGAACGCCGCTCATGACGTTGACCTCGAAGTATCGCGCCCATTCGTCGTCGGCGATCGATTCGAACTCCGCGAGGCCGAACAGCCCCACGTTGTTTACGAGGATGTCGACCTCACCGACCTCTGCCAGAAGGCGCTTCACTTGTTCCGGTTCCGTGAAGTCGGCGACGAGCCCTGATACCTCCGCCTCCGGGCGTTCATCCTTCAGCCGTGCGACAGCCTTGTCGACGCGCTTCCGGTCGCGCCCGTTCAGCACCACGCGCGCGCCTTCTGCGGCGAGCGCGGAGGCGATGGCGCAGCCGATCCCCTGACTCGAACCACTCACGAATGCCTTCTTACCCCGCAACTGCAGGTCCATTTCCACTCCCGAATCTCGACATCATCGATGACTTTTACTTGCTCAGGCAAGTGACTCTACGCCGCTTTCAGTTGCTTGGGAAACTCAAATCGAGCTGCGCGGCCGATCGCGTGACGTATCCTGATCCCATGAGCGCGCAGCCGACCGACGCCCCGTTGAGCCGGGAGCAGCTGGAGATCTGGTCATCGATCGCCACCCTGCTCGAGCGCCTTCCCACCGCACTCGACGCCCAGCTGCAGGAAGACAGCGCCCTCACGCACTTCGAGCACGGCATCCTCTTCGCCCTCGACTCCGCGCCGGATCGACGCCTGCGCCTGAGCACCCTCGCCTCATACGCGAGCTGCACACTGTCCCGTCTTTCTCGAGCCGTCTCCCGGCTGGAATCCAAAGGCTGGGTTCACCGCGAGGTCGACGCGACGGACGGCCGATTCACCCTCGGCGTACTGACCGAGGAAGGCCACGCGAAGGTCGCCGAATCCACCCCTGGGCATCACGCGCTGGTGCGACGCCTGATCTTCGACAACCTCACCACCGCGCAGGCGCGACAGCTGGGATCCGCCAGTCGTCGCATCTCCGGCGCGGTGACCCCCGAACCGCTCTGGACTCCCACCCGATAGGCACCGGCCCTTTCCATTCAGGTGAATCCACCACCCGACTCCAGGCGTAGGCTGGAGAGAAGGACGGACCGTCCGAGAAGATCTCCCGGCACCGTGCCCGCCCGGAAGTGGAGTCACTCGTGGCTCAGTACGACGTCTCGAACCGCTCGGCGATCGTGACGGGAGCAGGCAACGGAATCGGTCGCTCGACCGCCCTCCTGCTGGCGAAGAACGGCGCATCGGTCGTGGTCAACGACCTGAATGCGGATCACGCGAACGCGGTCGTCGATGAGATCCGCGCGGCCGGCGACACCGCAGAGGCTTCGGTCGGCGATGCGACGGATGCGGCGTGGATCGCGTCTTCCATCGAGCTCGCCAACTCTCTCGCCCCGCTGCGCATCGGCGTCAACAACGCCGGCATCGGCGGCGCGACCGCCCCGACGGCCGAGTACGAGGACGAGGCGTGGGACAAGGTCATCGCGATCAACCTCAATGCGGTGTTCCGCAACATGAAGGCGCAGATCCCCTCGATCCTCGCGAACGGCGGCGGTTCGGTCGTGAACATCGCGTCGATTCTCGGCAGCGTCGGCTTCGCCGGTTCCCCCGCCTACGTCACCGCGAAGCACGGCGTGGTCGGCATGACCAAGTCGGCGGCGCTCGAGTACTCCGCGAAGGGCGTGCGCGTGAACTCGGTGGGCCCCGGCTTCATCGACACCCCGCTGCTGGCGAACATGGGCACCGAGGCGAAGGACTTCCTCGTGAGCAAGCACCCGATCGGACGCCTGGGCCAGGCCGACGAGGTCGCGAACCTCATCGTCTTCCTCGCCAGCGACGCCGCGAGCTTCGTCACCGGCAGCTACCACCTGGTCGACGGCGGATACACCGCGCTCTGACGCGTCAGCCTCCTCGATACACCTGGCGGGAGAAGGGACGGATGCAGGATGCATGTGGGGCTTTCACCCCGACATCCGTTCATTCTCCCGACAGCCGTACCGGATGAGTCAGCGACTCACTCGAGCGCGGCCAGGCGCAGGGTCGCGGTCGCACTGTGCGCCGCCATGCCCTCGGAGTCGGAGATGACCTGCACGGCGTTCGCCAGCTCGGGCGTCGCCTCTCGTGTGATGCGCTGATACGTCAACGGCTTCAGGAACCGCGAGACCGATAGGCCGGCGCTGTGCTTGGCACCTCCCGCCGTCGGCAGCACGTGGTTCGTGCCGGCCATTCCCTTGTCGGAGTAGGCGACCGTGCTCCACGGGCCGAGGAAGATCGAGCCGTAGTTGCGCAGATTCCCGTGATACCAGTCGTCGTCGGCGGTGAGCAGCTCCAGGTGCTCGGGGGCCAGGTCGTCCATGAGCGCGACGGCCGTCTCGCGGTCCTTCACAACCGTGACGACGCCGTAGTCGCGCCATGCGGCTCCTGCGATCTCGGCCGTCGCCAGGGTCTCCAGCTGACGGTCGATCGCAGCGATCACGGCACGACCGTGCTCCTGCGAAGTGGTGACCAGTGCAGCGGGCGAGTTCGGACCATGCTCGGCCTGACCGAGCAGGTCGGCCGCGACGAGCTCGGGGTCAGCCGTCTCATCCGAGATCACAGCGACCTCGCTCGGGCCCGCGAGCAGGTCGATCGCGACGGTGCCGAACAACTGCCGCTTGGCCTCGGCGACGAACGCGTTGCCCGCCCCGACGAGCATGTCGACGGGCAGCTCGCCGAGCAGCCCG
>JBOGEI010000259.1:0-4204 GCA_050701935.1 Microbacterium sp.
CCCCTGCGGCATCCGCCCCGCCCCTGCGCAAGGAGGCGCTCTGGCGTCGCCGGGACCGGCTGTGGGGGTACGTCTTCGTCGGCCCGCAGATGATCGGCATGGGCCTGTTCGTCGTCCTGCCGTTCGCCGCCAGTCTGGTGCTGGCTTTCGCGGACTGGGACGGTCTCTCCGACCTCACCTGGGTGGGGTTCGCGAACTTCGCCGACCAGTTGACCGACCCGCTGCTGTGGCGGGCGATCGTCAACACGCTCATCATCGCGATCGTCACGGTGCCGATCGGTCTCGGCCTCTCGGTGATCGTCGCGGTCGCGCTCGAGAAGCTCAAGACGCGAACGCTCTACCTGATCCTGTTCTTCGCTCCGGTCGTCACTTCCACGGTCGCGGTGGCGATGATCTGGCAGCAGATGTTCCGCTCCGACGGCCTGCTCTCCACGACGATCTCGAAGGTCTTCGGGGTCACGCCTCCTGACTGGCTGCAGGATCCGAAGCTTGCCCTCCTCGCCGTCTGCATCGTCACGATCTGGTCGTCGATGGGACTCAACGTCGTGATCTTCCTCGCCGGACTCCAGAACATCTCGCCCTCGGTGATCGAGGCCGCACGCATCGACGGTGCCGGCCCCTGGCGGCTGTTCACCAGCATCCGCCTGCCGCTGCTCTCACCAATCGTGTTCTTCTCATCGGTCGTCGCCTTCATCTCTTCTCTGCAGACGTTCGACACGGTCTACGTGCTGGTGCAGGATGCGGGCCCCGACAACGCGACCCGCACGATCGTCTATCACATCTTCGATCTGGGCTTCGGGCGTTTCGAGTTCGGCCCATCGAGCGCCGCGAGCATCATCCTGCTCGTGCTCACCCTCGTCATCACCGCCGTGCAGTTCGGCGCGCAGAAGAAGTTCGTCCACTACGAGGATGACCCCGCATGAGCATCCAGACGCCTCCGCTGACCGATCCCGCCCCGGCGACCGACTCCACCATCGCGATCACCGCGCCCGGCTATCGCCCGCGTGGCCGTGGTGGTCCTGCCGTAGATCGCGCACGCCGTCGGCTCGGCTCGACCGTGCTGCACGTCGTGCTCGTCGTCGCCGGGATCGGCATGGTCTTCCCGTTCATCTGGATGCTGCTGACCTCGTTCAAGACGCTCCCGCAGCTGCTGAAGAACCCGCTCCAGTTCCTCCCGGACCCCTGGACCTTCGACAACTACACCCAGGCGTGGAACGCGGTGCCGTTCGGACAGGCCTACCTGAACAGCGCCTACATCGCGATCCTCGTGGTGGTGGGCACCCTGCTCACGGCCTCGATGGCCGGCTATGCGTTCGCGCGCATCCGATTCCGCGGCAGCAAGGTGCTCTTCATCGTCTTCCTGGCGACGCAGATGATCCCGAAGCAGGTGACGCTGATCCCGTTCTATCTGCTGATGTCGAACCTCGGCTGGGTCGACTCGCACCTCGCGCTGATCGTTCCGGGCATCATGGCGAACCCCTTCGCCGTGTTCCTGATGCGGCAGTTCGTGCTGGCTCTGCCGCGTGAGCTCGAAGAGGCGGCCATCGTCGACGGCGCCGGTCGCTGGCGGATCTTCTGGAGCGTCGTGCTCCCGAATCTGAAGCCTGGACTCGCGGCGCTCAGCATCATCGTGGCGCTCGATGTCTGGAACGCGTTCCTGTTCCCGCTCGTGCTCTTGAACTCGCCCGACCTGTTCACGGTGCCGCTGCTGCTGAACGCCTTCGAGGGTCAGCAGGGTTCGATCAACTACGGACTCGTGATGGCGGCCTCGGCGATCGCGACCGTGCCGATGCTGATCGTGTTCGTGATCGGTCAGCGGAAGATCCTCAACAGCATGGCCGCGTCCGGACTCGGAGGACGATGATGACGGATGCAGCGGCCCTCGCCGGGCGCCACCTCGATCTGCTCTCCGCACCGTTCACACTGCCGCGCTCGCGCGTGCTGGTGTTCCGCTCGGACGACGGCGAGGGGGTGCGCGTGCACACCTCGGAGTACGAGCGGCGATTGTCGGAATGCCGGGTGCTGGACGCAGTGATCGTGGTGGATGCCTCGGGTGAGGTGCTTCCGGTGACGGATGTGCTTCCGGCGCAGGTGACGTTCGGCGCTGCCGCGGCGACGCTGACCTTCGCCGATCCGTCGACGCTGAGTCTCGGAGGCGAACCGGGGCTGCGTGTGCGACTGCGGCGTCCGGATGAGCGAGTCGAGGAGCATCTGCTCGGCGACGGCATCCGCGTCAGGATCGCGGTCGATCACAGCGTCTCGACCGAGCCCGGCGATCACGCAGCGGCGCTCGCCGCGACAGGGGAGATCTGGCGGGAGTGGTTCGCCAAGTGCCCTGTCGTGCGCGAAGACCTGCAGGAGATGACCGCGTTCTGCTGGTGGGTGCTCGGCGCGAACATCGTCGAACTGCCGTCGCTCGGCGATGCCAGGGCCATCGTCCCGTCGAAGATCGGCTACGTCGGCCTATGGCAGTGGGACGCCTACTTCATCGCGGTGGGGCTGCGACACGGCGATCCGGAGCTCGCCCGTGAGCAGCTCGACATCGCGTTCCGTTTCCCGCAGCCCGACGGGCAGCTGCCCGACGTGGTGCACGAGCTCGGGGTGCTGGCGACGAGCGACGACCTGCCGGAGAGCGACCGCGCCAACCTGCGTCGCGCCGGCTCGCAGATCGCCGATCCGAGTGCCCCGGTGCCGCTGACGAAGCCACCGCTCGCCGCCTGGGCGCTGCGCAAGGTGCTCGAGGCCGAGGACGCCCCCGACTATGCGAGAACGCAGCTGGCCCGCATCGTCCGTTCGCAGGACTGGTGGTTCGCCGGGAGCGATCTCGACCACGACGGGATGCCGGAGTACGGGCATCCGTACTCCTCGGGCCTCGACGACAGTCCGATCTTCGACGGTCCGCTCCCGACCGCGGCTCCTGATCTCGGGGCGTATCTCGTGCGGCAGGATCTGGAGCTCGCGTCACTGCTCGAACGGTACGAGCCGACTGCCGACGTGGCGCGGTTGCGTGCGCGGGCCGAGGCCACGCAGGAGCTGCTGCTGCGCATGTGGGACCCCGAGCGCGGTCGGTTCCTCGCCTACGGCGGCGGGGAGCCGCAGCTCAGCGACACGGTTGTCGGGCTGATGCCGTTACTCACCGGCACCCTGCCGACTCCCATCGCCGAGAAGCTGCGTGCGGCCGTCGACGATCCCGCTCGGTTCGCCCTCGCTTGGGGGCTGCCGACGGTCGCCGCCTCGGATCCCGACTTCTCGGACGAGCGGATGTGGCGCGGTCCGGTGTGGGTCAACACGAGCATGCTCATCGCGGAAGGGCTCGAGGCTTCGGGCTACGCCGAGCGGGCGCGGGAGCTGCGGGAGCAGACCGTTGCGCTGGTGATCCACGGCGGTGGTCCGCACGAATACTTCAACCCGCACACCGGTCAGAAAGCGCGCACGGCCACCACCGCGTTCGGCTGGTCCGCCGCGCTGTTCATCGACCTCGCCGTGCAGCTCAGCTGACGGCATCCGACCTCGCCGGCCCGGTGGACCTGATTAGCTGATGCGGTGAAGGAACCGCGCACGATCACGCTCGAAGACCCGCGCTCGCCGGAAGGCCGAGTGATCCTGGAGTCCTTCTTCGCGGAGGTCATCGGTCGCTACTGGGGTCGGCCAGCCACCGCGGCGGAGGTGAAGCAGGAGATGGAGAGCGACCCGAGTGACGACCTCCGGGATGACACCGGATTCCTGCTCGTTGTTCGAGACGGCGCCCAGGTGGTCGGCTGCGGAGGCGTTCGATTCGTCGGATCGGGAGCGGGTGAAATCACGCGGGTGTACATCGATCCCGCCGCACGCGGGCATGGCGTCGGTCGCTCGCTGATCGACGAACTCGAATCGGTGAGCGCTCGGCGTGGTCTTCAGACCCTCCGACTGACCGTTCGCAACGACCTCGTCGAGGCGCATCGGCTCTACCAGCGGCTCGGTTACGAAGCCGCGGCGCGCTTCTCCACCTCTCCATACGCCGACCACCAGTTGGCGAAGCGGCTGCAGGTCTCGCCCCGCGCTAGGCCGTGAAGTAGCTGCTCGTGGCGTTGTCGAGGATGCGCTGCATGCCGTGCATCCAGTTGAGCTTGAGCGCTTCGACGGCGCCGGGGATGTCGCCGTCGGCGAGGTCCCGGGCGATCTCGGCGTGCTCGGCAGCGACGCGTTCGACCTTGACGTCTTCGGG
>JBOGEI010000260.1:0-4108 GCA_050701935.1 Microbacterium sp.
GGTCACACTCGCCGACCCTACTTGGCGCTCGTGCTGAGCTACGCTGGCCATCGCCCGCGCGAGTGCTGATCCTGATAAGCCCGATCACTCCCCAGATCCCGGCCTGCGTGGATGGAACAACGACCGACCGAGTACGACAAACCCAAGTACTCGTTGAGCCAAAAGGATGAACGCCTCATGCTGCACCGGGTGTGGCCGACCGAGTCGACGTCCTCGCTCACGGCAGGTCGGGCAGGTCGACGGGCAGCTCGACGTCGGGCAGGTCCACCGGCAGCTCGGGGACGTCCACTTCGACGGTGACGTCGGCAACCTCAACGGTGATCGGCTCGTCCGTGACGGTCTCGACCACGCCCTCCACAGCGCCGCCCGAGTCGTCCGCTACGGGAGCCGGGGCCTCCCCCGTCGTGTTGCCAGGTGGCTCCTCGCTCGCCGGCGGCTCGGTCCCGTCGACCGGATCGGTGCCCTCGTCCTGCTTGGTCGGCTCGATCCTTGCGTTCGCCGGACCCTTCCGCAAGGTTGTGCGATGAACGGCCAGCTCGAACCGGCCCTGGCCCTCCTGAGCGACGTTGAGTTCTACCCCGCCAGGCATGGGGAGCGCCTCAGCGTTGGCCTGGTCGCGCGGTGAGGATCCGCTGCCCGGTCCGATCACACCACAGATCGACAGCACCGTGAACGCGATGCCACCCACCGCGATCACCGCGATGACGGTCATCAGGCTGTAGTCCCGCCCGTTGGGGATGGGGTCTCCCTCGATCTCCCTACGATCGTTCGTCATGGGCGCGCCTCCCCTTGTTCCGACGCCCCGAACCTACCCCCAACCCGCAAGTCCTAGACGTTCTGCTGAGGAACGCGTGATGGCTGACACCACCTCCTGACCGCCGCCGATGTCGTCCATCGTGGGTGGCACGCATTCGCGCTCAGTAGTTGACCTGTCGAGGAAGATCTAGCCGAAAGACAACTAGTTGTTCCGAAACGCCTGCATGTTTGCGCAGTGAGCAGCCGAGTAGTAGACCGGCTCATGGCCAACATTCAAGACGGGGGACCTCGAGAGATATCTCGAAGTGTTCCGGCGACGTATCTCGACGCGGTTAGGTCATTCATACCGGACAACCGCCGCGGCTGGATAGGGCGCACGTAGGAGGGCGGATGGCAACTCACAAGGTCGTGACACACGACGAATGGCTCACGGCTCGGAAGAAGCACCTCGCCAAGGAGAAGGAGTTCACCAGGCTTCGCGATCAGCTCAGCAGGGAGCGTCGCGACCTCCCGTGGGAGCTCGTCGAGACCGAGTACGTCTTCGAAGGCGACCAAGGTCGGCAGACGCTGAGCGAGGTCTTCCAAGGGCGGAACCAGCTGGTCGTCTATCACGCGATGTTCGATCCGGAGACTGCAGGAGAGCACACGACGTGGACGACCGATGCGGCGTGCTATGCCTGCTCGTTCTGGATGGACAACTTCAACGGCATCACGGTCCACTTGAACCATCGCGACATCACGATGGCTGCCGTGTCGCGCGCACCGTACGCGAAGCTGGTCGCGTACAAGAAGCGCATGGGTTGGACGTTCCCCTGGTACTCCTCCGCGGGCAGCGATTTCAACTTCGACCATGGGGTCTCGTTCACGCCCGATGAACTGGATGCGGGTGAGGTCGAGTACAACTACCGGCCGACCCCGTGGTCGGGGTCGGAGGCGCCAGGGATCAGCGTCTTCCTCAAGGACGGTGAGCACGTCTACCACACGTACTCGACATACGAGCGAGGCCTGGACATGCTCAATGTCGCCTACCACTACATGGACCTGGTTCCGAAGGGCCGAGACGAGGGCGATGCCGGGCTGGACGGCTGGCTCCGCCGCCGGGACGAGTATCCAGACTGATGTCACTCAGCCAGGCGCTCTCGGCCGTCGGGCTGATCAGACCAACTAGGCAGCGCGGATTCTGCCCCGCGTGTCGCCTCTGGGCTGCTGCCCCGCCGGGTGAACCGCGTGCTGTCCACGTCGAGATCGCCCCTCCAGCCTTGACGGCGCTGGCCTTCCTTGCCGTCGCCGCCGTCGCGTGGTGGCTCATGGTTCAGCAGTCTCGGTCCATGGACGGGATGGCGATGGGCCCCGGAAGCCTCGGACCCTTTGCCGCCAGCTGGACCGTGATGATGGCGGCGATGATGCTGCCGTCGGCGCTGCCGCTCGTGTTCGAGTTCGCCCGGAATACAGAGGGACGGCGGGGGTGGCAAACCGCGACGGGCGTGCTCGGAGCCACGTATCTGTCGATCTGGCTCGCGTTCGGCATCGCCTGCTACCTCGTCTGGGCTGTGGTCCCGGTGACCTGGTTCGATCAGCGCCTTGTCGGCGCAGCCGCTCTCGCGCTGGCGGCCCTCTATGGAGTGACGCCGATCAAGCGGGCGAGCGAGGCGAGGTGCCGAGAGCTGTGTGCTCTCCACGGGCCGCTCCCGTTCAACCTCATGCGAAGTGCGACGGTCGTCGGCGTGAAGTACGGCCTCAGCTGCATCGGATGCAGCGCCGCACTGATGGTCGCGATGGTGGTGATCGGAATGGCGAATCTGGGCTGGATCGTCGTCATGAGCGCGGTGGTGCTCGCCTACAAACTCGCGCCGACTCCCAGTACGCGGCGAACGTTGCTACTGTCGACGGCCCTTGGCGCACTCGGAGTCATCTACGGCCTGATGACGTGAGTGACGCAAGTCTGGCTCGGTTCGAACTGCTCATCGGCGTGGCTCTCTCGACCAGGCGGTCGGGTCCCGGTCACCCGCATCCCGGGTCGACACACCTCCTCTAGGATCGCGACCGTGGGACAGGTGCTCGAGGGGAAACGCGCGCTGGTCGTCGGCGGCGGGGGTGGCGGCATCGGTCGCGCGATCACCCATGCGTTGGCTGCGGCCGGTAGCGCCTTGCGGTCGTGGACGTCGATCGACAACGCGCCGACGAGGCGGCGGCAGATGGAGCCGCAGCGGGTGTCGAGGCTATCGCCCTCGTGGGAGACGTGAGATCGCGCGCCGACCTCGACCGCGTCGTCGGAGAAGCCGCGCGCGAGCTCGGCGGGCTCGACATCCTCGTAACGGTCGTGGGCGGGCAGCTCGCCTTCGTTCCCGCGGCACCTATCCACGAGACCACCGATGAGGACTGGAACCTCATGTTCGACGTCAACCTGCACTATGTCGCACGCGCCGTCCGGACAACGCTGCGCATGTTCCTCGAGCAGGGCACAGGCGGGACGATCGTCAGCGTCGGCTCGATCACGGCCGTCGCCGGCAGTCCGATGCAGGCTGCGTACGGCGCCGCGAAGGCGGGCTGGCGAGCCTTGCTCGATCGGTCACGGCCGAGTACGGCGGAGACGGGATCCGCATGAACGTCGTCAGCTGCGGCCCGGTCGCGACCCCGGTCGCCGAGGCGGCTCAGGCCCTGGCCGAGCTCGACTGGATACCGATGGGCCGAGCAGCGTCCGCGCATGAGGTCGCGGACGCCGCCGTCTTCCTCGCCTCGCCGCTCTCCTCGTACATCACCGGCCAGAGCCTCGTCGTCGACGGAGGCGCAACAGCCGTCGGACCTTTCCCGAGGTCCTAAGGGCCAAGCCGTCCAACCACCAGGGACGGCGGCCTCGTTCGGCTCGTGTGAGGCTGCGAGCTCCAAGAGGAAGCCCAGATGAGGCGCAAGTGGATCAGTCGACGTGGCCCCAGTGCCGGGCGCCCACGCAGACCACCGGGCCTGCCGCGTTCGGGTTCTTACAGCGTTCCCTTCGCCTCCGCCACGTCTGATCTGCGGAAACGCGCGAGCGAAGGGAGCAGTGGAGGACCATCCCCCGTGTCAGGTCGAACGGCTCACGCGTCACGCCTTCGGACGAGCCACACCGCGACCAACACGGCAGCCGTCGCCCACGCGACGGCAACTGCGAGGCCTGCCAGCTGCCCGATCGGCACGCTGTCCACACGCTCGACCGTTCGTTGGACGGCGAGCCCGGCCATCATCGGGGAGACCCGCTGCACCAATCCGCGGATGGGGTCGGCCAGCATGAGCGACACGATGGCCGGCGCGTAGAGGACGGCGAGGACGATGGCGATCGCGGAGCCGGCACGACGGGTGATGTGGCCGACGGCGA
>JBOGEI010000261.1:0-4016 GCA_050701935.1 Microbacterium sp.
CGCGGGTGTGGCTCATCCCACCGCCGAACGTCGATCCGAAACGCAGGCCGAGACTCGGGGGCAGGGCGCGCTACGACATCGCGGCGTGAGTCGTGTGGGGGGTGCGGCTCAGACGTGCACGTCGGCGGGGGATTCCTCGCCCTCGTGGAAGCTGGGGGTCTTGCCGAACAGCCGCGCGATGCCGAGCACGATTACGACGATCAGCAGGCCGAGCGCGAGCCCCGCGATCGCCGACACGATCGTCTCGACCACCCACACCACGAATCCGCCGAGCGGCTCCAGCGCGCCCTCGATCGCATGCAGCATGTCGGTGGTGAAGTGCAGCCCCACCTCACCGAGGTTCACGAGCACGAGGTGACCGCCGACCCAGAGCATCGCGACGGTGCCGAGGATGCTGATGAAGCGGAACACCGCGGGCATCGATCGCACGATCCTCGTGCCGGTGTGGCGCACACGCTGCACCGGGTTCTTCGCCATCTTCAGACCGATGTCGTCGATCTTCACCAGCAGGGCGACGGCGCCGTAGACCACCCCGGTCATCAGGAGGGCGATCACGGCGAGGATCGCCAGCGTCGCCCAGATGTCGAGCCCCTTCTCGAGGCTCGCCAGCGAGATGAGCATGATCTCCGTCGAGAGGATCAGGTCGGTGCGCACGGCGCCCAGCACGAGCTTTCTCTCATCGCGGGCACCCTCGTCGGCGTGACCGTGCTGTACGCCGAACCACTCCAGCACCTTCTCCGCACCCTCGAAGCACAGGTATGCGCCGCCGAGGATGAGCAGGTACGGCAGCACCCACGGCGCGAACGCGGTCAGCAGCAACGCCGCCGGAATGATGATCAGGAACTTGTTCGCGAGCGACCCGAGGGCGATCTTGCCGACGACGGGCAGTTCCCTGGCGGGGGTGAGGCCCTGCACGTACTGCGGGGTGACCGCGGCATCGTCGATCACGACGCCCGCCGCTTTCGCCGAAGCCTTCATCGCGGCGCTCAGGATGTCGTCGACGACGGCGAGCAGTCCTACGGACATGGGCGGTTCCCCCTCGGAAGGTGTGCAGTGCGGAGGCAACTCTATCGAGTCGGCTGAAACTCACAGCGCGCTCCCAGGGCCGCGGGACCAAATCGGACCGCTCGTCGGTTCTCCTTCTATGACGCCGCAGCCAGCGACGTCGGACAAGGAGTCAGATCATGTCGAACGACTACGGCAAGACCCCCGAGGCCGTCAGCGGCCTCACGCACCTGCAGTACGAGGTGACGCAGCAGGACGCGACCGAGCCGCCGTTCCGCAACGCGTACTGGAACAACCACGACGACGGCATCTACGTCGATGTCGTCTCGGGCGAGCCGCTGTTCTCGTCGACCGACAAGTTCGACAGCGGCACGGGATGGCCGAGCTTCACCAAGCCCATCGACGCCGACGCCGTGACCACGCGCACCGACCGCAAGCTGTGGATGACGCGCACCGAGGCTCGTTCGGCGAGCGCCGACAGCCACCTCGGCCATGTGTTCGACGACGGACCCCGCGACCAAGGCGGGCTGCGCTACTGCATGAACTCCGCGGCCCTCCGCTTCATCCCGGCTGACAGGCTGGAGGAGGAAGGGTACGGTCGCTACAGTCCCCTCTTCGCACATCCCACCACCGACACCCCCGCAACTTCCGACACCACCGAGGAGCAGTCATGAGCGACACCGGAACCATCACCCGCACCCCTGGGACCGAGACCGCCGTCCTCGCCGGCGGCTGCTTCTGGGGCATGGAAGACCTGATCCGTCGCCAGCCCGGCGTGCTCGATACCCGGGTCGGCTACACCGGCGGCTCGAACGAGCACGCCACCTACCGAAACCACCCCGGCCACGCCGAGGCCGTGGAGATCGTGTTCGACCCGACGAAGACGACGTACCGCGACATCCTCGCGTTCTTCTTCCAGATCCACGACCCCTCGACCAAGGACCGTCAGGGCAACGACGTCGGATCGAGCTACCGCTCGGCGATCTTCCCGCTCACCCCTGAGCAGGAGACGGTCGCGCGGGACACGATCGCCGACGTCGACGCCTCGGGCCTGTGGCCGGCGAAGGCTGTCACCACGATCGAGCCCGAGGGCCCGTTCTGGCAGGCCGAGGAGGAGCACCAGGACTACCTGATCAAGTACCCCAACGGCTACACCTGCCACTTCCCGCGTGCGGGATGGGTGCTGCCGAAGCGCGACGAGGCCGCTGCGGTCTGAGGCGTAACCGAGAATGGCCCGGTCGTATCGACCGGGCCATTCCTCGTGAGCGGGCTACTTCTCGGCGAGGAACGCCACAGCCGCTTCGTTGAAGTCGCGCGACCCGGGCGCGTTGAAGTGGTTGCGGTTCGGGATCTCGAAGAACCGTCCGTCGGGGGCGGCTGCGGCCAGCGCCCGTGAGCCCTCGATGATCGCATCCTCCGACCCGGTGGCGAACAGGATCGGCCGGGTCGGCGCATCCGAGGGATCGGGGTCGATGAGGCCCGACGCGCGCATGCCCTCCGCGAGCGCGACCAGCGCCTGCAGATCGTTGCCCGGCACCCGCTCGGTGAGTGCGATGTAGTTCTGCGTCGTCTGATCGGCCACTGGCGTGCCGTCAGCGATGTAGGCCCGCACCTGATCGAGGTCGAGGCGTGCCAGAGGGATGCCGTCGGGCACCCCTCCCAGCACCGCGCGTCCTATGCGGTGCGGCAGCTCGCGCACGACCTCCCAGCCCACGCGGGCGCCGAGCGAGTATCCGATGTAGAAGGCGTCGTCGACGAGGTACGTGTCCATCACGGTCTCGACATCGGTCACGAGCGTGCGGATCCGGTAGCCGTCGGGGTCGTGCGGCTTCTCGCTGAGCCCGTGCCCGCGCTGATCCAGCGCCAGCACGCGATAGCCCGCGCGCGTGAGCTCGCGCACCCACCCGGTGAGCACCCAGTTGTCGCGCGCGTTCGACGCGAAGCCGTGCACGATCACCACGACCGGGGCATCGAGCTCGCCCCAGGTGTAGGTCGCGAGTCGGGTGCCGTCGGCGGCGTACACCTGCTGGGGCTCGGGCATGCTGGTCAGGTCGGAGAGAGGGACGGCCACCACTCCATCTTGGCCCTCTTCCCGAGCGGACGGCCCGCTCCCGGCGGATGGATCAGAGCACGAGGAGGAAGCCGAGCACCGCGCTCGCGACTCCCAGCACGGCCAGCACGAGCGCTGGGGCGGCGAACTCCTTGCGACGCAGGTGCACGATGACCGCGCCGATCATGATGATCGCGATCCCGGTGCCCGCGAGAGCGGCGAGGATCGGGGCGATCCCGGTGGCCAGCGGAAGGATGAGCCCGAACGCACCGACGACCTCCAGAGCTGCGATGGCCTTGATCGACCCGGCGGAGAAGTCCTCGGTCCACGCCATGCCGCGTGTGGCGAGCGTCGCCTTCGGGGTGACGAGCTTCATGAAGCCGCCGCCGAGCATGGCGAGGGCGAGCAACCCGTTGACGATCCAGAGTGCGATGAGCATCCGAGGTTCCATTCTGTGTCTTTGTTACGATCAGTAACCGACCGATCATCACCACAATGGAGCATGCGGATGACGACTGCAAAAGGCACACCGATGTCACTGGGGCGCATCGACGAGTCCGCGCTCGCCGGCTTCCCCGGCTACGAGAGCTCCTGCTCGATCGATGAGAACGCCGGTCGCGTGATCCGCGAGGTGCTCGACCGCGTGGGCGACAAATGGTCGCTGCTGGTCATCGCCACCCTCCGGAAAGATCGCTTGCGCTTCAGCGAGCTGCTCCGGCACATCCCCGGCATCTCGCAGCGGATGCTCACCCTGACGCTCCGCCAACTCGAGCGCGACGGACTGATCAGCCGCACAGCCTACGCCGAGGTGCCGCCGCGCGTGGAGTACGAGCTGACCGCACGCGGCGAGACCCTCATCCCGATCGCGAAGACCATCGGCGACTGGGCGCTCGCGAACCATCCGGCCATCGAGGAGTCCCGCGCGCAGTACGACGCGACGCGCGGGGCCGCAGCCGCCGCG
>JBOGEI010000262.1:0-4000 GCA_050701935.1 Microbacterium sp.
GACGCGGTGCTGGCGAAGCTGGAGACCCCGGTGGATGACATCACCCCGATGCCGATCGCGACGACCGCTCCGGTCGCGGGGCAGGATGTCGCGTTCACGGGCTTCGGCCGCACGAACAACGTGTGGGTCCCGCTTGCGTCCCGCACGAACACCTATCCGGTCACGGCTATCGGCGCTGCAACTGTGACGACCGCGGCATCCGGTGCATCTCTCTGCCTCGGTGATGGGGGCGCCCCAGGGGTCCGCACGATCAACGGCGCAAAGACGCTCGTCGCGGTCGCATCCCAGGCGTCTCAGGCCGGCTGCTACGGCTCCGGCATCGCTGCGGGCACCGCTTCGACCATCGCGACCCGTGGCGACGCCATCGCACCGTGGGTCACCACGACCATCGAGAACGGGCGGAAGCTCCCCGGGATCAGCGCAGGTCAGGTGCTGGAGATCGAGAACATCGCGCAGGCGGGCGTCTGTGTGACCACGAAGGACCGGAACACCGGCGTGGGCAACGTCGTCGTCGGAGTCGGTTGCACAGAGGTCTGGCAGCAGCGCCGTTGGGAGCTGGTCGAGGTCACCCCGACCGTGTTCGCTCTTCGCAACTATGTGAACCGCGACAAGTGCATCGCGGCCGATGCAGCCGGCACGGGCGTCGTGCAGGCTGTGTGTGCCACGACCGACGCGAAGCAGCAGTGGACTTTCCGCGAGCAGCGCGCCGGTGCCGTGAGCATCGTCAACGCCGCCTCCGGCAACGTCCTCTCCGCGCCGACCGCGACCACTCTCTCGCTGCGGGCTGACACGGGGGCGGACGCCGATCGGTGGAAGTTCCGCAACATCACCAAGATGCGTTACGACGTCGCGACGATCGGAAGCCACGTCTCGCTGCGCACCGCAGTCGGAGGCAAATCCGTAGTCGCCGGGGCGACCTCGGCGCAGGTGAAGGTCAGCGATGTCGTCGCGACCTCACCGTTGGCGACTCGTGCAGCTTCGACCTTCCGCGTCGTGGCGGGCCTGGCCGACGCACAGTGCTACAGCTTCGAGTCGCTCACGATTCCGGGGCAGTACCTCACCATGAACATCGGCGGGCTCGTCACGGTGAGCGCTCCCACGGTTCCGTATCGCGCGACGTGGTGTGCGGAAGACGCTGCTTTCGGTCAGGGCTTCACTTTCTCGACGGCGACGGACTCGTGGCGCGTGATGCGCAGCCACGCGAACGGCCTCGTCTACGGTGGAGCTTCCTGGTACGCCGGCATCCCGATCGCCGACGACACGCAGAACTTCGTCCCCGACACCGCGTGGACCATCGGCGAGGCCTGGGCGCCTCCGACGCTGGCTGCCGCACAGGTGCTGGAGCTCGAGAGCGTCGCTCAGGGCGGTAAGTGCCTGACGGCGAAGGACCGCAGCGCCGTTGCCGGTGCCGTCATCGTGGCCGTCGGATGCTCCGAGGTCTGGCAGGTGCGTCAGTGGGAGCTGCTCGACGCAGGGACGGGATCGTTCGCGCTGCGCAATACCGTCACGCGGTCGTTGTGCCTCGGTAGCGCCGATGCAGCGGGCAGCGCTGTCGTGCAGGCTCCGTGCGATCTGACCGCCGCCACGCAGCGCTGGTCTTTCACCACGCTTCCCTCCGGAGCGGTCACCATCCTCAACGCCGGGTCGAATAGGGCGCTGGCCGCACCGACGGCCAGCACGGTGGGGCTCTCCGCGCCCTCGTCCGCGTCGCCGCAGCAGCAGTGGCGGTACCGCAACGCGACGAAGATGCGGTACGACGTCGCTCCTGTGGGAAGCCTCATCTCGCTCCGCACTGCGGATGCAGGGAAGTCGCTCTCGGCGGCAGCGGGTGGTGCACAGGCGACGATCCCGATGGTCACTGACGCATCGCCGCTGAATGCGAGAACGGATGCCACCTTCCGGGTGGTTCAGGGCCTCGCGAACCCGCAGTGCTACAGCTTCGAGTCGCTGTCGGCGCCGGGGCACTACCTCTACATGAACATCGGTGCCGGCATCTCGGTGACGGCTCCGACGGTTCCGTACCGTGCCACCTGGTGCGCCGAGGACGCCGCGTTCGGGAAGGGATTCACCTTCAGTATCTCTGGCGACTCGTGGCGCGTGCTGCGCAGCTACAAGAACGGTCTCGTCTACGGCGGTGCCTCCTGGTGGGCGGGTATTCCGAATGCGGATGACACGCAGAACTACATTCCCGACGCTGCGTGGACGGTCGGCGCCCCCTGGGTGACCGCACCGTAGAGGACCATCAGGGCGAACGCGTTGTCCTCTCCTGTCGCAGTTTCTGTCGTTCCGAGTTCGTGGGAACGGCAGAGACTGCGATGGGAGTCTGCCGAAAGGGCGCACCGAAGCCCTCCCGATAGGATGGGACCGCCCGAAGAGGGCCAGCTCATCGGCCGGTGCAAACCCGGCGAAAGCCAGGGGGTTACCCATGCCAGGAATCGTTATCGTCGGCGTGCAGTGGGGCGACGAAGGAAAGGGCAAGGCCACCGATCTTCTCGGTGAGCGCACCGACTGGGTGGTGAAGTTCAACGGCGGTAACAACGCCGGACACACCGTCGTCGTCGGTGATGAGAAGTACGCACTGCACCTGCTGCCCTCCGGCATCCTCTCTCCCGGCGTGACGCCCGTGATCGGCAACGGCGTCGTGGTCGACCTCGAGGTTCTCTTCTTCGAGCTCGAGGCGCTCGCCGCCCGCGGCATCGACGTCTCGCGCCTCAAGGTCAGCGCCAACGCGCACATCATCACGCAGTACCACCGCACGCTCGACAAGGTCACCGAGCGCTTCCTCGGAAAGCGCATGATCGGAACGACCGGTCGCGGCATCGGCCCGGCCTACGCCGACAAGATCAACCGTGTGGGTATCCGCGTGCAGGACCTGTTCGACGAGAACATCCTGCGTCAGAAGGTCGAGGGTGCCCTCGACCAGAAGAACCACCTGCTGGTGAAGATCTTCAACCGCCGCGCGATCACCGCCGACGAGGTCGTAGAAGACCTGCTGTCGTACGCCGAGCGGCTGCGGCCGATGGTCGCCGACACCGGGTACCTGATCGCTCAGGCCCTGGAACGCGGCGAGGTCGTCGTGTTCGAGGGTGGCCAGGCGACGATGCTCGACATCGACCACGGCACCTACCCGTTCGTGACGTCGTCTTCGGCGACGGCCGGCGGCGCGGCCACCGGTGCGGGAGTGGGCCCCGGCGCGCTCGACCGCATCGTCGGCATCGTCAAGGCATACACGACCCGCGTCGGCTCCGGCCCCTTCCCGACCGAGCTCTTCGACGAGCAGGGCGAGTGGCTGCGCAAGCAGGGCTTCGAGTTCGGCACCACGACCGGCCGTCCGCGCCGAGTGGGCTGGTACGACGCTCCCATCACGCGCTACGCGACGCGCATCAACGGCATCACCGACCTGGTGCTCACCAAGCTCGACATCCTCACCGGGCTCGAGCAGATCCCGGTGTGCGTCGCGTACGACGTCGACGGAGAGCGCTTCGACGAGGTGCCGGTGAACCAGACCGACTTCCACCACGCGAAGCCGATCCTGGAGTACTTCCCCGGCTGGAACGAAGACATCTCGGTCGCGCGCACCTTCGAAGACCTGCCGCAGAACGCGCAGGACTACGTGCTCGCTCTCGAGAAGATGAGCAACACGCGCATCTCGGTGATCGGCGTCGGCCCGGAGCGCGACCAGGTCATCGTCCGCCACGGTCTGCTCGACTGACCCGCGCCCGTGACGCGCTTCTGGCTCGGCGGCTACGGAGCCGCGATGGACGGTTCGGCCGAAGGTATCGGTCTGCTCGCGGGGGACGAAGGACGCGAGGCCTCGACCCTCGCCTACCGCGGCGCCGTGGTCGAGACCCCGTCACCGTCGTGGCTGGCGCAGCATCCGACCCTCGATGTGGTCTACGCGGCACTCGAGGGCGACTCCGCGGTGCAGGCGTTCTCCCGTGCGGGAGAAGCCGCCCTTGCGCCGTTGGGTGCGCCCGCGCCGGTCGGCCAGTACGTCTGC
>JBOGEI010000263.1:0-3948 GCA_050701935.1 Microbacterium sp.
GGCGATCGCGATCGCCCCCGCGCCGATCAGGGCGCGCATCCAGTGCACCTTCGACACCTCGGTCCGCGTGCGCACGCCGAGGGGCGAGATCACGACGCGCCGGAGGCCGATGACGGCGCTGGTCGCCGCGAGCACGAGGACCGCGGCGATGACGATGCCCGTCTGCAGCGGCGGGAGCACGACCGCCGAGAACCCGAGCGGCTCACCTCGAAACGGAATCAGTCCGATGAGGGGACTGATCGCGATATGCCCGACCACTCCGATGACCGCCCCCACGGCGGCCACGAGAACCGACTCCACGACCGTGGCGAAGGTGACCCCTGCGGGGGAGACCCCGAGCAGACGGAGGGTGGAGAGTCTTTCGTCGCGGCGTCGGGCCGAGAGCCTCGCCGCTGCGCCCCCGAGCGACATCAGAGGAACGACCAGGAGCACGAGCGCGATCGCGGCGAGGCCTTGGTAGAGGGCCGCATACTCATCCGTCCAACCCCAGAATGACTGGGCGCCCCCGATCACGGTGAGCACCAAGGCCGTCACGATGGCGAAAGCGACGACGGGCAGTGCGAGAACGCTGTTCTGTCCCGGTGCGGGGCGCAGGAGCAGCGCCAGCACGTTCCGGTTCATGCGGCCACCGCCGAGGAGATGATCCGTCCGTCGCGCACGGCGATCGTACGGGTACAGCGGGCGGCGACATCCGGGTCGTGGGTGACGACGACGAGGGTTCGTCCCTGCCCGGTCGTCGACCACAGGAGTGCATCCATGACCTCGGATGAGGTGTGGGTGTCCAGGGCGCCGGTGGGCTCGTCGGCGAAGACGAGTTCTGCACCGGTCGCCTGTGCGCGGGCGATGGCTACGCGCTGCGCCTGTCCACCGGAGAGCTCGCCGATGCGTCGGTCCTCCATGCCGGCGAGGCCGAGCGCTGCGAGCCACGACGCCGCGTGTTGCACCGCATCCTGACGCCGGACGCCGTTGATCATCGAGGCGAGGGCGACGTTCTCCACTGCGGTGAGTTCGGGGATCAGCAGTCCCTGCTGGAAGACGAAGCCGAATCGTTCGCGGCGAAGACGAGAACGTGCGGATTCACCGAGTGCGGTGACCTCGATGGGTGCGCCTTCGGCTGGACGGAATACGACGCTCCCGGAGTCTGGAGCGGTGATGCCCGCCAGCACGTGCAGGAGCGTCGTCTTCCCCGAACCGGAAGCACCCATGATCGCGACCGACTCGCCGCGTTGGATCGCGAGATCTACGCCGGCCAGAGCGCGCGTCGTCCCGAAGTTCTTGGTGAGGGCATGGGCTTCGATCACGGGGATGTTCATGTTTACAGCCTCGTCACCGGTGCGTCCGGTGTCGTCGGCCAGGCGGATGATGGTGCGGATCCGACGTCATCCCGGAGAATGAGATCGGATCCGCACGCTCATCAGAGCTTCTTCTGCCACGCCCCCGTGTAGGAGACCGGGAGGAAGCCGAGCGCCTCGTTGATGTTGAGCATCGGCCGGTTCTCCTCGGCGTTGAAGGTGGAGACCACGGTCGAGTTCGGCATCAGCTCACGCCACCGAAGCAGATTGGCGCACTTCACGATCATTCCGAGGCGGTGGCCCCGGTGATCCTTGCTCACCAGGGTGCCGTACTGGTCGGTGACGCCGGCGCGGTCTGCGGCGATGACCAGCTCGTTGTAGGCCACGAGCTCGCCGGTGGGCACATACTGCACGGCGACGACCGACACTGCCTGCCCCGAGCTCAGGATCCGCGACTCTCGCCGGACGACGCGATCGGCATCCCAGCTCTCCTCGGCGAAGTCCATGTCACCGCTGGGGGCATCTGTCGACAGCCGTGCCAGCACGGCCGCGAAGCCGTCCCGTAGTTCCGGCGGCGTCGGCATGTCCCACTCCAGGACCCGATAGTCGGCGCCCGCGAAGGCCTTCGCTTCGGTGAGGGCCTCACGCAGCGGGGCGGCATCACCGTGCAGGTCATACTCGCTGTTGCGCTCGACCTGCTCGAGTACGTACCCGTCGGTCTCGACGAGGTCCGAGAGCGGTGTCGCGGGAATCCGACCCCATCCGGTGCGCGGCACGAGCATGCGCTCGGCCTCCACCGGACGGTGCAGGCTCCAGGTCTGCAGAACGTTCCGATCGCGGGCGCGCGCTTCAGCTTCCGCCTGCGCGAGCAGCGCATCCTCGATACCCCGCCCCCAGTGCACGTTCGGCACGAGAAGGTCGAACTCGATCGCGTGCGCTTCCGTCTCCTGGGCGATGTACATCACGATCATGCCGACGATCTTCTCGCCGACGCGGGCGACGAATCCGCGGTGGATCGCGTCCGTCTCGTCCTGCCACTCGGGCAGCATCTGCGCGGCATCGGAGGCGAGGTCGGGAAGCCCTACCAGTTCGTCGCAGATCTGGCGGTTGAGTGCGGCGCATGCGAGGAAGTCCCCCGCATCGTCGGCGTCCAAGGAGACCGGCACGATCAGCGGTGTGATCGTCGGTTCAACGGTCGTCATCTGAGTTTCCTTCGTGGGGTGTCTATCGGGGAGTGGTACCGCGACGGGCGGAGTTGGTGTGTGGAATGGCCTGTGGTGCTGCCCCAGATGAGGGCCCCCGCATCCGCCGGCAGGAGGCGAGCGGATGCGGAGGAACCACGGGGGCGGAGGAACGCGTCACGATCGGCCGACCGTCAACGCATTCCGCGCTGCATGTCGTACGTCAGCAGTGCGTACGACTCCGCGGCCGAACGATGACGCTGCTCACCGAGCAGAAACATGTCTGCCGGATCGATACGCATGCTGCGGCGCGGACGTCGAGGGCGCTGTGCCCTCTGGAAGAGCCAGAGGCCGATCCGGAGGGAGAGGCGATCCGCGAACGACAGACGACGCAGTTCGTCGGGGCGGGGGATCTGGAGGACCTCGTGGTCCTCGATATCGGGCGGGTGGATGTCGCTGCGATGCAACGTGTTGTTCACGATGGTTCCTTCGAAAGGGATGATGGCGATGGATGCGGAAGCACCGCACGTAGACCGCGAAGGCGGTCGGGAACGATGCGGGAGAGCGGGTTGGCTGGTTTCCACGGAGAGTGGCCGCCGAACGCGGAGGATGAGCCGTGATCCGGGGTACGGATCAGGGGACGGGGCGCGAGAGAGCCGACCGGACAGAGCCCACTACGGGCCCGGTATCTCGGGGTGCGGTTCTACGAGAGAGCGCTGATGCGGACGCCGGCGGTTACCGAGAACGCAGGGCGCGGCGCAAAGTACGCTGGCGCGTCGAGGCCAGTGGCCTGTGCGTTGAGCTGAGTCGTAATCATCGGTAACCTCCTTTCGTGTGGCGATCCGGAGGCCACGGTAGCGAATCCACTCGGCGGACGTCAAGCACCGGTGTTTGCTCTCGGCGTGTCGCGCCGGTCCCGGGTTCTTCGGCTGCCCGCGCGGGATGAGGCTCCAGGCCCGGAATTCCGGTAGCGTAGCCGCGTGATTCTCCCCGGACGAGCGGTGCCCGCATGCATCTGAAGAGCCTGACGCTCAAAGGGTTCAAATCGTTCGCGCAACCCACGAGCTTCGTATTCGAACCCGGCGTCACCTGCATCGTCGGACCGAACGGCTCCGGCAAGTCGAACGTCGTCGACGCCCTCGCCTGGGTCATGGGCGAGCAGGGCGCGAAAACCCTGCGCGGCGGCAAGATGGAAGACGTCATCTTCGCCGGTACGTCCACACGCGGCCCGCTGGGTCGAGCCGAAGTGCAGCTCACGATCGACAATGCGGACGGCGCTCTGCCGATCGAGTACGCAGAGGTCACGATCAGCCGCACGCTGTTCCGCAACGGCTCCAGCGAGTACGCGATCAACGGTGAGGGGTGCCGTCTACTCGACGTTCAAGAGCTCCTGAGCGACTCGGGACTGGGCCGCGAGATGCACGTGATCGTCGGTCAAGGACGCCTCGACACCGTCCTCCAGGCCTCTCCGGAGG
>JBOGEI010000264.1:0-3899 GCA_050701935.1 Microbacterium sp.
TCGGCGCGCTCGTCGGTCATCGCATCGATCGCCGCGTCGGAAAGCACACCGCGGTAGCTCTCACGCCAGCACGCGAGGAACACCTCGAGCACCCCGGACAGGTCGTCCGGGGTGGCGGGGCGCACCGGGAGGCTCACGATGCCGCGGCCTCCGTGAGCACGAGGGAGTCGATGGATGCCACGGGCTCGGGCATCTGGAGAGGGCCGACACCGGGCGTGATGGTGCCGAGGATCCGCGGCTCACGTGCACCGGTGCCACCCGGGACGATCGCCGGAACACCGTGCATGGTCGACCAGCCGATGAGCGCGAGGAGGATCGCCTCCTTGCTGTCGGCCGCGGCCCCCAGCTCGTCGGCCAGCACGACGTCGGTCGCAGGCAGCGCGGCGCGCAGTCCCTCGAGGATCAGCGGGTTGCGGCATCCACCGCCCGACACGGCCAGGAACCCGATGCCGGCGGCCTCCACGTCGTGCGCGACCGTGCGCACCGTGAGCTCGGTGAGCGTGCGCACGACGTCGGCGACCGCGATCTCGCGGCCCTGCGCGGCCAGGTGCTCGTGCACGTACCGCAGGTGGAAATGCTCCTTGCCCGTGCTCTTGGGCGGGGTGAGCGCGTAGTACGGATCGGCGAGCAGAGCTGCCAGCAGCGCCTCGTCGACCTGCCCGGTGCGGGCGATCGCGGCGTCGTCGTCGTAGCCGAGCGGGTTGAGCCCATGCTCGACGATGACCGCGTCGACCAGCGCGTTCGCGGGGCCGATGTCGTAGGCGACCAGGCCGTCCTGGCGCACCACGGTCATGTTCGAGATGCCGCCCAGGTTGAGCGCCCCCGAGACTCCCGCGCGGCCGCGCAGCAGCAACTCGTCGAGGAACGACACCAGCGGGGCGCCATGGCCGCCGACCGTGATGTCGCGGATGCGGATGTCGGACACCACTGGCGCGCCGACCTTCTCGGCGATCCAGGCGGGCTGCCCGATCTGCAGGGTGCCCAGTGCGTGCGCGCCGTCGACCCAGTGGTACACGGTCTGCCCGTGGGAGCACACCGCATCGACGCCGCCGACCTCGGCGGCGATGTCGGCCGCGACCTCGGCGAACGCCTGCCCGATGAGGGTGTCGAGCTCTGCCACCTCGGCAAGAGTCGTCTGCGCCGGCGGGAGGGCCGCGATCAACCGCGCCCGCAGCTGCGGAGCATAGGGCACGCTCGTCGCCGCGAGCACCGTTCCGTGCAGGTCGACGCCGTGCGCGGTGAAGCCGCCGCTGGTCGTGAAGTCGACGACGGCGGCATCGATCCCGTCGTGCGAGGTGCCGGAGATCAGTCCGAGGACGCGCATCAGTTCTCCTCCAGTGCGGTGCGCAGCCGACCATCGGCCGCGTCGAGTCGTGCGGTGGCCGCGGCGAGGTCCTCACCACGGCGGATCATGATCGACGCGAGCTTCACGTCGTAGGCGGTTGTCTCCAGGGCGGCCACCGCAGTGTCGCGATCAGTATCCGCGATGGTCTGCACCATCCGGATCGCCCGCTCGCGCAGCTTGTGGTTGGTGGCTTTCACATCCACCATCAGGTTGCCGTAGGCCTTGCCGTTTCGCACCATCGAGATGGTCGAGAACATGTTCAGCACGAGCTTCTGCGCGGTACCCGACTTGAGTCGGGTCGAACCGGAGAGCACCTCGGGACCGACCTCGACCTCGATGCCGTGCTCCGCAGCCGCGCTGAGCGCGGTCCCGACGTTGCACGAGAGCCCGACGCTCAGCGCACCGCGCTCGCGCGCCCGACGGACGGCGGCGATCACGTAGGGCGTTCGTCCGCTCGACGCGATGCCGATCACGGTGTCGAGGGGGCCGATCGCCGCCGCGTCGATAGCTGCGGCGCCGGCCTCGGCGTCATCCTCCGCGCCCTCGACCGGGTTCACGATCGCACCGGGTCCCCCGGCCATGATCGCGAACACCAGCTCCGGCGGGGTGCTGAACGTCGGTGGGCACTCCGAGGCGTCGAGCACTCCGATGCGCCCGGGCGTTCCCGCACCGACATAGACCAGGCGTCCGCCCTGCGCCATGCGCGCGGCTGTGGCCTCGATCGCCGGCACGATTTGCGGCAGGGCACGCTGCACCGCGGCGGGCACTGTGGCATCAGCCTCGTTCATGGTCTGCGCGAGTTCGGCGACGCTCATCAGATCGAGTTCCGCGTAGCGGGGATCGCTGGCCTCCGTGGCGAGTCTGCCGAGATCCTCCATGGTCATCGCTTTCCTCTGTTCCGGGGGTCGAGGCTGTCGCGGAGGCCGTCGCCGAGCAGGTTCAGCCCGACGACGAGGAGCACCACGATCACGCCGGGCGCGATCATGGTCCACGGGGCGATCGTGACGAGCGTGCGCGCCTCGAAGATCATCGAGCCCAGCGAGGGCGCAGGCGGCGGGGTGCCGAGTCCGAGGAAGCTCAGCGACGCCTCGGTGAGCACGGCCCACGACAGCGAGAGCGTGACCTGCACGATGATGATCGACGTGATGTTGGGCAGCACGTGGCGGAACATGGTCGCCATGCGGCTCTGACCCGTGCTCTTGGCCGCCTTGACGTATTCGACCTCGCGCAGCGACAGCACGGGGCCTCGGGTGACGCGGATGAAGATCGGCACGTACACGATCGCGATGGCCACGGCGATGGTGAACCAGTTGCGCTCGAACACCGACGCCAGCGACAGGGCCAGCAGCAGCGGCGGGAAGGCGAACAGCACGTTCGTGACCGCGGTGATCGCGCCGTCGGAGAAGCCGCGGTAGAAGCCGGCGATGAGTCCGCAGATCGTGCCGACGACGGTCGCGAAGGCGACAGCGACGACCGAGATCAGCGCGGAGTTCGCGACACCGGCGGCGACGCGCGAGAACACGTCGCGACCGAACTGATCGGTTCCGAACCAGTGCACGGCCGACGGCGGTTGCAGGCGCGACGGCGGATCCTGCGCGAGCGGATCGAACGGCAGCAGGCCGAACGCCGAGACGAGACTGAGCACGGCGAGCAGCACCACGATGATGAGTCCGGTGAGGCCGCTGCGACTGCGCAGCAGGAGACGCACGCGCTCCATGGTGCGCCCGCCGCCGGGAGCGAGGGCCGAGGTCTGAGAGATGTCGGTCATGCGGCACGCACCCGAGGATCGATGACCCGGTACAGCAGGTCGGTGAGCAGGTTGACGATGACGAAGGCGAGTGCGATCACGAGCACGGTGCTCTGCACGAGCGCGTACTCCTTCTGCTGGATGCCGAGAAGAACCTGGCGTCCGATGCCGGGGAGGGAGAAGATCTGCTCCACCACCACGGCACCACCGAGGAGGTAGCCGAACTGCAGGCCGGTCATCGTGACGATCGGCACGAGTGCGTTGCGGAGCACGTGGCGGATCTGCAGACGCCGAGGCGGTACGCCCTTGGCTCTGGCGGTTCGGATGAAGTCGTTGGAGCGGATCTCCAGCACCGCAGTGCGGGTCGTGCGCATGATCGGCGCGGCGATGCCGAAACCGAGCACGATCGATGGCAGCAGCATCTGCTGGAGGTTCAGCAGCGGGTTCTCGAAGAGCGTGGCGTAGCCCTGGCCGTTGGGGTTGAAGCCGAACGACGAGGCGAGAACCGCCAGCAGCGCTGTCCCGAGCAGGAAGGCGGGGATCGACAGCCCGGCGAGGCCCACGACCTGGCCGAACCCGTCGCGGACCGAATCGGGCTTCGACGCGGAGAGCATGCCGAGCGGGATGCCGATGGCGAGAGCGATCACGATCGAGAAGATCGCGAGCTCGAACGTCACGGGGAGCGCTGCGGCGGTGAGGTCGAGGACGCTCGTCTGTGCGCGCGAGGAGAACCCGAGGTTGCCCGTGAAGATGTTGCCCAGCCAGGAGAAGAACTGCACGAAGAGCGGCTGGTCGAGGCCGTAGTAC
>JBOGEI010000265.1:0-3876 GCA_050701935.1 Microbacterium sp.
GCATCGTCGTCGCCCGACTCCGCGAAGCCGTCGCGCGCACCGACGGAGGCCAGCAGACGCTCCTGCAACTCGTCTGCCGAGGGCAGACCGGTGACCGGCCCCTGCAAGACGGACAGCTGCTCCGGGTGACGGAGGAAGAACTCGGCGAACCCTTCCGACGCACCGAAGACCCGCCAGACCCGCCTGCGCGTCTGCTCGTCGCCGAGCAGCGACCGCAGCGGCGTCGCGTCTCTGCGCGCCACGTGCAGGAGCCCGCGCACCGCGGCATCGGGATCCGCGGCGTCCGCAGCCTCGAGCAGCACCGAGCGCGGCTGATCGAGGATCGTCGCCAGCTCGGAGAGGGATGCAGCGGCCTCACTCAGCTCGGCGAACCCGAGCCTGGCCAGCGCCGAGAGCGAGACGGAATCGTCCGGACGGGCCATGCACGCGCCTCAGAGAAGCTCGAGGTTGTTCTTCAGCTCGAGCGGAGTGACCTGACCGCGGTAGGCCTCCCACTCCTTGCGCTTGTTGAGCAGCACGTAGTTGAACACCTGCTCGCCGAGCGTCTCGGCGACGAGTTCGGACGCCTCCATGTACTCGAGCGCGTGGTCGAGGCTCGCCGGCAGTGCCGAATAGCCCAATGCTCGTCGCTCGGCATCGCTGAGCGCCCAGACGTTGTCCTCTGCCTCGGGCGGGAGCTCGTAGCCCTCTTCGATGCCCTTCAGCCCTGCGGCGAGCATCAGCGCGTACGCCAGGTACGGGTTCGCGGCGGAATCCAGCGCACGGTACTCCACGCGCGAAGACTGCCCCTTGTTGGGCTTGTACATCGGCACGCGCACGAGCGCCGAGCGGTTGTTGTGACCCCAGGTGATGAAGCTCGGAGCCTCGTCGCCGCCCCAGAGACGCTTATAGGAGTTCACGAACTGATTCGTGACGGCGGAGATCTCGTTCGCGTGCTTGAGGAGCCCGGCGATGAAGTGCCGGCCGGTCTTCGAGAGCTGGTACTTCGCGCCCTCTTCGTAGAACGCGTTCTGGTCGCCCTCGAACAGCGACATGTGCGTGTGCATGCCACTGCCCGGCTGACCGCTGAGGGGCTTGGGCATGAACGTCGCATAGACGCCCTGCTCGATCGCGACCTCTTTGATCACGGTGCGGAACGTCATGACGTTGTCGGCTGTCGTCAGTGCGTCCGCATAGCGAAGGTCGATCTCGTTCTGTCCGGGCCCGCCCTCGTGATGGCTGAACTCCACGGAGATGCCGAGGTCTTCGAGCATCCGCACCGAACGGCGACGGAAGTCATGCGCCGTACCACCGGGAACGTTGTCGAAGTAGCCGGCCGAGTCCACGGGCACGGGGCCGTCAGGACCGAACGAGGAGGACTTCAGCAGGTAGAACTCGATCTCCGGATGCGTGTAGAACGTGAATCCGGCATCAGCGGCCTTCGCGAGGGTGCGCTTGAGCACGTGACGCGGGTCGGCGACGGCCGGCTGGCCGTCGGGAGTCGTCAGGTCGCAGAACATGCGCGCGGTAGGGTCGATCTCCCCGCGCCATGGCAGCGTCTGGAACGTCGTCGGATCGGGCTGAGCGAGCAGATCGGACTCGTAGGTGCGTGTCAGCCCTTCGATCGCCGAACCGTCGAACCCGATGCCCTCCGCGAAGGCGCCCTCGACCTCGGCCGGCGCGATGGCCACCGACTTGAGAGTGCCGATCACGTCGGTGAACCACAGTCGCACGAACTTGACGCCGCGCTCCTCGATGGTCCTGAGGACGAAGTCCCGCTGCTTGTCCATGGCTACTCTGCGCCCTGGCCCTTTGCGTCGCCCTTGACATCCCAGCCCTGCTCGACGGCCTCTTCCTCGGCCCAGGCGCGCGAACGCTCCTTGACGACCTCGGGTGCACGGCGGGCCTCGGCCTCCGTATCGAACGGACCGATGCGGTCGATGGAGGGCGAGATCATCCCGAACTCGATCTCGCCGGTCGTGGAGTTGTACCAGTACTTGTGGTCGCCGTCAGACATGTCTGCCCCTTCTTCACGTGATGTCATCGATCCTACTGGCGTGCACCGCGGTCGCTAAGCTATCGCCCATGGCAAAAGCGATCGGCGTCGACATCGGCGGCACGGGTATCAAAGCAGGAATCGTCGACCTCGAGCACGGAATCATGGCATCCGACCGGGTGCGGGTGCCCACCCCTGAGGGCGCATCACCGCAGGATGTGCTCAACGCCGTCCAGACGGTTCTGAAGACGCTCGACGTGCACGACTCGACGCTCCCCCTCGGTGTCGCGTTCCCAGCGATCGTCAAGCGCGGAAAGACGCTCTCGGCCGCGAACGTCTCGAAGGAATGGGTCGACTTCGACGCCGAGCGGTTCTTCCGCGACGGACTCGGTCGCAACATCGTGTTCGTGAACGACGCAGACGCAGCCGGCGTCGCCGAAGCGCGCCACGGCGCAGCAAGGGACGTCAGAGGGTTCACGCTGCTGACCACGCTCGGCACCGGAATCGGATCTGCTTTCCTCAACGACGGTGTGCTTCTTCCGAACACCGAGCTCGGCCACCTCAACTTCCGCGAGTACGAATCGGTGGAGACCTACGCCGCGACCTCGGCGCGTGAGCGCGAAGGTCTCAGCTGGGCCGAGTGGGCGGAGCGCCTGCAGGCGTTCTACTCGCACATCGAGTTCCTGTTCAGCCCCGACCTGTTCGTGGTCGGCGGCGGTGTGTCGAAGAACGCCGGAGACTTCCTCCCGCTGCTCGACCTCAAGACCCCGATCGTCCCGGCGATCCACCGCAACAACTCGGGCATCATCGGCGCGGCGTCCCTCGCCGGCGACTGATCTCCACCCGCTTCTGACGCCGAAGGCCCCGATGACTCTGCAGTCATCGGGGCCTTCGTCTGTCGTGGGCACGATCAGGCGCTGGATGGCGGGCTCCCCTCGCGGTCTTCGCTGGGCAGATCCACCTCCGCAAGACCCCCTTCGCGCCGATCACCCAGCGGGGATGAGTCGACCACGTCGGTTCGATGAACCGCCCGACGCATACGGGCGACGTCCCGCCTCTCGCCGGGGGACACGACGCCGGCGGCCGCTCATCGCTGCGGCGGCAGGACGAACATGGTCTCGTACGCGTGCACCTCGCCGTTCACGTCCCCCACGCTCGTGATGGTGTATGGGCTGAGGTTCAACGTGTCACCGGCGTAGAGCGGGGTCAGGTACGTCTGGTTCGTAGGGTCGACAGAGTGCAGGCTCCCGCGACGAACGGCGTTCAGGGCTTCGTACGAGTACGGGCCGAGACAGAGCCGTTCGAGGATCGCATCCTTGTAGTCACCTGACGCGACCACGTACGACGCGAGTGAGCCGTCATCCGCGGACGCGACGGTCCCATTCGCTCCTGCGCGCGGTCCCAGGTCGACCATGCCGTCGTACAGGTCGACGTTCAGCGGCTCTCCGTTGGAGATCGTCCCATCTCCGCCTGGCCGCCGGCACTGGGGTGTCGCCGCGGGGGCCGGGTCGGTGCCCGACGTCGGCTCGGTGCTCGGCGTCAGGGTGGGCTGCGCCTCAGCAGGTGGCTCGACGGCTCCCGGGGTCGGCGCGCTGCAGCCGGTGAGCACTGCGGCGGACAAGCCGACGAGAAGTGCCGCGGTCGCGACGGGGGTGCGGTACGACATGAACGAACGCTACCGGGCAGCCGGCCTACGAACCAGCAGCGGACGCCGAGCGTGTCGCTGCGAGGTCCCCACGCGCCACCTCGACGTACAGAATCGAAAGGACCTTGATCAAGATCGTGAATGCGAATGGGCCGACCTGTACGCCGGGTTCTGTTCCGGGGTTCTTCGCCCCTTCGACGGCCATCTCTCTCGGCGACACGTTGCCGTGGCACTCTAGCGGTCTACCCGAGGACTC
>JBOGEI010000266.1:0-3802 GCA_050701935.1 Microbacterium sp.
CCCACGTCGACCGCGGGGCGCTGGTTGGCGTTGAAGAGGTCGGACTGCAGGAAGATCTGGCCGTCGGTGATCGAGATCACGTTGGTCGGGATGTACGCCGAGACGTCGTTGGCCTTGGTCTCGATGATCGGAAGACCCGTCATGGAACCGGCGCCGAGCTCGTCGGACAGCTTCGCGCAACGCTCGAGCAGACGCGAGTGCAGGTAGAAGACGTCACCCGGGTAGGCCTCGCGGCCCGGCGGGCGACGCAGCAGGAGGGAAACGGCTCGGTAGGCCTCGGCCTGCTTCGAGAGGTCGTCGAAGATGATGAGGACGTGCTTGCCGCCGTACATCCAGTGCTGACCGATGGCGGAACCCGTGTAGGGGGCCAGGTACTTGAAGCCGGCGGGGTCGGATGCCGGAGCCGCCACGATCGTGGTGTACTCCAGAGCGCCGGCCTCTTCGAGCGCGCCCTTCACCGAAGCGATGGTCGAGCCCTTCTGGCCGATGGCGACGTAGATGCAGCGAACCTGCTTGTTGACGTCGCCCGACTCCCAGTTGGCCTTCTGGTTGATGATCGTGTCGATCGCGATGGCCGTCTTACCGGTCTGGCGGTCGCCGATGATCAGCTGACGCTGGCCACGGCCGACCGGGATCATCGCGTCGATGGCCTTGATGCCGGTCTGCATCGGCTCGTGCACCGACTTGCGCTGCATGACGCCGGGTGCCTGGAGCTCGAGGGCGCGGACGCCCTCGGTCTCGATCGCACCGAGTCCGTCGATCGGGTTGCCGAGCGGGTCGACCACGCGTCCGAGGTAGCCGTCGCCGACCGGAACCGAGAGGACCTCGCCGGTGCGGGTGACTTCCTGACCGGCCTCGACACCGGTGAACTCGCCGAGGACGACGACACCGATCTCGTGCTCGTTCAGGCTCTGTGCGAGACCCTTGGTGCCGTCGGCGAAGATGACGAGCTCGTTCGCCATGACGCCGGGCAGTCCCTCGACGTGCGCGATGCCGTCTGCGGCGTCGATGACGGTGCCGACCTCGGTCGCCCCGGCCCCGGAGGGCTCGTATGCTGCGGCGAAGTCCTTCAGCGCGTCACGGATGACGTCGGGGCTGATCGATAGTTCTGCCATTGTCTTCCCTTTGTATCTGGGTGCGCGGTTCCCCGCGCGAAAGTCGTGTTAGCCCGCGAGCTTCTGGCGAAGGTCGGCGAGTCGTGCGGAGATGCTGCCGTCGATGACGTCATCGGCGATCTGCACGCGCAGGCCTCCGACGACGGCAGGGTCGATGACGACGTTGAGCGATACCTGACCGTCGTAGCGACGCGAGAGCGAGTCGCTGAGACGGGCGCGCTGTGCGTCGCTGAGCGCAGCCGCGGTGTGCACCGTGGCGACCACTCGACCACGCTGGTTCGAGACGACACCCATCGCCCGGTTCAGCAGCCGTCGGACCCGGCGCCCACGCGGCTCGCGCACGAGCGACGTGATGATCAGCGTCGTCGCGGCGCTGGTGGAGCCTTCGGCCAGGAGACGCTCGACGAGCGCACTCTTGGCGTCTTCTCCGCCGACGCGGCTGCCCAGAGCGAGTTCGAGCTCAGGGTTGGCGGCGATCACCCGGGAGAAGCCGAAGAGCTCCCCCTCGATGTCTGTGCCCGACTCTGCGATCGCTGCGGCGCGGATCGCGAGCTCCTCGATACCGTCGACGAGCTCGCCAGCGTTGGACCAGCGTTCGGCGACGACGGTCTTCAGGACGCCCTGGGCACCTGCGGAGAACCCGCCGAACACCGCGGCGACGACGTTCTGTCGTGCCGCGGCGGGAGCGGAAGGATCAGCAAGCGCGCCGCTCAGCTGGGACGACTCGCTCACGGCATGCGCGGCGGCGAACAGCTCCCGCGCGGTGTCGAGAGTGACGTCCTTCGCTGCGGCAAGCGTCTTGATGGATGCCGCGAGTGCCTGAGTGGTCGCGCTGCCCATTACTGAGCCGCCTTCTCGGATGCCTCGAGCTCGGCGAGGAAGCGATCGACGACGGCCGTCGCACGTGCGTCGTCGGAGAGCGTCTCGCCGACCACGCCACCGGCGAGGTCGAGAGCGAGAGAACCGACCTCGCTGCGCAGCGAGACGAGAGCGGTCTGACGCTCTGCTTCGATCTGCGTGTGCGCGGTGGCGGTGATGCGTGCAGCCTCGGTGGTCGCAGCATCCTTCGCCTCGGCGACGATCTTCTTGCCGTCCTCGCGGGCGGCCTCACGGATCTCGCCGGCCTCGGTACGCGCCTCAGCGAGCTGACGCGTGTACTCCTCGAGTGCCGCCTCCGCCTGCTTCTGCGCCTCGTCGGCCTTGGCGATGTTGCCCTCGATGGCGGCGGACCGCTCGTCGAGCATCTTCGTCAGCTTGGGAAGGGCGACCTTCCACACCACGACGAGGATGATGATGAACCAGAAGCCCGACCAGATGATGTCGTACCAGGCAGGGATGAGGGGGTTCTTAGGCTCCCCCTCCGCCGCGAGGTTCGTGACAAGAGCGTTCAGCATCCTGTCTCCTTCAGAAGTCGGTGAGAATTACGCGGGGAACGGGATGAATGCGACGGCGATGCCGACGAATGCGAGCGCCTCGGTGAAGGCGATACCGATCCACATGAGGACCTGGAGACGACCGGCCAGCTCGGGCTGGCGGGCGACGCCTTCGATGGTCTTGCCGACGACGATGCCCACACCGATGGCCGGGCCGATGGCTGCGAGGCCGTAGCCGACCGCACCGATGTGTCCGTTGATTTCAGCGAGAACCGTAGTAGCGTCCACGGGTTTTTCCTTTCGTTGGGTGGGAAGGCAGTGTTGCCGACCCGCTCAGTGCTCTTCTGCGACCGCGAGCTGGATGTAGACCGCGGTGAGGACGGTGAAGACGTATGCCTGCAGCACGGCGACCATGACCTCGAAGAGGGTGAAGGCGCCGCCGAAGGCGAGGGTTCCGACACCGAGTGCGGCCCAGCCGCCGCCTGCGGTGAAGAAGAAGAACTGGGTGGCCGCGAAGGCGAGCACCAGGATCATGTGCCCCACGACGAGGTTCATGAGAAGACGCAGCGTCAGGGTGACCGGGCGCAGGATGAACGTCGAGATCAACTCGATGATCGCCACGATCGGGAGCGCGAAGCCGGGGACGCCCTGCGGGAACAGCGAGTTCTTGAAGAACCGGAGCCCGTGGCGCTTGATGCCGGCGTAGATGAAGGTCACGTAGCTGACCACCGCGAGGGTGAGCGGCACCGCCACGATCGCCGTTCCCGGCATGTTCAGGAACGGGATGATGCCCGTGATGTTCATGAACAGCACCATGAAGAAGATCGTGGTCAGGATCGGCAGGAAGCGATCGCCGTCCTTGCGACCGAGCAGATCGTGCGCGATGTTGCCGCGGACGAGTCCGATGCCCATCTCGACAAGGCTCTGGAAGCGTCCGGGGACGACCTTCATACGTCGAGTGCCGAGCCACAGGATGAGCACGACGGCGATGACCGAGAGGAACTGGATCAAGTGGATCCGGTTCACCGGGATGCCGGCGATCTCGAAGAGCGTCTCCGGGAAGAACTCGTCGATCGAAGGGCCGTGGAACTCGCCGTCAGAGGCAAGTCGGGGGGTCAGGGTCGCAGCGATATTAAACAGCGCGGGCTCCAGCTTCGGGGCACCGGTCTAAACCGGGGCGACGATGGTCGGTGTGCTTCACAGCGCAAGCGCTCGCGGACGAGCGGCGGGCACGTTTCAACAGTATCAGAATCTGAGGGTCCCCTAAGACCGCGGGCCGCCCTCGACTGGCCCCTCGTCGACGTGATTCGCCGT
>JBOGEI010000267.1:0-3792 GCA_050701935.1 Microbacterium sp.
GCCCTGACGCTTCGAGAGCGTCAGGAGCCGGGTTCAGCAGATCAGCGGACGACGACCGCGAGGACGTCGCGAGCGGACAGGACGAGGAACTCGTCTGCGCCGAACTTCACCTCGGTGCCGCCGTACTTGCTGTACAGGACACGGTCGCCGACGGCGACGTCGATCGGAACGCGGTTGCCGTTGTCGTCGATGCGGCCGGGGCCAACAGCCACGACCTCGCCCTCCTGGGGCTTCTCCTTGGCAGTGTCGGGGATGACCAGGCCACTCGCGGTGGTCTGCTCGGCCTCGACCTGCTGGATGACGATGCGGTCCTCGAGCGGCTTGATGGAAACCGACACGGTCTACCTCTTCTTTCTTGACGCTGACACGAAAGACTTGTTCGCACTCTCAACCCGAGAGTGCTAATCCAGTCTAGGCGCTCCGCTGGCACTCATGCAATGCGAGTGCCAGTGCGCGCCGCAGTTCGACCCACACGGCGGGGAATTAGGCTGAGGGCGTGGAGATGTCCGAGCTGCGTGCCCTGCTGACCCCCGCCGGTCTCGAGCTGCTCGACGCGGTCGGGCCGATCGGATCGACCGCCGACGTCGCCGGAGCCGTCTCACGGCTGCGTGCCGCAGGGCACTCCCCCGAACTGGTCTCCGCGGTCGTCGGCCAAGCCCATCTGCGCTCCAAGGCGACCGCGAAGTTCGGCCCGTTCGCGGCGCGGATGCTGTTCACCCGTGCCGGACTCGAGCAGGCGACGAGGCTCGGCGTCGCCGCTCGGCATGCACAGCGGATCCGCGGTGCGGGCCTCACCCGCGTCGCCGATCTCGGGTGCGGCATCGGAGGCGACTCCCTCGCTTTCACCGGCGCCGGGCTCGACGTGCTGGCCGTCGACGCCGACGAGGTCACGGCAGCAATCGCCGCCTACAACCTGGCTCCGTTCGGAGACAGCGCGGTGGTGCGCCACGCCACCGCTGAAGACGCCCTGCCCGCGAGCGAGAGTGCGGGCACCCGTGCGGTCTGGATGGATCCGGCCAGACGCACATCAGGACACAGTGAGACCCGGCGCGTCTCAGCCGATGACTACTCGCCCTCGCTGGAGTGGGCGTTCGAGGTGGCAGCCCACCATCCGACCGGCATCAAGCTCGGTCCTGCCCACGACCGCGACGCGATCCCCGCCGACGCAGAGGCGCAGTGGGTCAGCGCCGACGGCAGCGTCGTCGAGCTCGTCGTCTGGAGCGGCGCGCTCGCCAGGGCGGGCGTCCGTCGCTCCGCACTCGTGATCCGCGACGACCGATCGCACGAACTGACCGCGCCAGCGGACTCCCCCGACGAACCGGTGCGTGAGCTCGGCGACTTCCTGCACGAGCCGGACGGAGCCGTCATCCGCGCACGGCTGATCGGCGACGTGGCCCGGAGCCTCGACGCCGGGATGCTCGACGAGCACATCGCCTACCTGACATCGGACACGGCGCTGACGAGTCCGTTCGTGCAGTCGTTCCGCGTTCGTGAGACGCTTCCGGCGAACCCCAAGTCGATCAGCGCCGCACTCAAGGCGCACGGCATCGGACGCCTCGAGATCAAGAAGCGCGGCGTCGATGTCGACCCCGCGGCATTCCGCAAGAAGCTCGTGCTGCGCGGCTCCGAGGAGGCGACGCTGATCCTCGCCCGAGTCGGCGACCAGCGTCTTGCGATCCTCGCCGACCGGGTGCCCGCCGCGGGCTGACCGGCGTTCAGCCGTCTTCGCCGCGTCCCGGCGGCGCGACCTCGATGGGATCACCGGGAGGGGCCTCGACCAGGACGGAGTCCCCCGGCACGACGACCAGCGTCGGGGACGACTCGGTGACGACCAGGTACGGGGTCTGCCACCTCGTGAACCTCGCCTCGAGCATCGACGAACCGCCGCCTGCACCTTCGGCGATACCGACGTCGTCGATGAGAGTCCCGATCCCCGACTCCAACGCCACGGTGAGGGGTGCGCACACCGTCTGGTCACGGGCATCGACGATGAGGCACTTCTCGACCTCGCCCTGATCCGAGAACCGGTCGCCGATCCAGACGGGCGCCGAGCGGAAGTAGCCGAGGACCGCGATCGAGTACTCGAATCCCTCCTCGGCGAGCTCTTCCGCGCGAGCGCGCTCCTCGCCGGCGAACTGCGAGGAGCCGGTGGGAGACATCGTCCATCTCTGCAGAGCGACCATCGGCTCCCCCGCCGTCGAGACGAGCAGCGAGGCGTTCACGCCCTCCATACCGGGCGAGGCGGCATCCGGGTCGTCGCGCGGAGTGGGGAACGATACGCTCAGTCCCCGCCCGATGTCGTCGGTGCGGAGGCAGCTCGACTGCGACTGCTCACCGACGTCGAGGATCAGACACGCGAAGGTGCCGTCCTCTTTCGTGGCGTACCAGGCCAGTGCATCCTCGTCGCGTGCGACAGCACTGAGCGATCCGGGATCGAAGTCGGCAGCGGCGAGCACATCACGGCGCTCCTGCTGCGCCGCCGTCAGCACGATGCCGTCGGAGCGCGGGGCGAACAGCGCCCAGCCGGTGACGACGCCGGTGACCAGCAGCAGTGCGGCGAGCGCGGACACGCCCACCCGGTAACGCCGCAGGGCGCGACGGATGGTACTCCGCGAACCCACCGTCGCCGTCGGCCCGAGTCCGTCAGGAGCCGGTGCGAACGACTGCTCGCCCTCGTCGTGATGCAGGGCATCGTCCTGAGCCGGGGCATGGTCCCGAACCGCGGCATCGTCCTGAGCCGCGGCATCGTCGCGCGAAGGCGTCGAAGGCGTCGACGGCGATCGGCGCAGGTCCTCGAGCTCGCGCAGCCGCTCGATCTCGTCCTCCGACATGCGGCCATCACGGCTGTAGGCCTTGCGCTGGAGCGCCCGCAGCTCGTCGGCATCAGTCTCCGCCCGCACCGTCGGCACCCCCCTCATGCGTGATCATCAGGGAGGTGTTCCCGTTGCTCGAGGTCGGGAGCTCGAGGCGGGTGACCTCGCCGCTCCCCTCGTCGACGACGTTCAGCACCAGTGTGGCACCCTGCTCCTGCATGGTGAGCGCGTCTGCGCAGACCCGCGGGAACTGCTCGTCGGAGCCGTCGTAGATGAGGCAGGTCTGGAAGTCCTTGACCTCCATGCCCGTCCACACCGGCACCTCGCCGTCGTAGCCGACGACCCAGAGCGAGTTGATCTCGAACCCCTGCGCCGCTATGCGCTTCGCCTTCTCCGCCTCTTCGGCGTTCGCATAGGTCACACCGTTGGTCGTGCCGGAACCGTATTCCTCGATGCGGGCGGCTACGGCGGGTTCACCGCTCGCGGTGAACATCATCTGCACGTTGAGCTCACGTCTGGTCTCGCCGTTCGATTCCAGTGTGACCGCTCCGAAGAGGCCCGTCTTCGCCACCGTCTCCGTGAGTTCGCAGTTGGGCAGTGCCGACGCGGACGTCCCCACGAGCAGGCACGTGTTCTCGCCGTCGTTCTTGGTCGCCGCCCAGATGACCGCTCCCTGCTCGACGGCGAGGGCCCGCAGGGACCCCTGGTCGTACATCCCTCCGGCGAGCAGGGCGCCCTGCCATTCCTGCTGCTGCGCGGAGAGGGCGACCGGCGCAGGACCCGACCTGCCGAAGACCATCCATCCGAGCCCCACGCCGACGACGACCAACGCCGCGACGACGAGCACCACCGGTCGCCAGTGCCTGCGCAGCAGAGCGCCGACAGTCTCCTCGTGATCGCGTGACCCGCCCTCGGCGGTCGACGAGCCGTCGCCCTCGGGCGGCCGCGCGACGACCGGTGACGTCGCGACGTCGAGCGG
>JBOGEI010000268.1:0-3763 GCA_050701935.1 Microbacterium sp.
CCGAGGAGCGGGAGCGAAGGACGCCCGAAGGTGTTTCGAATTGATCAGCCGCGAGGCTTCTCGATGAGCTCGGTCGTCTCGATCTCATCACCGATCTGGATGTCGTTGTACTTCCCGAGACCGATACCGGCCTCGTAGTCGGTACGGACCTCGGTGACGTCGTCCTTGAAGCGACGCAGCGACTCGATGGCGAGACCATCGGCCAGCACGACGCCGTCGCGGATGACGCGAGCCTTGGCGTTGCGCGTGATCGTTCCCGATCGCACGATGACACCGGCGATGTTGCCGAACTTCGAGGAGCGGAACACCTCGCGGATCTCCGCGACGCCCGACTGGACCTCTTCGTACTCCGGCTTGAGCATGCCCTTGAGCGAGCTCTCGACCTCATCGATGGCGTTGTAGATCACCGAGTAGAACCGGATGTCCACGCCTTCACGCGCAGCGCGCTCGCGCGCCTTCGTGTCGGGACGGACGTTGAAGCCCACGATGATCGCGTTGTCGATCGTCGCCAGGTTCACATCGGACTCGGTGATCGCACCGACACCGCGGTGGATGATGCGCAGCTGCACCGAGTCGTCGACCTCGATCTTGAGGAGCGATTCTTCGAGCGCCTCGACGGCACCGGAAACGTCACCCTTGATGATGAGGTTGAGAGATTCGACCTTGCCCTCCTGGAGAGCACGGGTGAAGTCCTCGAGCGAGATGCGCTTGCGGGCCTTGGCCAGCTGGGCGTTGCGCTCGACGGCTTCGCGCTTCTCTGCGATCTGACGCGCCATGCGGTCTTCATCGGTGACGATGAACACGTCGCCGGCACGCGGCACCGAGTTGAGCCCCTGCACCTGGACCGGACGCGACGGGAAGGCCTCGAGGACCGCATCGCCGTTCTCGTCCGCCATGGCACGCACACGACCGTAGGCCGTACCGGCGACGATCGCGTCACCGATCCGGAGCGTTCCGGACTGGATCAGCACCGTCGCGATCGAACCACGGCCCTTGTCGAGCTTCGCTTCGATGGCGACACCGCGAGCGGCCTTGTTCGGGTTGGCCGTGAGGTCCAGACCTGCGTCGGCCGTGAGCAGCACGGCATCCAGGAGTTCCTGGATGCCCGTGTTCGCACGAGCGGAGACGTCGACGAACATGACGTCGCCACCGAACTCCTCGGCGACCAGACCGTACTCGGTCAGCTGCTGACGGACCTTCGACGGGTTGGCGTCGGGCTTGTCGACCTTGTTCACCGCGACCACGATCGGCACGTTGGCCGCCTGGGCGTGGTTCAGCGCCTCGACCGTCTGCGGCATGATGCCGTCGTCGGCCGCGACCACGAGGATCGCGAGGTCTGTCACCTGCGCACCACGGGCACGCATGGCGGTGAACGCCTCGTGACCCGGGGTGTCGATGAAGGTGATGGCGCGCTCGATGCCGTCGTGCTCGGTCCAGACCTGGTATGCACCGATGTGCTGGGTGATGCCACCGGCTTCACCCTCGATGACGTTGGTCTGGCGGATCGCGTCGAGGAGACGGGTCTTACCGTGGTCGACGTGACCCATGACCGTGACGACCGGCGGACGGATCTCGAGGTCGTCCTCGTCCTCTTCTTCGAGCTCCTGCTCGAGGTTGAGGCCGAAGCCCTCGAGGAGCTCCTTGTCCTCGTCCTCGGGCGAGACCATCTGGATCTTGTAGCCGAGCTCGGCACCGAGGACCTCGAAGGTCGCCTCATCCAGCGACTCGGTGGCCGTGGCCATCTCGCCGAGGTTGAAGAGGATGGTGACGAGGGTTCCCGGCTGGACCGTGTAACCGGTCAGCGTCTCGATCTTGTCGGCGAAGTCCGCGATCGATGCGCCGCGGCGCATGCGGATGACCTCTCCGTTACCGCGGGTGACGTTGACGCCACCGACGACCGGAGCACTCCGCATCTCGAACTCTTGCCGCTTCGCCCGCCGCGACTTGCGCTGCTTGCTCTTGCCGCCGCCCTTGCCGAAGGCACCTGCGGTACCACCGCCGGGACCACGGCCACGACCGCCACCGCCACCGGGACGACCGGCGAAGCCGCCGCCACCACCGGGACGAGCACCGGGGCCACCTGCACCACCGGGGCCGCCAGCACCACCGGGACGACCGGGGCCGCCTGGACGCTGCTGGAACGGAGCGCCACCGGGACGACCGCCCTGACCGCCGCGCGGGGCGCCGGGACGGGGTGAACCGGGACGAGGTGCACCCGGACGCGGGGCGCCGGGGCGAGGCGCCTGCGGGCGCGGAATGTTTCCGGGAGTCGGGCTGGGCCGCTGGCCCATTCCCTGAGCCGAAGCGAAGGGATTGTTGCCGGGGCGAGGACCTGCGGGACGCTGGCCCATTCCCTGAGCCGTCGAGAACGGATTGTTGCCGGGGCGCGGAGCGCCAGGCTTGGGAGCTGAGCCGTCGGCCGGCTTCGCATCGGTCGAAGGCTCCGGAGCTGCTGCTGCGGGGGCCTTCTCAGCCGGTGCGGCCTCGACGGGCGCGGCCTCGACCGGTGCCGCCTCAGCGGGCGCCGGTGCAGGCTTCGGACCCGGCTTGGGTCCAGGAGTCGGTGCCGACGAGCCACCGGGCTTGGGAGCCGAGGCGGTCGACTTCGCAGCAGGCTTCGCCGAGGGTGCCGCGGGAGCCGCAGCCTTCAGCGAGCCGTCTGCCTCGATCGCCGCGCGCAGCTTGCGCGCAACCGGCGGCTCGATGGTCGAGGACGGGCTCTTGACGAACTCGCCGAGTTCTTTCAGCTTTGCAAGTGCGATCTTGCTGTCGACGCCGAGTTCGGCGGCGATCTCATGTACGCGTGGTTTACCAGCCACAATTCTCCTGTCTGAGTTGGTCTACCCAGACAGGGCAGACCACTAGTCGCGGACGGGTCTCATTTCGAGCCGTTCACTTTGTTTCCATAGCTGTTCAGCCTTTGTTTCTTGGTGGGTGCTGTTCGAAGGTCCGTGTGTCCAGCTGAGTGGTCACACGCAGTGCCCGTCCGAATGCGCGTCGCCGCAGGGCGGCCTCCATGCATTCGGGTGTCGGATGCACCCACGCGCCACGCCCCGGCAGAACTGCGCGCTCATCGGGGATGAGGGTGTCGTTCTGGTTCACCACCCTGAGAAGAGTGGAGCGGGGAGCACGCGTGCGGCAACCGACGCACGTTCGTACGGGTTCCATCTTACACCTGCGTTTCACCCAGCCTCGCCCGCACTCGGGCGCGGCGGAAGGCCGGAGCCGGTCAGTCGAGGACGCTGTCCGGCTGGATATCGATCTTGGCGCCCGTGAGCTTGGCGGCCAGACGCGCGTTCTGCCCCTCCTTGCCGATGGCGAGCGACAACTGGTAGTCGGGGACCAGGGCACGCACGGCCTTGGTGTTCGCGTCGAGCACGAACGAGCTCGTCACCTTCGCGGGCGAGAGCGCATGAGCGACGAACGTCGGGAGGTCGGCGTCGTAGTCCACGATGTCGATCTTCTCGCCGGCGAGCTCTTCGGTCACCGCACGCACACGGCGTCCGAGTTCACCGATGCAGGCACCCTTCGCGTTGATGGACGGGTCGTTCGCACGCACTGCGATCTTGGTGCGGTGTCCGGCTTCACGAGCCAGCGCGACGATCTCGACGAGCCCTGCCGCGATCTCCGGCACCTCGAGCGCGAAGAGGCGGCGGACGAGTCCCGGATGGGTTCGCGAAACCGTGATCTGCGGGCCCTTGAGGCCCTTGGCGACACTCGTGACGTAAACACGCAGACGCGAGCCGTGCGTGTACTCCTCACC
>JBOGEI010000269.1:0-3730 GCA_050701935.1 Microbacterium sp.
GGGCACCGTATTGCGGGTACGCGTACCCCGGCGCCGTCATCGCGTACTCCGGAACCTGTCGAGGCGGAGGAGCGGAGGTGACGGCGCGGGAAGGATCGACGCGGAACGGATCGTCCAACTGCTCCTCGGACCAACCGAGATCACGGCGCTCCACATATGCGATGAGCGTCTGGTCCAGCCCTTCGTAGCGCATCCGGCAGTCGAGGTAGACGAGTGCCGAACCGGTGCTCTGCACTACGAGGGTGATGGCCTGGATGACCAGCAGGAGGATCTGCGGCGCGATCAGCGTCAGGATGAACCCGATCACCGCGCTCGGGTCTTCCGCGCCGGTGGGGGCGACGACCGAGGTGAGGAGCGAGCTGAGCAGAGCCACGGGGAAGCTCACGACCTGCGAAGCGAGGCCCATGATCGCACTGATGAGGAAGGTCACGCCGAAGGCGACCCAGAAGCGGCCGCGGGTGAGCCGCCACGAGCGCACGAAGGCGTCACGGAAACGTGCGTGCTCGAGGACCAGGATCGACGGCACCAGCAGCAGCTTCGTCGTCAGCCACACCGCCAGCGGAATGCAGGCGAGGACGATGAGGATCACCACGAGCACGATCACTCCGATGAGTTCGACGCTCCCGCCCATGCTGCCGGCGACGAAGGCTGCGATGATGACGGCCACGATCGTGATGAGGCCGAACATCGCGATCACCGAGAGCGATGCGAAGCCGACGAGCCGCCAGAACGCCGGCACCATCCTGCGCCACAGCATTCGGAGAGACGCTTTCACGCCGATCGAGGCGTAGCCGATCTCTGCGGCGACGACGCCCTGCATCATCGCGGTGAAGGCGATCGAGGCGAGTCCGACGGCGAGACCCGCGATCAGATTGATCGCGATCGTCCCGGCGAAGACGGCTTCGAAATCCGGCGACGAGGGCGACACGGTCTGCAAACGGCTGAAGGTCGTGAACAGCACGACGCCCATGACGAGCGCGGTGATGAGGACCACGACGAGCTGGATGACCACGGCGAACCCGAAGAGCACCTTCGGGTTGTGGCGGAGAGCGGCGAATGCCTTACCCAGCAACATCCCGAAGCTCAAGGGGTGCAGGGGGATGATGCCCTTTTTCGGGGCAGGGGTCCACGTCTGGCCGGTCACTGGCACTCCCTCTCCGTCGTGCGCTCCCATCGTGTCATATCCCGTGCGTGGCGCGCAGACCTGGGGTCGGCGGGACTCGGTGCCATAAGGTAACTCTTATGACCTCACGTATTCTCGTGGTCGACGACGACACCGCGCTCGCCGAGATGATCGGGATCGTGCTTCGCACCGAAGGCTTCGAGCCGGTTTTCTGCGCAGACGGTGCTCGTGCCGTCGACGAGTGGCGCGCGCAGCGACCCGATCTGGTGCTGCTCGACCTCATGCTCCCCGGCATGGACGGAATCGAGATCTGCACGCGCATCCGCGCCGAATCGGGCGTGCCGATCATCATGCTGACCGCGCGCAGCGACACCGCCGACGTCGTCCGAGGACTCGAGGTGGGTGCGGACGACTACATGGTCAAGCCCTTCAATCCGAAGGAGCTCGTGGCCCGGATCCGGACGCGTCTGCGCCCGACGCCCCAGGCCACGAGCGAGCAGCTGCGAGTCGGTGACCTCACCGTCGACGTCGACGCGCACGAGGTCCGTCGAGGTACCGCGCCGATCGCCCTCACCCCGCTGGAGTTCCAGCTCCTCGTCGCGCTCGCCTCCAAGCCCCAGCAGGTGTTCTCCCGCGAGATGCTCCTCGAGCAGGTGTGGGGCTATCACTACAAGGCCGACACCCGACTGGTGAACGTCCACGTCCAGCGCCTGCGCGCGAAGGTCGAGCTCGACCCGGACAACCCGAAGATCGTCATGACGGTGCGGGGCGTCGGCTACCGTGCCGGGAGCGTCGGCTAGGAGCACGATGGCCGCGACGACAGCGACCACGACGACGGTCGCCGTCCTGCGCGACTGGCGAGGCTGGCCGACGATGCTCGGGATCCTCTGGCGGCGCTCGCTGCGCTTTCGCACCCTCTCGATCACCCTGCTCGCGACCTCGTTGGCGATCTTCATCACCTGCGTGACGATGGCCCTCGTGATCCAGAACGACCTCTTCGTCTCACGCAAGGACGTCGCACTCGAGGACGCACGCCGCGCGGTCGATCAGGCGCAGGGGATTCTGGACGTGGCCGAAGTCGGCGACGACCCCGCTGCGCTCACAGAACTGTGGAACAGCATCCAGTCGAATCTCACCCGCACATCGAGCACGGATCAGCTTGCCGGGTTCAAGATCGACAATGCGCAAGGTGTTCGGCTGAACGGCTTCGAGGCCGGGTTGAGTCGGAGCCTTCTGAGCCCGGAGCTCCAGGCGCGCGTCGTCGAGTTCGACGACCGTCAGGCCTGGCAGTCGGTGGCGCTGCCGGTCGCGGACGGGGGAGAGGTGCCCGGCATCATCGTCGGGCAGCAGCTCCAGGTGCCGGAGGCTGGGGCGTTCGCGATCTACTTCGCCTACGACCTCGGCGATGCCGATCAGACCCTCGTGTTCGTGCAGCGCACGCTCTGGATCGCGGGGATCGGACTGGTGGCGATCGTCGCCGCGATCTCGTGGATCGTCCTTCGTGCGGTCTCGACCCCGATCGTGCAGGCGGCTGAGACGAGCGCCCGGCTCGCGGCCGGCGACCTGGGAGTGCGCCTCGAGGTGCACGGGGAGGATGAGCTGGCGACCCTCGGACGCTCGTTCAACGCGATGGCCGACAGCATCGAGTCGCAGATCAAGGAGCTCGGCGAGCTCTCCATGGTGCAGCAGCGTTTCGTGTCGGACGTATCGCACGAGCTGCGGACACCGCTGACCACCATCCGCCTCGCAGCAGACATGCTCAACGATCAGCGTGAGGAGTTCGATCCGACGACCGCACGCACGGCCGAGCTGCTTCACGCCCAGGTGCAGCGGTTCGAGACGTTGCTCTCCGATCTGCTCGAGATCAGCCGCTACGACGCGGGGTCGGTGCAGCTCGAGCTGGAGGCGACGAGCCTCACCCATCTCGCAGAGGACATCATCGAGCAGATGCGGCCGCTCGCAGACGGGCATGGCACAGAGCTGAGGCTCGTGGCCCCTGGCGGGTATTCGCCCGTCGACATGGATCCGCGGCGGGTACGCCGAGTTCTTCGCAACCTGATCGGCAACGCGATCGAGCACGGCGAGGGGCGACCCGTGGTCGTCACGGTGGACAGCAACCAGCACGCGGTCGCCGCCGGGGTGCGCGACTTCGGTCTCGGGATGGAGCCGGCCGACGCGGAGCGGGTGTTCGACCGCTTCTGGCGCGCCGATCCGTCGCGCCAGCGCACGATCGGAGGCACGGGCCTCGGGCTGTCTATCGCACTGGGGGATGCGACCCTGCACGGTGGCACGCTGGAGGTCTGGTCTGAGATCGGCGTGGGCACGAACTTCGTGCTCACGATTCCCCGGCACGAGGGAGTCCTGGACGGTCCGAGCCCGATCTCGATCGAGCCGCAGGAACCGTTCGCGGAGATCGGCGATGCGACGCAGCCGATCTCGCTGACGGATGCGCCGTCCGGCATGTTCGACGAGGAGGAGTGGTCGTGAGCCAGCGGAGCGGGAATCGAGGGTTGCGGGGTGTCGCACTGGTGCTCGTCGCGCTCCTGCTTCCCGCGTGCGCCGGGCTGCCGACGAGCGGCGATGTCGCCGTCGGACTCAAGCTCGGAG
>JBOGEI010000270.1:0-3727 GCA_050701935.1 Microbacterium sp.
ACCGCTCAGCAGGATGTCGCCGAGCGTGTTCGGACGATCATCGGCGACATCCGCGAGAACGGCGACGTCGCCGTTCGGCGGTACGCGGAGCAGTTCGACAACTGGAGTCGCGACTCGTACCGCCTGTCCGACGACGAGATCACCGAGATCATCGGCACCCTCCCCGAACAGGTCATCGCCGACATCGAGTTCGTGCAGTCGCAGGTTCGGCGCTTCGCCCAGGCGCAGCGCGATTCGCTGGTCGACATCGAAGTCGAGACTCTGCCCGGTGTCTTCCTCGGGCAGAAGCACGTGCCGGTGCAGGCTGCCGGCGCGTACATCCCCGGCGGCAAGTATCCGCTCACGGCATCCGCGCACATGACGATCATCACCGCCAAAGTCGCCGGCGTCCCCCGCGTCGTCGCATGCACCCCGCCGATCCGCGGCGAGATCCCTGCCGCCACCGTCGCCGCCATGAAGATGGCCGGTGCCGACGAGATCTACCTCCTCGGCGGCGTACAGGCGGTCGCGGCGATGGCTGTCGGCACCGACTCGATCGAGCCCGTCAACATGATCGCCGGCCCCGGCAACGCCTACGTCGCCGAGGCCAAGCGTCAGCTGTTCGGCGAGGTGGGCATCGACCTGTTCGCCGGTCCCACCGAGATCCTGATCGTCGCCGACGAGCACGCCGACCCGTTCTTCACGGCGGTCGACCTTCTGTCGCAGGCCGAGCACGGACCCGACTCCCCCGCCGTGCTCGTGACGACCTCGCAGCAGCTCGCGGAGGAGGTCATCGACTGGATCGAGAAGATCCTCCCCGGCATGCCGACGCGTGACTACGCTGAGCCGGCGTGGCGCGACTGGGGTCAGGTGATCGTGGCCGACGATCTCGACGAGGCGTACCGGATCGCCGACGGCTTCGCCTTCGAGCATGTGCAGATCTTCACCGAGAACCCGCGCGAAGCACTCACGAAGATGCACGACTACGGCGCGCTCTTCCTCGGTGAGAACACGTGCGTCTCGTACGGCGACAAGGTCATCGGCACCAACCACGTACTGCCCACGCTCGGCGCCGCCCGCTACACAGGCGGGCTCTGGGTCGGCAAGTACCTGCGCACCGTGACCTACCAGGAGGTGCAGAACACCGAATCGTCCGCCGAGCTCGGCGCCGTCTGCGGTCGCGCGGCTCGCGTCGAACTCTTCGAGGGACACGCGCGCTCCGGTGATGCCCGCGCCTGGCGTCACGCCGGCACGGAGTTCGCCTGGATCCAGGAGAGCCACGCGGTCGGCGCGGAGTCGCGGTGACCGACCTCACGGGCCGCAGTGCGGTGATCACCGGCGGCGGCAGCGGACTCGGGGCGGCCATCGCCCGGTCGCTGCACGCCGCCGGTGCAGAGGTCATCGTGGTCGGCCGCGATGAGCGCAAGCTCGCCGCGGTCGTAGCCGAGCTGGGGTCGAGGGCACGCGGGCTGTCGTGCGACGTCTCGGATGCGGCATCCGTCGAGGCCCTGCGAGAAGCACTCGGCGACACCGAGATCTCGATCCTCGTGAACAATGCGGGCATCCCCGGGCCTGTCGCCGCGCTGACCGACATCGACGTCGCCGACTGGGACGAGGTGTTCGACGTGAACGTGCGCGGCACCTTCCTGCTCTGCAAGGCTCTGCTGCCGGGCATGATCGCACGCGGTGACGGCGATGTGATCAACGTCGCCTCGGTGTCGGGAAAGCGCCCGCTCGCGCACCGCACCCCGTACTGCGCGTCGAAGATGGCGGTGATCGGACTGACCTCGACCCTGGCGTTCGAGGTCGGCCCGGCGGGTGTCCGAGTGAACTCGCTCTCACCTGGTCCGGTCGCAGGTCCCAGGATGCAGCGGAACTTCCGTCTCGAAGCCGAGCGCTCCGGCTCCAGCATCGACGACGCCGAGCAGGCCTTCGTCTCGCGTGCGGCGCTCGGACGCATGGTCACGGAAGCCGAGGTCGGCCAGGCCGTCGTCGCGATGCTCGGGATACCCGGCATGTGCGGCGCCGACGTCGACCTGTCGGCCGGGATGGTGGCGTGATGGCGACCTCGCGCGATCGCGCCTCGCTGCGGGAGCGAGCGAACGAGGGCGAGAAGTTGATCGGCGCGCTGCTGCGCATGCCGTCGGAGGAGCTCGTCGAGATGCTCGCCGTCTCCGGTTTCGACTTCGTACTGATCGACTGCGAGCACGGTCCGGCCGACATCGTCGCGCTGCGTCAGCACATCGCGGTGGCCGCCGTGCACGGAGTACCGGTGATCGTGCGCGTCGGCGAGGGCGACCGGGCGCAGATCCTGCGGGTGCTCGACCAGGGCGCCGAGGGCATCCTCGCCCCGCACCTCGACACCGCTGAAGACGCGGAGGCCCTCGTCGACGCCTCGCTGTACCCGCCGGTCGGCAGTCGTGGCTTCGCGACCTACAGCCGTGCCGGGCGGTTTGGGCAGGTCGACCCCGCCGAGCACCGTGACCGGTGGCTCGAGAACACGCTGGTGCTGGGCATGATCGAGTCGCCGCGGGGTGTGTCGAGCGTCGAGGAGATCGTCGCGACGCCACGACTCGACGGCATCATGGTGGGCCCTGCCGACCTTGCCGCGAGCTCGACCCCCGGCGACGCGCCTGTTGCGGAGGCGATCTCCACGGTGCATGCAGCCCTCGCTGCCTCTGGCTCGCTGCGGATGGACATCGTCGGCACCAGAACGGCGGCCGATGCGGCCTTCGCCGCGGGCGCCGACCTCGTCGTCTACAACCTGGCCTCGTCGTTGCTCGATCACCTGACCGGCCTGGCGTCGCCCGCGCGCTGACTGCCGCCGCCCGCCCGCGCGCCGCACTGCGTCGGGCGGAGTTCTCCCCGTCGGGAGGATGCCTGCGAAGCATCCGTCCTCCCGACGGGGAGTTCTCCGCCCCGCGCGATGAGCCCCACGCGATGAGCACTGGGTCAGCGGGATCCGACCCCGGAGAGCTGCTGCCGCCATGACCGCAGCAGTTCTCCGAACGCCCGGGGACGCTCGAGCGGCAGCAGATGACCGGCGTCGAGCGTGACCAGCCTCGCATCCGGCATCTGCGTCACGATCTCGGTGTGGAAGTGCGGCGGACAGATCACGTCGTCGAGGCCGGACACTACCAGGGTCGGCGTCGCCACCCCCGGCAGCGCACCGAGCAGATCGCGGCGACTGAGCTGCAGGTGCAGCTGCGAGCGCAGCAGGTCGGCGCCGGTGTCATCGCCCATCGCGAGCGTGCGCTCGATCAGGTCGGGGCGCTCGCGCACGGCGTCCGTTCCCAGCAGCGCCGGCAGGATGCTCGACTGCAGCTGACGAGCATCCTCCCCGCCATCGAGCCGCGCGATCCACGCTCGCCAGCCTTCGCGCTGCGCGCCGGTGGGAGCCTTGGCATTGGTCGACACCAGACACAGCCCGCCCAGACGCTCCGGCGCCGACACCGCGAACGCAATCGCGACGATGGCCCCGAGCGAATGCCCGACCAGCACGAACCGCTCGGGCAGCTGCGCGCACAGCGCGTCCACCTGCTCGTCGATGTCGCCACGATCGAGCAGAGGGCGGATGACGGGACCCAGCCCGGCATCCGCCCACAGATCGGGTGTGCAGTTCATGCCGGCGAGCAGCACCAGCGGCAGCATGTCAGCCCTTCACCGCCCCATCGCTGAGACCTGCGACGAGGTACTTCTGCGCGATGAACGCGATGACGAACACCGGGATCGTGAGCAGCATGGATGC
>JBOGEI010000271.1:0-3671 GCA_050701935.1 Microbacterium sp.
GGTCACGGGAACACGCCACTCGGGAGGTGGCAGCAGGATCGCGAGCAGTGGCAGGAGCGCGCCGAGCGTGAAGGCGACCGCGGAGGAGATCGCCGCATGCCAGGGATTGACGAGATCATTCTGGTCGATGCCGAGTTCGACCTCCAGATGAGCGGAGAGGGCATCGTGCGCGGTGAGTTCCTCGGCGACCCGACGCGCGGTCTCCTCCGACAGTCCACGGTCGCGGTAGAGCTCGGTGAGTTCGCTGAGCTCTGCCGTCGGCATCGTGCGCAGCTCTTCGCGCTCCTTCGCTATGAGAGCCCGCTCGCTGTCGCGCTGGCTGCTCACGGAGACGTACTCGCCGAGCGCCATCGAGATCGCTCCACCTACGAGCCCGGCGATCCCCGCGGTGAGGAGGGCTGCGTTGTCTGTTGTCGCGCCGGCGACGCCGACCACGAGCGAGGCGACGGACACGATGCCGTCGTTCGCGCCCAGCACCCCCGCACGCAACCAGTTCAGACGTTGGCCTAGACCCGCGCCATGCGGTTCACCTTCGTGGGCTGTCATGCCCCCAGTGAAGCAGACCCTGGGCGGCAGGGGTGGGTATGCACCGGACTCCTTTACGGAAAACCCGAAGTCGAGTATCCGGATGACTCGGTGTCGCGCTCACCCGCCCGCCCGTAACTTGGAAGCATGACCACTCAGACTGCGACCCCGGCTCCCGCAACGGCGGTGAAGCCGCCGTTGCGCATCTTCCTCACGATCCTGCACCTTGCAGGCGTCGGCATCCTCGGCGGTGCGATCTTCGGCATGCTCGGCGGCCTCCTCGGCACCGGCCTCGGACTCCTGTTCGCCGCCGGGATCGGGCTCGTTCTCCTCGTGGGACTGGTCTACGCACTGTATGGGCTGGGCTGGTTCGAAGTCGCTCGCGTCGGGGCCCTGTACCGCACCCCGATCGCACCGCTTCGCCTGCAGCCCCGTGACCGACCCGGCTTCTCCGGTTGGTTGCGGGCCCTCGGACGTCAGGCGATCGATGGGCGCATGTGGCGTGCTGTCGCCAACTTCGCCATCTCGGCCGTGCTCGGCTGGGTCGTGCTCCGCCTGTTCTGGGGTCTGGTCTGGTCGATCATCATCTCCTTCGCGCCTCTGACTGCTGCAGACTCCGTGATGGGACCGTTCGGTGGCGGAGGCATCCCCGTTGCCTGGGCACCGCTGGTCGGCATCCTGGGCATCGCAGCATGCGTCGTCGGCATGATCGGTCTCGCACTGCTGCACCGCACGCTCTCGCTCGCGATCGTGATCCGCAGCAAGGAGACCGAGCTCACCGAGCGCGTCCGCACCTCCACCGCCCAGCGCGAAGGCGCCGTGCGCGCTGCCGACGTCGAGCGCACCCGCATCGAGCGCGACCTGCACGACGGCGTCCAGCCGCGGCTCGTCTCGGTCGGCATGACCCTCGGACTGGCACAGCAGAAGATCGACGACGACCCCGACGCGGCGAAGGAGTTGATCAACGAAGCGCACACGTCCACCAAGGCGGCCATCACGGAGTTGCGGCAGCTCGCTCGAGGGATCCATGCCTCCGTGCTTGACGACCGGGGACTCGACGCCGCACTCTCGGCACTCGCCGGCAGATCGCACATTCCCGTGCACCTCGATGTGCGGATGGACGGGAGATGCAGTCGCGAGGCCGAGGCCGCCGTCTACTTCTCCATCGCGGAGTCTCTGACCAATGCCGCGAAGCACTCACGCGCCAGTGAGGCCCGCGTGATCGTGCGTCTCCGCGAAGGGAACACGCTCTGGGCCCGGGTGGAGGACAACGGCATCGGAGGTGCGCAGGTACAGCCGGGTGGCGGTCTCGACGGGATCGCGAATCGCATCCTCGCCGCGGGGGGAACCTTCCGGCTCGACAGTCCGCAGGGCGGACCGACCAGCCTGGAGGTGAACGTACCGTGCGCATCCTGATCTGCGAGGACTCGGTCCTCCTGCGCGAGGGCCTGGTTCGCCTTCTCGAAGACGCCGGTCACGAGGTGGTCGCAGCCCTTCCCGACATCGAGGGACTCGACCAGGCCGTGGCCACGACAGCACCCGACCTGTGCATCCTGGATGTGCGTCTTCCCCCGACGTTCACCGATGAGGGAATCCGCGCGGCTCTCGGTCTGCGGTCCACGTATCCGTCGCTCGCGATCCTCGTGCTCTCGCAGTACGTCGAGGAGCGGTATGCGTCGGATCTGATCGCGGCGCAGGGTGGTCCGCTCGGCTACCTGCTCAAGGACCGAGTGGCAGACGTCACGGAGTTCCTCGTCTCGGTGCGGCGGATCTCCGAGGGCGCCACCGTGCTCGACCCCGAGGTCGTGGCGCAGCTGCTGACTCGTCGCAACCGTGACGATCGGATGCTGCGGCTCACCGAGCGCGAGCGCACCGTCCTCGCACTGATCGCCGAGGGGAAGTCGAACCAGGCGATCGCCGGGCTGCTGTTCCTCTCGGAGGCGAGCGTCGAGAAGCACATCACTGCGATCTTCCAGAAGCTGGGCTTCGAGCAGGACGAGTCGGGAAACCGACGTGTGCTCGCAGCCCTCGCCCACATCGAGAACACCGGTGGCCCGACGCCGCCGACCGGCCAGACAGGAGTGGCACGATGACCACCGACAACAGCGGCGCACCGGGTGAGCACACCCCGCTCACGCCACCGCCTGCTTCCGCACCGCAGACGTCCGCTGCGACTCCCCCTCCCCCTGCCCCCGCGGGCGGTCGCTCCTCGGGTGCGACGGCGGTCATGGTCGTCACAGCCGTGTTCGGCGGGCTCGCCCTGCTAGGTGCCGGGGGCACTGCTGCTGCGGCCGCGGCGGGGACCATCATCTCGTCGAGCAATCCCGATTCGGTGCAGACCGTGGGTGTCGACGGCGTCGAGAGCATCGACCTCGATGCCGATGCGAGCAGCATGCGGGTCGAGTTCGGCGACGTGGACGAGGCGGAGCTCTCGATCACCAACAGTCGTGGCACGGCCTGGACGTTCGAGCGTGACGGCGATGAGCTGATCGTGCAGAGCCCGAAGGGCGTGTTCGGCTGGTGGATCGGCGGATGGTTCGGAGATGAGGAGATCGCCGTGCTCACTCTGCCCGAGAGTCTTCGCGGTGCCCAGCTCGATGCCGACCTGAACCTAGATGCCGGCAGTCTCGACGTCGTCGGTGATTTCGGTGTGCTCGACATCAGCGTGAGTGCGGGTGCGCTCGACGTGGAAGGTGCGGCCAAGGAACTTGACGTGCAGATGAGCGCAGGTCGTGCCGACATCATGCTCGACGACGTCTCCCGGGCGGATCTCGGTGTCTCAGCCGGCGATCTCACCGTCGAGCTGACCGGTACGCCCCCGACGCAGACCACGATCGACGTGAGCGCGGGGACGCTGGATCTGACCGTGCCCGACGTCGAATACGCGATCTCGCAGGACATCAGCGCAGGCACCTTGAACACCGAGGTCGACGAGGCCTCGAGTGCGCGGCGGACGATCGATGTCTCGCTCTCCGCCGGGACCGCGACGATCCGACCGGGCCGCTGAGCACCGTCGAGGGGGAGGACACTCCCGGGTGCTCCCCCTCGATTCGGATTTTCCGTGATTCTCCGGTAAAGTCTTGGAGGTTGACGGGGCTATAGCTCAGGCGGTTAGAGCGCTTCACTGATAATGAAGAGGTCCCAGG
>JBOGEI010000272.1:0-3649 GCA_050701935.1 Microbacterium sp.
GGCGTCTTCTCCCTCAACGGCGAGCGCTGCACCGCCGGCTCCCGCATCCTCGTCGAGCGCTCGATCTACGAGGAGTTCGTCGAGCGCTACGCCGCACAGGCGAAGCGCGTCAGGGTCGGCTACCCGCACGACCCGGCCACCGAGGTCGGAGCACTCGTGCACCCAGAGCACTACGAGAAGGTGATGAGCTACGTCGAGATCGGCAAGACCGAGGGACGCCTGGTCGCCGGCGGCGGCCGCCCCGAGGGCTTCGAGGAAGGGAACTTCGTCGCACCGACCGTGTTCGCCGATGTCTCCCCCGATGCCCGCATCTTCCAGGAGGAGATCTTCGGCCCGGTCGTCGCGATCACGCCGTTCGACTCCGATGAGGAGGCATTGTCGCTGGCGAACAACACCAAGTACGGCCTCGCCGCCTACATCTGGACCAACGACCTCAAGCGCGCGCACAACTTCGCGCAGTCCGTCGAGGCCGGCATGGTGTGGCTCAACAGCAACAACGTGCGCGACCTCCGCACCCCGTTCGGTGGCGTGAAGGCCTCGGGCCTCGGCCATGAGGGCGGCTACCGCTCGATCGACTTCTACACCGATCAGCAGAGCGTGCACATCACGCTCGCGGAGCACTCCCACAACCCGACCTTCGGCAAGAACTGACCCCACTGTCTCGTTCCGGTCGCACTTTCTGCCGCCCCGCGGGCGCGGAAACGACAGAAAGTGCGACCGGAACCCTCACGCAAGGACGCTGACATGACACACCGCGAAGACATGACGCTGACCTCCTCGGGCTTCTACGTCTCCCAGGAGGCGCCGATCCGTTCGGACAACCCCATCACGACGCCGCAGAGCTCGCCCCCGGACATCCTCCGCTGCGCGTACATGGAGCTCGTGGTCACCGACCTCGCAGCCTCCCGCCAGTTCTACGTCGACATCCTGGGCCTGTATGTGACGGCCGAAGACGACGAGGCGATCTACCTGCGCTCGACCGAGGAGTTCATCCACCACAACCTCGTGCTGCGCAAGGGCTCGATCGCCGCCGTCGCCGCCTTCTCGTACCGGGTGCGCACGCCGGAAGACCTCGACCGTGCCGTCGAGTTCTACACCGAGCTGGGCTGCGATGTCCGCCGCAAGGAAGACGGCTTCGTCAAGGGCATCGGAGACTCGGTGCGCGTGGTCGACCCGCTCGGCTTCCCGTACGAGTTCTTCTTCGCGACCGAGCACGTCGAGCGGATGTCGTGGCGCTACGACCTGCACATCCCCGGTGAGCTCGTGCGTCTCGACCACTTCAACCAGGTCACCCCCGACGTGCCGCGCGCCGTGGGTTTCATGCAGGACCTCGGCTTCCGGGTCACGGAGGACATCCAGGACGAGGAGGGCACGGTCTACGCCGCCTGGATGCGCCGCAAGCCCACCGTGCACGACACGGCCATGACCGGCGGCGACGGACCCCGCATGCACCACGTGTGCTTCGCGACGCACGAGAAGCACAACATCCTCGCGATCTGCGACAAGCTCGGAGCCCTCCGCCGCTCCGACTCGATCGAGCGCGGTCCCGGCCGTCATGGCGTCTCGAACGCGTTCTACCTCTACCTTCGCGACCCCGATGGCCACCGCGTCGAGGTGTACACGCAGGACTACTACACGGGCGACCCCGACAACCCGGTCATCACCTGGGATGTGCACGACAACCAGCGCCGCGACTGGTGGGGCAACCCCGTCGTCCCGTCCTGGTACACGGATGCCTCGCTGGTGCTCGACCTCGACGGCAACCCGCAGCCGGTCGTGGCCCGCACGGACGACTCCGAGATGGCGGTCACCATCGGTGCCGACGGCTTCTCCTACACCCGTGCTGACGACGACAAGGACATGCCCGAGTACAAGCAGGGCGAGTACAAGCTGGGCCACCAGCTCTAGGAGGCACTGATGCTGTCAGCAGAGACGATCACGCAGATCGCGGCGGAGCTCGCCGAGGCAGACCGCACACACGCGGTGATCCCGCGGATCACCGCGCGATACCCGGAGGCGACGGTCGAGGATTCGTACGCGATCCAGGGCGTGTGGAGGGACTCGCAGATCGCTGCCGGCCGCCGACTCGTCGGGCGCAAGATCGGACTGACGTCGAAGGCGATGCAGCAGGCCACAGGTATCTCCGAGCCCGACTACGGAGTGATGTTCGACGACACCGTCTACGAGTCCGGCGCGGAGATCCCCGTCGATCATTTCTCGAACGTGCGCATCGAGGTCGAGCTGGCCTTCGTGCTGAAGAGTCCCCTCGAGGGGCCGGACTGCACGCTGGAGGACGCCCTCGCGGCCATCGACTACGCGGTGCCGGCGCTCGAAGTGCTGAACTCGCACATCGAGCTCGAGGGTCGCACGATCGTCGACACGATCAGCGACAACGCCGCCTACGGTGCGATGGTGCTCGGCACGGTGCACAAGCGCCCCGATGAGATCGACCTGCGCTGGGTTCCCGGTGTGCTCTCCCGCAACGGCGAGATCGAGGAGACCGGTGTCGCTGCCGGCGTGCTCGGTCACCCGGCCACCGGTGTCGCCTGGCTCGCGAACAAGTTCCATCAGCACGGCGCGCGTCTCGAGGCCGGGGAGATCATCCTGGCAGGATCGTTCACACGCCCGATGTGGGTGTCGCGTGGCGACGAGGTGCTGTGCGATTACGGACCGATGGGAACAATTGCATGCCGCTTCGTCTAGCCCCTTCGTTCCGCGAGCAGCTCGCGGACTCCGATCGACCCTTCGTGGGGATGTGGGTGTGCACCGGCAGCCCGCTGCTCGCCGAGGTCGCCGCGGGGTCGGGCCTGGACTGGCTGCTGATCGACATGGAGCACTCGGCGAACACGCTCGAGTCGGTGCTCGTGCAGCTCCAGGCCGTCGCCTCGTACCCGATCGCTCCCCTCGTGCGGGTGCCGTCGAATGACACCGTCGCGATCAAGCAGATCCTCGACCTCGGGGCGCAGAACCTGATCGTGCCGATGGTGTCTTCCGTCGACGAGGCCCGCGCCGCGGTCGCGGCCACCCGTTATCCGCCGGAGGGCGTGCGCGGAGTGGGCAGCGCTCTGGCCCGCAGCGCACGCTGGAACCGTGTCGACCGGTACCTGCAGGAGTCCGCACAGCACATCTCCCTCACGGTGCAGATCGAGACCGCCGCCGGTGTCGAGGCCGCGGCCGACATCGCCGCAGTCGACGGCATCGATGCGGTGTTCGTCGGCCCCTCCGACCTGTCCGCCTCGATGGGCCTGCTGGGTCAGCAGACCCATCCCGAGGTCACGGCCGCCGTCGAGGAGGTCTTCGCCGCGGTCAAGGCGGCGGGCAAGGCCGTCGGCGTGAACGCGTTCGATCCCACCGCGGCAGACGCCTATCTCGCCGCCGGCGCCGACTTCGTGGCCGTCGGGGCGGATGTCGCGTTGCTCGCACGAGCATCCGAGGCCCTCGCCGCACGCTTCATCCGCGCCGACGGTATCTCCCGCGCCAGTTACTGATCTCTCGAATCGCGCAACGGCTGCCAGCCGCGGGAAGCGACCATCTGCGCGAATCGAGAGCCCTCGGGCCGTGGCAGGATGGCCGAATGCACAGGAGCGAGGCCGTGACGTGATCCGCGGACTCGCCGCGATGCAGGACCGCAATTTCCGCTGGTTCTTCC
>JBOGEI010000273.1:0-3614 GCA_050701935.1 Microbacterium sp.
TCTGGATGGCGTGCGCCGAAGGGGTCTCGTCCTCGGCAGGAGCGGTGGACAGGTTCTCAGACAACGAACGCACGACCAATCTGGTGGAAAAAGCGGGATCAGTTCAGGATATCGGAACGCCAGAGCACAGGCATTCCAGCGCCCAGCGCCGCGAGAGGCGCCTGGGCCTTGGTCGCGACCTCGGCGACTTCGGCGGCCGGAACCGAGCCCCAGGTGATCCCCCCTCCGGCACCGACCACCGCCTGCTCCCCCTCGATCAGGATGCTGCGGATCACCATGGCGAGGTCGAGCGCCCCGTCGTCGCCGATATAGCCGAAGCACCCGGCATACACCCCGCGAGGCCCGCCCTCCAGTTCGTGCAGCCGGGTCATCGCCGAGAGCTTCGGGGCCCCCGTCATGCTGCCAGCGGGAAAGGTCGCCTCCAGCAGCGCCCCGACCGTCGTCGTCTCTGCAGCCACACCGCTCACCGTGCTCACGAGCTGGTGCACCGCGGGATAGCTCTCCACGACCCAGAGACCGTCGACGCGGATGCTCCCGGGTTCGCACACGCGGGACAGATCGTTGCGCATCAGATCGACGATCATGACGTTCTCGGCACGCTCCTTGGGATCGATCGCGAGTTCCGCGGCGAGCGCGGCATCTTCGACCGGATCGACGCTGCGGGGCCTGGTGCCCTTGATCGGACGGGTGCGGATGACGCCCCCTGCAGCGTGCAGGAACTGCTCGGGGCTCGCGCTCAGCAGCGTGCGGTCTCCGATCCGCACGAATCCGCCGTGATGGGCTGGAGTTGCAGCTCGGAGCCGTCGGTACACGTCGACGGCGTCGTGCGCGCCCTCGACCGTGAAGCGCGTGGTCAAGCACAGCTGATATGCGATGCCCGCACGGATCAGGTCACGGCAGCGCTCGATCAGAGCGGCGTACTGGCGTGGTTCGTGTCGTGCCTCTGCGGCGCGAAGCGGTCGCTGTGATCCGCTGCGTGCGGTGGACGCGGCGGCGTCCCCTCGGACCCCGGCCACCGCCGCGATCTCCGTCTCCCAGTCGCCGACCTCCTCCGCGGCGCTGAGCACCCAGACGGACTGCGTGGCGTGGTCGAAGGCGACGACGTGCGTGACATGCAGCCATGCCCCCGCCGTCGCGGCGACAGGACCGGCCACCGGTGCGCCTGCGACGGCCGCGCCGCTCTCGTAGTCCAACCAGCCCACCCACCCTCCGGTGAACGGCGGGAGTGCGGGATCGGCAGGGGCGACATCGATTCGAACCTCTCGGGGAAGCTCCGACTGCGCACCGGTGCCGACGAAGCTCCACCCCGTCGCGGCCTGGGTGCCGGCGTCGAGCCAGAAGACGTCGGCCGCCCTGGTCTCGAGCATCCGGAACACCGCCGAGGGCTCCACCCAGGAGGGAAGAGTTCGAGCTGTCAGACGTTCGGGCACCTTGCCAGCCTAGGACCGGTCGGCTCCCGTATCCTCATGGGGTGGACGACCTCCTGATCTGGCTCCTGGACACCGTGCAGTCGATCGATCCGGTCACTCGCACGCTGATCGCCGGGCTCGCCGTGATGCTGGAGACGAGCATCCTGATCGGCCTCATCGTCCCCGGTGACACGATCGTCATCATCGCCTCGATGGGGGTCGCGACGCCTCTCGAGGGCATCGCGATGGGTGTCGCCGTGGTGATCGGCGCATTGATCGGGGAGAGCATCGGCTTCTGGCTCGGTCGCTGGCTCGGTCCGCACATCCGGGCGTCTTGGCTGGGCCGCAGGATCGGCGAGCACAACTGGGTCCGCGCCGAGAACTACCTCGAGCGCCGTGGCGGCATCGCTATCTTCCTGTCCCGTTTCCTCCCGGTGCTGCACTCGCTCGTCCCTCTCACCGTGGGCATGAGCGAGTACCCGTACCGCAAGTTCCTGGCCTGGACCGCCCCGGCGTGCATCCTCTGGGCCACCGCGTATGTGAGCGTCACCTCCCTAGCTGCCGGCAGCTTCCGCGAGCTCGTGGACCGCGTGCACTTCGCGGGGTACATCTTCGTCGGGGTGATCGCGCTGTTCCTGCTCCTGGCGTTCCTCGGCAAGAAGCTGCTGCAGCGTCGTGAAGCCCGTCACCTGGAGGCTCCGGAGGCTGAGGCCGACGCCGACATGAAAGACTGAGCCAATGGCATCGGCTCCCCCAGCCCCCCGGATCCACTGGTTCGCCCGACTCGAGCACCGCCTCCATGTCTGGCGTGAAGGTCGCGCGCGCCGTCGCGGCCGTGTCGCGACCATCCTCCCGTTCCCCGGATACGGCGGCCCCGGGTGGGTCCGGGTCGTCGGCCGAGTGCTGATCGTGCCCCCGCAGCGTCGGACTCGCGACGGGGAGCCTGCCAGTGTCCGGGGCTGGCGCAGCTTCGTCGGCATCCCGGTGGGATTCGCCGCGGTGACCGTGAACATCGGCGACACGACGCATCAGGTGGCGGCTGACCGCGGCGGTGTCGTGGACGCGATGATCCGCGTCGATTTGGAGCCCGGCTGGCAGACGTTCACCTTCTCGGTCGAGGGTCAGGAGCCTGTCGAGGCGCGTGTGTTCGTCGTTGCCGACGGCATCAGGTTCGGTGTCGTGTCCGACGTCGACGACACCGTGATGGTGACGGCACTCCCCCGCCCCTTCATCGCCTTCTGGAACTCGTTCGTACTCGACGAGCACGCACGTCTGCCCGTTCCGGGGATGGCCGTTCTCCTGGATCAACTGCTGCGGCAGCACCCCGGCGCCCCCATGGTCTATCTGTCCACCGGCGCGTGGAACGTCGCCCCCACCCTGTGGCGCTTCCTCGGTCGGCATCTCTTCCCCGCAGGTTCCATGCTGCTCACCGACTGGGGTCCGACGCACGAACGCTGGTTCCGCAGTGGTCGTGAGCACAAGCTCACCAATCTGCGTCGGCTGGCGACCGAGTTCCCCGACGTGAAATGGCTGTTGATCGGCGACGACGGCCAGCACGACGAGTCGATCTACAGTCAGTTCATGGACGAGTTCCCCGATTCCGTCGCCGGTGTGGCGATCCGTCGCCTGCTTCCTGCCGAGGCCGTGCTCGCGGGTGGACGCACCGGCCACGAACCGCATTCCGAGGGTGCAGCCCCATGGGTGAGCGCCGAAGACGGTGCCGGACTTCGCGACCTGCTCGGCGAAGCCGGCATCCTGCGCTGAGATGACCATCGCCCGACGGGACTGGGCCCTCCGTGAGGACGCCCACCGCGAACGTGCCGACGCTCTCACGGCCGCGCACCGAGATCGGGCGACGCGTGCCGAGCGGCATCCGGTGTGGGACTTCCTGTTCACCTACTACTCGTACAAGCCTGCGCAGCTGCGTCGCTGGCATCCGGGCGCAGGTGTCGAGCTGGCCGATGCCGCCGAACGCCTCCGCTGGCGCTGGTACTCCCCCGGACGCGCCGCCGACAGCGCCGTTCCCGACGCCGGCGCCTTCGGTGCAGAGAAGGCGGAGCTGGCGGCCCTCGTCGAGAAGATGCTCCGGCGCACGGCATCGCGCCCCGGACAGTTCGGCTGTTTCGGGCTGCACGAGTGGGCGATGGTCTACCGCGCCGACGAGCACCGCCATGCCGTACCGCTGCGGTTGGGACAGGCGGGCAC
>JBOGEI010000274.1:0-3604 GCA_050701935.1 Microbacterium sp.
GGGTTCTCGCAACTTCACCAGATCGATGTGGCATGGCCGGTCCGGCGGGAGGACGCGCTGATCTGCGCCGAGACGAAAGTGACCGGCGGACCCGCGTACGGGAAGCGACCTGCGCGCGGAGCGATGAGCGACTGGACGAACCGCCGGAAGGAGCTCAAGTTCGCAGCCACGGACCTCAAACTGTTCCGGCGACAGCAGGAAACCGCGATCGAGCACTGGGACGTCTGGCGACAGGCCGCGCCGCCCAAGACCTACTTCTTGTGGGCGGCCCGCCTCCGGCCTGGAGACAGCATCGAGAAGATGGCGAACGAAGCGCAGGCGCTCATCAACACCTACCTCGACGGCGCGGGCCTGTTCGCGTGGCAGGCCGCGGACGGTGCCTACGACGCCGCCCCGCTCCCCGCGGCGGCCCGAGTGACGGACTTGGACGACGTCATCTACCGGATCGCAACGGAGATCCGACAGATCGCGGAACAGGCGGGTGGGACCCCGGACCCCGTCATTCCAGAGCAGCAGGCGGTCGAGCCGGAGCAGTTAGAGCCGGACGAGGACACCGACGAGCAGGGCGATGGACAATGACTGGCAGGTTAGTCGGGCGGGAAGTCGGCAACACCCGAGGAACGCGCTTCTGATCGGAGAGCGTCAAGCCGCCGCCCGTCCGGCAAACGCCAGAACGTCCATCCGTCTACGGGGGTTCCGGTCACGGACTTGGCAGCGCCCGACGGGCTGGCGTACACCCGGTCTCCAAGCTTGATCCCGCCCTCTACGACTGTGGCTGTTACGCCCCGATCTGGGTAGCGGCGGGAGACGTGGTGCAGATCGGTACCGATGGGCAAGGTCTCTGCGCGGATGAGCGCCTGGATCCCCTCTCTCGCCACAGTCAACCCCTTTGAATGTTCGCGTCGATCCTAGCGACCCGCACCCGTCGGCGTCGGAGGCCCCCGCCCAGGAGGGCTTGCCCGAATAGGGCTACGTGCGAGCTCGTGTGCCATCGACGGCCGGCTCGGGCCCCGTGCCCAAGGGAGCCTCGTTCGCGCCCCGGAGCTTGCCCCGTTGTGCGGAATCGCGGGCTGTGACGCCCCGGGGTAGGCTCGCCGGATGACCGAGGCGGAACACCAGCTCATCCAGGACGAGATCCAGGCCTATCTGATCGGGAACCGCACCGAATCCGCTGCCTTGCTCGCGTGGTTCATGTCCGCCGTCTGGAGGGTCGAGGACGGCGAGATTGAGACGGCGATCTGCGACGGGACGGGCGACAAAGGGATCGACGGAATCCTCGTCGACGAGAACGCGCAGGAGATCACGATTTTCCAGTCCAAGCATCACGTCAACGCCGATGGCGGGCAGGGCGACGTGGCGATCAAGAACCTCGTGGGTTCGGCTGCGTTCTTCGCGACCCCCCAGGCGGTTGACGCCCTGGTGGCGGGAAACCCCAACAAGGAGCTGCTGCAGCTGCTCAAGCGCAACAAGATCCGCGAGCGGGTCGCCGACGGCGCGCACGTCACGCGGCTCGTGTTCGTTACCGACGGCACCTTCGACGAGTATTCCGGCAGGCCGTACCTCGCGGCGATCGAAGGCCAGGATCCGCCTTTGGAGCCGTGGGACCTGCCGCGGATTGCGAAAGTAGCCGAACGAACGCGCAGCCCCGAGCTCCTGCCGGACAAGGTCGTGTTGGAGGCGGCCTCCGACGCGACGAAGGTCGACAAGGACGGCGAGCCTTGGCTTGCAATCGGCGTGGTGCCGGCTGCTCAGCTCGCGGATCTCCCGGGGATCGCTGATCTCTCGGTCTTCGACCGCAATGTCCGTCTCAGCGAAGGGAAGACGCGGATCAACCGTGAGCTGGGCGAGACGCTCGCCAACGAGAAGGCCAACCACACGCTGTTTCCAGCGTATCACAACGGTCTGACGCTTCTGACACACGAACTCTCCGTCGAAGGTCCGCGGATCGAACTCGAAGGCATCTCGGTGGTGAACGGTTGCCAGTCGTTGTTGACGCTTCATGATCAACGCGGCGACATCACCGACGAGCTTCGGATCCTCGTCAAGGTCGTGAAGGTTGCTCGCCACTCCGACATCGCGGACAAGATCACGTACCGGTCAAACAACCAGAACCCGGTCGACATCCGAGATCAGCGCTCGACCGACAAGATCCAGAGGGATCTGCAGGCGCAGGTTCACGAGGAGTACGGCGACGAGCTCGCCTTCTCGATCAGACAGGGTGAGACCTTCCCTGAGGGCGTCACGATCCTGGACAACCAGACAGCGGCGCAGTTCATCATGGCCGTGTACCTGGAGGAGCCGTGGAGGTCAGTGCGCAAGGTGGTGCTTTTCGATCACGACTACCGGCGGATCTTCAACCGCACGCTCAGCGGCCACAAGCTGTACTTGATCGAGATGATTGCGGAAGCCGTGAAGGCCGAGCGGAAGCGCCTTCGTCCTGAGATCGAATCGAGCTTCGCCAGTGTCCAATTGTCGGTGGCGTACTTGCTGGCGAAGCTGCTCCAGATGAGCGACAAGGGCCGCGAGCTACTCGAGCACCCCGAGCGCTGGCTGCCGGACCTTCGCGGAGCAGTACTGGAAAAGCTCACTGGCCTGGTCGCGGAGGTCGTGGACTCAGTCAATGCCCACATCCAGGAGGAGGATGCGGCCGACGAGGAGGGCCTCTTCGACCCAAAGTTGGTCTTCAAGAGCGCGGCGTTGGTAGGCCGCTTGGAGCACTACGTCCTGCAGTTCGCGGGCCGGCTCGCGAAGCGCGATGAGGAGTACCTGTTCGAGATCGACCCGGTCAGGTAGGGCGAGCGCCCATGCGCGTGTCCGCCGAGGAGTACGCGCGCTTCCTCGTCGAGGAGGATGCGGCGACCCGCGAGGAGCGTGCGGTGCGGGCGGGCGAGTTCCTCGAGCACTGGACGGTGGTGGATTAGTCCGTCCGTGGGAATAGCCAATATGGATGAGCCGATTAAGAGAGGCAGCTCGAAGGTCTTGAGCCCCGCCCAGCAACTGATGAACGAGCTAACGGATTCGACCAAGGTACTTCACCGAGCTGGTGACCTGGTCCCGAGTTGTGTCGTCTCGGAGAAGCGCGAGGAACTGCTTCTGTAGATGGGCGAAGTCGATCCGGTTGCCATCCGTCAGCGCCTTCACGTACGCGATGTAGGCAGTCCCGGTCGCTGCGACGAATGGATCGCTGGCCTCAGCGATTGGGGTCGGATCGACCAATTCCTCCGTGATCTTGTCGAAGTAGCGGCGAGCCCCTGAGATGGCGGTCCACTTGGTGGTCCACCTCGTCGCTTACGCCGTACGCCAGCGGTGTTTCGGTCCATCGCATGAAATCGGCCACTCCGGCGCCCGAGCGGGATGAAGACGACCTGGTCAGAGTGCCCCCGGCAGGAATCGAACCTGCGACACGCGGTTTAGGAAACCGCTGCTCTCTCCACTGAGCTACGAGGGCAGAACGAGTCCAGCGGGCGGACGGACGGCACCCGGGGATCATGTTTCCGCCGCTGGCAAGGATATACGTCGTGCCTGCAGGCACGAACCATCCGGGCCGATGGCGCTCATGTTTCGGGCCCCCGGCGGCCGATAACCCATGAGAGGGGTACGGAGG
>JBOGEI010000275.1:0-3556 GCA_050701935.1 Microbacterium sp.
GACCGTCGCCGTCGTCGGGGACGGAGCCGTGGGACTCCTCGGCATCCTGGCCGCGCGGGAGCTCGGCGCCGAGCGCATCATCGCGATGAGCAGGCACGCCGACCGACAGGCGCTGGCCCGCGAGTTCGGCGCGACCGACATCGTGGAGGAGCGCGGAGACGCCGGGGTGGCGCGCATCAAGGAACTCACGAACGGTCTCGGCGCCCATTCGGTGATCGAGGCGGTCGGCACGCAGGAGTCGATGATGCAGGCGATCCGCTCGACCCGTGCGGGCGGGCATGTCGGCTTCGTCGGCGTCTCCCACGACGTGGCGCTGCCCGGCGAGGAGCTGTTCTACTCCGGCGTGCACCTGCACGGCGGGCCCGCTCCGGTGCGCCGCTTCCTCCCGGAGCTGATCCAGCTCATCTGGGACCGGAAGATCGACCCCGGCAAGGTCTTCGACCTCACCCTTCCGCTCGAGGATGCGGCTGAAGGCTACCGGGCGATGGACGAGCGTCGCGCCACGAAGGTGCTGCTCACGGTCTGACGTCCGGGCTCGGGCGGAGATCTACGCGTCGGGCGGTGAGCTCACCCGAGACTCTCCGCCCACGGCGTGGTTCTCCTCCCGGCGCCTTCGCCGCACGAGCTTCAGCTCACTCGCGAGGATCCCGAGCACGACGAGCGCCCCGCCGATGAGTGCGGTCGCGGGCAGGCGCTCGCCGGCGATGCGGCCGATGACGCCTGCCCACACCGGCTCTCCGGCGTAGATGATGGTCGCGCGGGTGGGCGAGACCGACTTCTGCGCCCAGTTCATGGTCAGTTGGATCAGGCAGCTCGCAGCTCCCAGTCCGACCGCGCAGCCGACCCAGATCCACGAGAACTCCGGCACGCTCTCGCCCACCGCCGGCATCGTGAGCAGCCCCAGCACGCCGGCGGTCAGCAGCTGGATGACCGTGATGCGCCCGAGGTCGATCTTCCCCGCGAACAGACTGATCAGGATGATCTCGGCGGCGATCGGCACAGTGCTGATCATGGTCGCGATCTCGCCCGCGCCGAGAGTCAGTGCGAAGGCGTCGGGACCGGCGATGAACAGAAGCCCGACGAAGGCGAGTCCCGCGCCGACGAACGCCATGGCGGGCGGGCGCTTGCGGAACACGGCCCACTGCGCGAGGGGTACCAGAGGCACGTACATCGCGGTGATGAAGGCCGAGGTGCTGCTGTCGATGGTCTGCAGCCCGAGGGTCTGCAGGCCGTAGCCGAGGTAGATCATCACCCCGATCGCGACGCCGGCGCCGACGTCGCGCCAGCGGATGCCGCGCAGCACGCGCCGGAAGATGACGACGCTGATCAGCCCCGCGATGAGGAACCGGATGCCGACGAAGAACCAGGGGCCGGAATGCTCCATCGCCCAGTGCACCAGCAGGAACGTGCCGCCCCACACCGCGGTGATCGCGATGAGCGCGGCCTCCTGCGGGCGGAACCGCATCCAGCGAAGTCGAGAGGGCATCGTTGGCCCTTTCTCGACGTTGCCGGATCGAGCCTAACGGCCTGAGGCGGTCGCCGATTCGTGACGCGGGAAGACGAACGCGCGCCGAGAGCAGCTCTCGACTCGGTAGCCTCGCAGCATGAGCGACTTCGTGAGTGCCGTCGAGCTGAACGATCTCCTGACCCGTGGCGCGCCGGTGCGCGTGATCGACGTGCGGTGGCGGCTGGACCGGCCCGAGGCCGGACACGACGACTACCTGAGCGGACACATCCCCGGAGCCGTGTTCGCCTCGCTCGACAGCGAGCTCGCAACCCACGGCGAGCCTTCTGAAGGGCGGCACCCGCTGCCCTCGACCGCCACCCTCCAGGCTGCGGCACGTCGGTGGGGCGTGCGCTCCGGCGACACCGTCGTCGCGTACGACGACGCCAAGGGCACGGCAGCGGCTCGCGCGTGGTGGCTGCTGCGCCAGGCCGGTGTCGATGTGCGTGTGCTCGCCGGAGGCATCCGCGGGTGGAAGGCCGAGGGCTTCGAGATCGCGACCGACGATGTGACGCCGGAGCCCGGCGACGTCGTGCTCGAGCAGATCGGTGCCGACGCCCTGTCGATCGACGAGGCCGCCGCGTTCCCGGCATCCGGTGTGCTGCTCGATGTGAGGGCGCCGGAGCGCTATCGAGGTGAGACCGAGCCGCTCGATCCGGTGGCCGGCCACATCCCCGGTGCGCGCAACGTGCCGACCATGCTGCATCTGGATGCCGAAGGCCGGATCCTCGACCGTGAGACCGTGCTCGCGAACTTCGCCGAGGCCGGGGTGACCCCAGGCGTCGCCGTCGCGGCGTACTGCGGATCCGGGGTGACGGCCGCGCACACCGCCCTGGTCCTGCATGAGGTCGGCATCGAGGCGAAGGTCTTCCCCGGATCGTGGAGCCAATGGTCGAACACCCCTGGTCGTCCGGTCGCGACCGGCGATCAGCCCGGCTGATCCTCTCGGGGGCCGTAACCCCAATGCAGGCCCAGTGCGCCAGGGCCGAACGCCCTGCGCACCAGATGCACCGACGTTCCACGGGTGAGCGGCACCGGGGTCACGGTCACGCCGTCCGGGGTCTCGACATGCTCCTCGCACCAGTCCGGCATCGCATCCGGGTGGAAGCGGGTCCAGACCAGCAGCTCCCTGGCCTTCTGCGCCAACGCGTGGCCGGTGTCGCGCGTCTGCGGATAGTCGGGGGGATACTCGACCGACCACTCGACCATCGCGGTCTCGGGGGCGGTCAGCGGAAGGTCGAGCTCGAAGAGCACGCCGTGCACCTCGCCGTCCGGATGGGAGTAGTGCGCCGCGATCCTTCCCCCCGACACGGCCCTCAGGATGGGGGCGGGGGTGCGGACGCCGGGGGTGATCTCCAGGAACGGGATCGCCGTGATCGTGCCGACCGTGGACTGCACGATGCTGCGGGTGATGCTGTAGGTGACGTTGCCGTCGGCGCCGACATCGGTCACCGAATGGGTCGTGAGCTCGCGCGAGGTGTCGGGGTAGTCCGCGCCGAGGGCGCGGAAGGCCTCGATGACAGCCAGCTCGAGCTCCTCCTCGTCGATCGGGAACTGGTTCGGTCCGAGCGGTCCGGTGCGGTTCGTGGAGCGCAGCAGCCGGATCAGGGCCCCATCGTCGAGGCCGAGGAGCTCCTCGATGTCGGACAGCGCGGCCAGCGACTGCGCGCCTTCCGGGCGCCGGGCGCCGGAGCGCCAGTAGCTCAGCGTGGCCATCGAGACGTGGTTGCCTCTGGCTTTGAGCTGACGTTGCAGCCCGGACAGCGTCACAGGCTTCGCATTTATCGCGTCACGCAGGGCACTCGCGAACGCATCGGGTCGAGCTCTGCGCGCGTCATCTTCGAAACTCATCACAGATCCCCTCCGGTATGTGAAGATCAGCGCTCTAGAGTGAGCATACGACCGCACGCGTGCACCTCAGGGGACCGGGTGGGCATGTGGGGTCACTTGGCCGTCTTCGCAGGCAGGGTGCCCGACCCTGCGATCACCGGCCTGACGCAGTGATGCCCCCCTTGCTGCGTATGTCGTGAAGCCCGGCAATCGATCTGGGGA
>JBOGEI010000276.1:0-3511 GCA_050701935.1 Microbacterium sp.
GCCACCACGACGCTGGATGAATCCGCGGCGACGGCCTACCTTGCCCTGCAGCAGGCGGCTGCGCAGGTCGTCGCAACCGAGAACGAAGAGCTGGCAGAGAAGGCGGGGCCGCTCATGAACGCGCGGCTCGAGGTCGAGGCCTTCGCCCGCTCGCTGGCCCCGGGGGTGCTCCTGGACTTCGACTGGGCACCGGTGGTCAGCGGCGCCGGCTACAACGGCAGCATGGGCGGCTACACGACGTGGTGGTGGGACGATCCAGGCCGCTCGACCATCGAGCTCTCGAACTCGGTCGCCGAGCAATGGCCCGATGTGCGCAGCAGGGCGCTCGTCGCGCATGAGGTGGGGCACGCGATCAGCGTGAAGTGCCAGGGCATGTACGACTCGTCCACGCAGGACAGCATCGAGAAGTGGGCGACCGCGTGGGCCATCAGCATGGGCTTCACCGACGACGCCAATGGCGTCTGGGCCTACGGATACCCACCGCAGAGCTACATCGACGCGGCCGCCGGCTGCCGCTGAGCCGTCGGCGAAGACGGAAGAAGCCGCCGCGATCGCTCGCGGCGGCTTCTTTCGATGTCAGTTCGAGGTCACTGCCCCCGACGCTCGCGCAGCTGCGTGAGCGCATCGTCGAGAAGCTGGACGGCTTCCTCGTCGGTACGACGCTCCTTCACGTACGCGAGGTGAGTCTTGTACGGCTCCGCCTTCGCGAGCGCGGGAGGGTTCTCCTTGTCGCGACCGGCCGGCAGGCCGGACTGCGGGTGATCGATCGTCTCCGGGATCTCCTCTTCGGGAAGACCGGCCGCGAAGTACCGGACGGTCTCGTTGCCGAGTCCGTCCCAGTACGAGACCTTGATGCGATCAGCGTGATAGCCGTGATCCTGTTCGCCCATCGGGCCGGAACCCACACGGGTTCCGCGGATCGCGTTTCCACCGGTAGCCATCAGATGACCTCGAATTTCGTGATGAGGCCCAGCGCGACGATGGAGACGAACCATGTCAGAGCCAGGACGACGGTGAAGCGGTTCAGGTTCCGCTCCGCGAGCCCGGAGGAGCCGACCGCAGAGGTCATGCCTCCACCGAACATGTCGGAGAGGCCACCGCCGCGACCTTTGTGCAGGAGGATGAGGAGGGTCAGCAGAACGCTGGTGATGCCCAGCACGACCTGCAGGACGAACTCGAGAATTGCCACGAGAAAGAGCCTTTCGCTGGGGCCGGAACGCCCCCGTAACGGTCAAGTATACGGTGCAGCGGGGCCGTAGCCCCGCTGCACTCACACGCCGACGTGCTTCTCGAAGCGGATGATCGCGGCGAACTCGTCCACGACGAGGCTCGCCCCGCCCACCAGAGCACCGTCCACATCGGGCTCGCGCATGAAGCTGGCGATGTTCGCCGCCTTCACCGAACCGCCGTAGAGGATGCGAGTCCGTGCCGCAGCCTCGTCGCCGAGGACCTTCGCGATCACGGCACGCAGAGCGGCGCAGACATCCTGCGCCTGCTGCGGAGTCGCCGCCTGGCCGGAGCCGATCGCCCACACGGGCTCGTACGCGACGACGATGTCCGCCTTCGGCGAGACGCCCTGGAGTGCCGCCTCCAGCTGACCGGCCGGAACGGCGCTGGCGCCGAACTTCTCCAGGTCGGACGCCGTCTCGCCGACGCAGATCACCGGGACCAGGCCGTGCTTGAGCGAGGCCTGCACCTTGGCCGCCACCACATCGTCGCCTTCGGCGTGGTACTCACGGCGCTCCGAGTGACCGATGATCACGTACTTCGCGTCGAGCTTCGCCAGGAATGCGCCGGACACCTCACCGGTGTACGCACCGGAGTCATGCGCCGAGACATCCTGCGCGCCGAGCGCGAACGGGATCTTGTCCGCGTCGATGAGCGTCTGGACGCTCCGGATGTCGGTGAACGGCGGGAAGACCGCCACCTCGACCGAACCGTCTTCGTGCTTCGCGTCCTTCAACGTCCAGTGCAGCTTCTGCACGAACGCGACCGCCTGCAGGTGGTCGAGGTTCATCTTCCAGTTTCCCGCGATCAGCGGGGTACGAGCTTTCACGCCCATCCGAGCACCTCCAGGCCGGGTAGTTTCTTGCCCTCGAGGAACTCGAGGCTCGCGCCGCCGCCGGTCGAGATGTGACCGAACTGGTCGTCGGTGAATCCGAGCTGACGCACAGCTGCCGCGGAGTCGCCACCGCCGACGACGCTGAGGCCGTCGACCTCGGTGAGCGCCTGTGCGACGGTCTTCGTGCCGGCAGCGAACGCCGGGAACTCGAACACGCCCATCGGCCCGTTCCAGAACACAGTCTTCGACCCGCGGATGACCTCGGCGAACCGAGCTGCCGTCTCCGGACCGATATCGAGGCCGATGCCCGAGGCGCCGAACGGCGTGGACTCGATCGCATCCGCCGCAGCGATCTCGTGCGCGGCATCCGCACCGAACGAGGCAGCGACGACGACGTCGGTGGGGAGGACGAGCTCCACACCACGTTCGGCCGCTTCCGCGATGTAGCCGCGCACGGTGTCGAGCTGGTCCTCTTCCAGCAGGCTCGAGGCCACGGCGTGGCCCTGCGCCTTGAGGAAGGTGAAGAGCATGCCGCCACCGACGAGGATCTTGTCGACCCGCGGAAGCAGGTGCGAGATGACACCGAGCTTGTCGCTGACCTTCGAGCCGCCGAGGACGACCGCGTACGGACGCTCGGGGTTCTCGGTCAGGCGGTCGAGCACGTCGAGCTCGGTCGCGATCAGCAGACCGGCCGCGGAGGGAAGCAACTCGGCGAGCTCGTAGACGCTCGCCTGCTTGCGGTGAACGACGCCGAAGCCGTCGGAGACGAGCACGTCGCCGAGTTCCGCGAGCTCCGCCGCGAAGGCTGCACGCGTCGCGTCGTCCTTCGAGGTCTCCCCCGCGTTGAACCGAAGGTTCTCGATGACGACGACTCCGCCGTCCTCGAGCGAGGCCACGGCGTCCTTCGCCGACTCGCCGACCGTGTCGCGTGCGAACGCGACCGGGGCGCCGAGCAGCTCGGACAGGCGCTGTGCCACCGGCTCCAGGCTGTACTGGGGATCGGGCGCGCCATCGGGCCGCCCGAGGTGAGAGCACACGACGACGCGGGCGCCCGCGTTGATGAGTGCGTTGAGGGTCGGCAACGAGGCGCGGACACGGCCATCGTCCGTGATGATCCCATCCCGCAGAGGGACGTTCAGATCACAACGGACGATGACGCGCTTGCCCTCGAGCGACCCCAGAGTGTCCAGGGTGCGCAGAGTCATGTTTCTGAGCTTAGAGGCGCTCGGCCACGTACTCGGTCAGGTCGACGAGGCGGTTGGAGTAACCCCACTCGTTGTCGTACCAGCTGGAGACCTTGATCAGGTTGCCGCTGACGTTGGTGAGCGTCGAGTCGAAGATCGACGAGTGCGGGTTGTGCACGATGTCGCTCGAGACGATCGGGTCCTCGTTGTACTGGAGGTAGCCCGCGAGACGGCCGTCGGCAGCAGCCTTCTTGTAGGCCTCGTT
>JBOGEI010000277.1:0-3482 GCA_050701935.1 Microbacterium sp.
GGTCGCGCCGCACCTGATCGCCCACCGCGACCAGCAGATGCACCACACCGTCGTGCGGTGCGAGCACCGGGTGCTCCATCTTCATCGCCTCGATCGAGACGAGCGGGTCGCCGGCTGACACCGTCTCGCCGTCCGTGACATGGATCGCCACGACGCTGCCCGGCATGGGGGCCCGCCCTTCCGGCTCCGTCGCCGCAGATCCCGCCTCGCGAGCGGACAGCCGACGCCGCATCCGCTGTTTCCTGTCGAGGGGACGCAGGCGGACCGTGCGACCGGCCTCGGCCACCCAGACCGCGCCGTCGCCATCGACTGCGGCACGCACGGATCCTCGAGATCGCGAGTTCGGATCGTCCTGGAGCTCGACCTCTTCGTCGTCATCCGTGAGCGCCACGAACGGTGCGTCCGCCGCGTTCTCGGCTCCCAGGCGCCAGCCAGGGAGCTCACTCCACAGGGGGCTCGTGCGCACCGGCCCGCGGAGCTCCGAGACCGCGTCCTTCGCGGCAGTGAGCTGTGCAGGCGACGGCCTCTGCACGTCCAGGGGAAGCAGGGTCTCGATGAGTCCCGTATCGAGATCGCCCGCGATGACGCGCGCGTCCTGACAGAGCAGACGGAGGAACGCGATGTTCGTCTCGACGCCCAGCACGACCGTACGGGCGAGCGCTTCGTCGAGCCGCGCGAGGGCAGTGGCACGGTCGTCCGCGAAGGCGATCACCTTCGCGATCATCGGGTCGTAGAAGCCCGTGACTTCGCTTCCGGTCTCGATCGCGGCATCCACGCGCACGCCGACGGGGGGATCGAACAGCAGCACCTTCCCGGTCGAGGGGAGGAAGCCGCGCTCGGGCGACTCCGCGTACACGCGCGCCTCGACCGCGTGACCGCGCAGACGGGGAGCGACATCCAGCACGCGCCCATCGGCCGCACGGAGTTGAAGGGCGACGAGGTCGAGTCCTGTGACCTCCTCGGTGACCGGATGCTCCACCTGAAGACGGGTGTTCATCTCGATGAAGAACACCTCGTCCGGCGTATCGGCATCGATGAGGAACTCGACCGTGCCCGCGCCGACGTACTCGACGCTCTCAGCCGCGAGGACGGCCGCCGCGAGCAGTCGCTCCCTGGTGTGCGAGGGGATCCCTGCGGACGGGGCCTCCTCGATGACCTTCTGGTGCCGTCGCTGCAGGGTGCACTCCCGTTCGCCGAGGGCGAGGACAGTGCCGTGTGCGTCTCCGAAGACCTGCACCTCGATGTGCCGTGGGCGCCTGATGAGACGCTCGAGGATGAGTGAGTCATCCCCGAATGCTGCGGCTGCCACGCGCCGGGCCGAGGCGAGCGCACCGCGCAGCCCCGTGGAGTCGGCGACGACCTCCATGCCCTTCCCTCCGCCGCCGGCACTGGGCTTGACCAGCAGCGGGTATCCGACGCCCTCCGCCTCTTCGGCGATCTCGAGGTCGGACAGGCCCTTGGCATCGAAACCGGGGACCACGGGAACGCCGTGACGCAGCACATGCTCACGCGCGCGTGCCTTGTCCCCCATGATCTGCAGAGCCTCCACCGAGGGTCCGATGAAGACGATGCCGCTCTCGGCGCAGGCCTCGGCGAGTCCGACGCTCTCGGACAGGAACCCGTAGCCGGGGTGGATGGCTTGCGCGCCGGTGCTCCGAGCAGCTGCGATGACGGCATCGATATCGAGGTACGACGCCGCTGCCGGAGGCGGGCCGATCCTCACCGCGACGTCGGCCTCTCGCACGTGGGGCGCCGAAGCGTCGGCGTCGCTGTAGACGGCGACGCTGCGTATGCCGAGGGCGCGCAGGGTGCGGATCACGCGGCGCGCTATCTCCCCGCGATTGGCGACGAGAACGGTGTGGAACGAAACGTTGTTCGACGACGAGGTCGTGTTCATGGACAAGGCACTCACATCCGGAAGACGCCGAAGCGCGGTTCGGGCAGCGGGCTGCGGGAGACGACATCCAGGGCCAGGCCCAGGAGGTCACGGGTCTGTGCAGGATCGACGATTCCGTCGTCCCAGAGTCGGGCCGTGGCGTAGTAGGGCTCTCCCTGCTGTTCGTACTGCTCGCGGATGGGGTCCTCGAACGCCGCACGGTCCTCGCCGCTCCAGGACTCGCCGCGCGCGGTGAGCTGATCCTCCTTCACGGTTGCGAGCACCGATGCCGCCTGCGCACCTCCCATCACGGAGATGCGGCTCGCCGGCCAGGTCCAGAGGAACCGGGGCGAGTAGGCGCGGCCGCACATGGAGTAGTTGCCGGCCCCGAACGATCCGCCGATGATGACCGTGAGCTTCGGCACTCTCGTACTGGCGACGGCCGTGACCATCTTCGCGCCGTCTTTCGCGATTCCACCGGCCTCGGCATCGGAGCCGACCATGAACCCGGTGATGTTCTGCAGAAACAGCAGTGGGATGCCCCTCTGGTCGCAGAGTTCGATGAAGTGAGCTCCCTTGAGCGCGGATTCGCTGAACAGCACGCCGTTGTTGGCGACGATGCCCACCGGATGCCCGTGCAGGCGGGCGAAGCCGGTGACAAGGGTCGTGCCGTACTCCGGCTTGAATTCGAGGAAGGTGTCGCCGTCGACGAGGCGCGAGATGACTTCGTGCACGTCGTAGGCGGCGTTCACGTCGACGGGGACGACGTCGTACAGGCTGGACGGCTCGGACGGTGGCCGGCTGCTCACCACCTCCCACGCGGGAGCTGCGGGCGCAGGAAGCGTGGCGACGATGTCGCGCAGTATCTCGAGTGCGTGCTCGTCGTCCTCCGCGAGATGGTCGACCACGCCGCTGCGCCTGGCGTGCAGCTCTCCCCCGCCGAGTTCCTCGGCCGTCACGATCTCGCCGATCGCGGCCTTCACCAGGGGCGGTCCGCCGAGGAAGATCGTTCCCTGCCCTCGGACGATCACGGTCTCGTCACTCATGGCGGGGACGTACGCACCGCCCGCGGTGCAGGATCCGAGCACCGCAGCGAGTTGAGGGATGCCCTCAGCCGACATGCGTGCCTGGTTGAAGAAGATCCGGCCGAAGTGTTCACGGTCCGGGAACACTTCGTCCTGCTTCGGGAGGAATGCACCTCCCGAGTCGACGAGGTACAAGCATGGCAGCCGGTTCTCGAGGGCGATCTCCTGCGCGCGCAGATGCTTCTTGACCGTGAGGGGGTAGTACGTGCCGCCCTTCACCGTCGCGTCGTTGCAGACCACCATCACGTGGCGGCCGTGGACGAGGCCGATCCCGGCGATGACTCCGGCACCGGGCGCCTCTCCCCCGTAGAGTCCGTCCGCCGCAAGCGGTGCGACTTCCACGAACGGGCTGCCCTCATCGAGCACGCGTGCGACGCGATCTCGAGGAAGCAGTTTCCCCCGAGCGACGTGGCGCTCCCGAGACGCTTCCGGTCCCCCGCGCGCGGCTGTCGCGAGGCGCTCGCGCAGCTCGTGCGCGAGTGACTCCTGGGTTGCGGGCATCGTGATGTCCTCCTCGACCC
>JBOGEI010000278.1:0-3467 GCA_050701935.1 Microbacterium sp.
TCGAACACGACTGGGTCCAGCAGTACGAGCTGCCCGTCACCTTCGCCGCCGAGGCGATCGTCCGCCCCGAAGAGGTGCTCCCCCGCCACGAGGCCAAGCGACTCGACCCCTCGTCGCAGTTCGCGCTGATCGCGGCGCGCGAAGCCTGGGAGGACGCTGGTTCCCCCGAGGTCGCCCCCGAGCGCCTCGGCATCGACTTCGCCACCGGCATCGGTGGCCTCTGGACGCTTCTGGACGCGTGGGACACGCTTCGTGAGAAGGGTCCGCGACGCGTCATGCCTCTCACGGTTCCGATGCTCATGCCCAATGCGGCTGCAGGAAACCTTTCGCTGCAGTTCCATGCGCGCGCCTACGCGCAGACCGTGGTCAGCGCATGCGCCTCCAGCACCGAGTCGATCATCCACGCCTTCCACCACCTGCAGGACGGTCTCGCCGACGTCGTGATCGCCGGTGGCACGGAGTCGGCGATCCACCCGATCACGATGGCCTCCTTCGCCTCCGCGCAGGCGCTGTCGCGTCGGAACGACGACCCGGCCCACGCCTCCCGCCCCGGCGCCTTCGACCGTGACGGTTTCGTCATGGGCGAGGGAGCCGCTGCGCTGATCCTCGAGACCGAAGAGCACGCCAAGGCGCGCGGAGCCAAGATCTACGGCTACGTGCTGGGCGGTGGCGTCACGGCCGACGCCTACCACATCACCGGCAACGACCCCGAGGGCAACGGTGCCGCGCGCGCTGTCACGCAGGCGCTCGAAGAGGCCGGTGTGACAGCCGACCAGGTGACGCACATCAACGCGCACGCGACTTCGACTCCGGTGGGCGACCCCAACGAGTACGTCGCGCTCAAGAAGGTGTTCGGAGACCGGATCGACGAGATCCCCGTCTCGGCCACGAAGGCATCGACCGGGCACCTTCTGGGTGGCACCGGCGCGCTCGAGGCGATCTTCTCGCTCCTCGCGCTGCGCGATCGGGTCGCCCCGCCGACGATCAACATGACCGAGCCCGACCCGGCCGTCCCGTTCCGTCTCTCGGGTGAGGCCACCCCTCTCGGTGACGGTCCGCAGATCGCGATCAGCAATTCCTTCGGATTCGGCGGCCACAACGCGGTTCTCGTCGTCGCCAGCGCCGACTGACGCCCGCGTCGTACGAACCGAAGAGGCCCTCGGGATTCCGAGGGCCTCTTCGTGTCTGCGAGCGGTTCCGCTGCTCTGCCAGGCATCGAGCGGTTGCATGAGTACCGCAAGTCATCATGCACGTGGATGTCGCCGAGCTGCGGATCAGCCGGCGTACCGAGCGCCCAGTCGAAGGGAGCGTGCTTCCCGCATCTGCGTGATCCGTGGCAGGAACCACCCGATCAACGGTCCGACACCGAAAGCGAAGAGCACCGTCCCCACACCGACCGGACCTCCCAGCAGGAAGCCGATGAGCAGCACGCTGCCCTCGATCAGAGTGCGAACAAGCCACACCGCCCATCCGGTGCGCCGCACCAGCCCAGTCATGAGGCCGTCGCGGGGGCCGGGGCCGAAGTCGGCCGCGATGTAGAGCCCGGTCGCGAAGGCCAGCAGCAGGAGCCCGAAGACGAACATCGGCGCACCGATCCAGACTGAAGTTGGGCTCGGAATCAGGAAGAGGGCGAGATCGGCGCTCGGTCCGACCAGGAGCGCGTTCAGCACCGTGCCGAGTCCTACCCGTTGACGCAGCGGGATCCACAGCAGCAACACGACGATCGAGACGATCACCGTCATGACGCCGTACCCGAGCCCCGACTGCCCGGCGAGTCCGAGCGCCAGCACGTCCCACGGTGCGACACCGATGCCGCCACGCACCATGAAGCCGAGCGCGACACCGTAGAGGAACAAGCCGAGGATGAGCTGGCCGAACCGCTCTACGAGGTCGCGCCGACTGGTCGCGGCGACAGGGAGGAAGAGGGCACGGAGGAGCATGCTTCCACTCTGGCCGCCGGAACCCGGTCCCGGGCGAGTCCAGTACCTGAAAAGTGGTCTGCACATATCAGTCCACTTTGGGTCATGCTGGAGACATGGGATCACGACTGGTCGAACAGCTCGGAGCGCACAACGTCGCGGGCGCCGCCGCGGCAGCTCTGGCTGACCAGGTCAGGGCGCTGATCCTCGACGGCCGCCTGACCGTCGGAGAACGGCTTCCAAGCGAGCGGGCCCTCGCCCTCGAGCTGCGACGCTCGCGCTCGACGATCACCCGCGCCTACAGCCTGCTGGAAGCCGACGGCTACGTCTCTCGCCTGCACGGAGGAAGCACCCGCGTCACACTGCCGAACGGACATGCAGCTCCCGGCACAGACGCCGATGACGACGCCATCGACCTCTCCATCGCCTCAATGGACTCGACCCCTGGACTCTACGACGCGACGGTGCGTTCGCTCCCCCGTCTGGCGGCACTGCGTGGGACCAGCGGGTACTCGCTGCGAGGCCTTCCCGAGCTCCGGGAGGCCGTGGCCCACCGTTTCACCGAACGCGGCGCGCCGACCTCGCCCGACGAGATCATCATCACGTCGGGCGCTCTGAACGCGGTGAACCTGATCCTCACCGCGATCGGACGACGCGGGGAGCGGGCACTCGTCGAACAACCGACCTTCCCGCATGCGCTCGAGGCCCTGCACCGCCACGGATACCGCTTGGTGCCGACTCCGGTCGACGTGGACGGATGGGACACCCGGCATCTGAACGAGACGCTCCTGAGCGCGCGCCCGCATGTCGCGTACCTCATCCCCGATTTCCACAACCCGACAGGAGCCACGCTGCCGGATGAGGAGCGTGCGCGCATCGTGACGACGGCGCGCAACGTCGGCACACATCTCATCGTCGATGAGACCACGACCGAGCTCGACATCGACCGTGGCTGGTCCCCGGCACCGATGGCGGCGAACGGGCCGAACGTCATCACCGTGGGATCGATGTCGAAGATCGCCTGGGGAGGAATGCGGATCGGGTGGATCCGCGCGGAGCGGTCGGTCATCGCTCGACTCCTGGCGGTACGGCCTTCTTTCGAACTCGGAACCGCACTCCTGGAGCAATGCATCGCGGTGGAGCTGCTGGCCGACATGCCGGCACTGACCTCGCACGTCCGTCGACGCCTGCACGCCGGACGCACGGCGGTCGAGGCGGGCGTTGCCGCGATCCCGGGCTTCCGGATGCCGCCCACACCAGGGGGCCTCTCTGCGTGGATCGACCTCGGCGCCCCGTTGTCGACTTCCCTGTCCCTCGCCGCACGCGAGCGACAGCTGATCCTCCCACCCGGTCCCCGCTTCACGACCGGGGGCGTGCTCGAACGCCGGCTGCGCATCCCCATCACACTCCCCCCGGAGCGGACGGCGGAGGCGATGCAGCGCTTGTCGGCCGCCTGGGAAGATGTGCGCGGCGGCGGCTCACCGTCGGCGGAACCTCAGCACGCGCACGCCGCCGTGATCTGAGCCCGCACGACGAGGACCCCACCTC
>JBOGEI010000279.1:0-3390 GCA_050701935.1 Microbacterium sp.
CTTGCTCCGGACGAGGTTTACCTGGCGGGCCATGTCACCATGGCCCCCGGTGGTCTCTTACACCACCCTTTCACCCTTACCCCTTGCGGGGCGGTCTACTCTCTGTGGCACTTTCTCGCGGATTGCTCCGGGTGGGCGTTACCCACCGTCCTGCCCTGAGGAGCCCGGACGTTCCTCGGTGCGGTCGCCCGCAACGCGGCCGTCCAGTCGACCCATTCGCATCTCCAGTCTACGTTCTCCGGAGGCGACGGCCTGCGGTCACTTCTCCGCCGACTCCGCGATCCGCAGGTCGAGGGGCACATCGATCGGGAACGAACCGAACAGCCGCGTCGTCGCGGTGGCCGCAGCCTCTCGCACGGCCGCAGCCGCCGCTTCCGCATGTTCGAGTGGAACGTGCAGGATCACCTCGTCGTGGAGGAAGAACGCCAGGTGCGGCGAACGCGCGAATGGACCTGATGCCGCGGCCTCGGCGAACACGTCGGGAATCTGCTGCAGGCGGTGACGGATCTCGGCCAGCCAGATCAACGACCACTCGGCAGCGGTGCCCTGCACGACGAAGTTCCGAGTGAACCGCCCCCAGTCGCGCGCCCTGCGCCGAGCGAGCGCGACGACGGCGGGATCGGCGTCCGCATCGGTCGCGTCCGACTGCAGTCGCATCCACTCCGCCGAAGGCCGCGGCGACGACCGACCCAGCCAGGTCGACACGATGCCGCCGTCCTCGCCCGTGCGCGCTGCGGCATCGACGAGCGCCATCGCCCGGGGATACACTTTCCGCAGCCGGGGAACCAGCCGGCCACTGTCTCCCGTCGTGGCACCGTACATCGCGCCGAGGACGGCGTACTTCGCCTCCTCGCGGGTCGCGACCGCGCCGGAGGCGACGACACCGGCGTAGAGATCACTCCCCCGCGCCGCGCGTGCCATCGCCTCGTCGGCCGCCATCGCCGCAAGCATCCGCGGCTCGAGCTGTGCGACATCAGCCACGACAAGAGTCCATCCGGGATCTGCCCGCACCGCAGGGCGCAGACTGCGCGGAAGCTGAAGCGCGCCTCCCCCGGCGGAGGCCCAGCGCCCGGTGACGACGCCGCCGGGGATGTACACGGGGCGGAATCGGCCCTCGTGCACCCACTCCGCAAGCCAAGCCCAGCCGTTCGCGCTGAGCAGCCGTGAGAGCTTCTTGTACGCGAGCAACGGTTCGACGACGGGATGGTCGTGTTCGGCGAGCTCCCACCGGCTCGTGGACTCCACCTGCACGCCCACGCGATGCAATGCTCTGAGCAGCTTCTGCTGACTGTCGAGGTGGAGCGAGGCATCCCCGAGCAGCTCTCGCACACGATCCCCGAGCTCCAGCATGCGGCTCGGCACTCCGCCGGCGACCGGACGGGTGCCCAGGGTCTCCGTCAGGATCGCATCGTGCACGCCCTCGTCCCAGGGCAGCCCCGCGACCCGCATCTCCTCCGCGATGAGTCCGCCAGCCGACTCCGCTGCGCACAGCAGCGTGAGACGTCCATCCGAGGCCGCGGCGATCACCTCACGCTGTGCTCGGTACTGGTCGAGCGTCGTGGCTATCGCGTCGACGCCGCTCACGTCATCGAACACATCGAACAGCGAGGGCGCCGCCACCGTGGGCTCACGCCGCTCCCACTCCTGAGATGCCGGAAGCGGGATGGGTACCGAGGAGGTGTCGCGCAGGATCGCGTGGCACAGGACCAGGTCATGGCTCCGCGAGATCCGCACTCCACCGACGAGAAGGAGCGCGTAGGTCTCGGCGGCGTTGCGCATGATCCATCGTGGAGCGTCAGCCTCCTCAGCGGAGCGGACCCATTCAGCGAGCTCGTCGGCACGCAGCAGCGTACGGTTGCGCTCTTCGTCGTTCTCGTCGAGCTCGATCGCGACGTATTCCTGCGCGCTGAGGGAGATGAGCGCGATGCGTCGTTCGACGCCCGCCGTCGGTGTTGTCATCGCCGACGCGCGAAGGCGCCGCTCATGCGAGCCCGGACTCCTCGGTGCGCACCAGGATGCAGCCGCACTCGGGGCACGAGACCACCAGGTCGTCTGCCGCACGGCGGATGTCGTTCAGATCGGTGCTGGGGAGCAGGATGCGACAGCCCTCGCACGTGCCACGGGTCAGCAGTGCAGCACCGGCGCTGTTCGTGGCACGACGGGCGTACTCGGCCAGCAGCTGCGGCGACACGCTCTCGGCGACGGCAGCACGATCGCGGGCGAGCTGTGCACCGAGCTCGGTGGCTGCGGCGACGTCGGCCTTCGCCTGCGCAGTGAGTGCTGAGCCCTCGGCCGTCGTCGTGTCGAGCAGGGCCTGCTGCGCTGCGAGAGCGGCCTCAGCCTCTTCGAGCCGACCCATGACGTCGAGCTCGGCGTCTTCCAGGTCGCTCTGCCGGCGGGCGAGGCTCGCCAACTCGTGCTCGAGTGCCTGCGCGTCTTTCGAATTCGTCGACGCCGCCAGGCGCTCCGCGTCGCGGTTCCGACGTGCCTCTACGACGGCCACATCGGACTCCAGGCGCTTCAGCTCCGTGCGCACGTCGTCGCGGGTCCCGGCAAGAGTTGTCAGCTCGCGGAGCTGCTCCTGGCGGATGGCGACGAGCTCGGTGATCCGCCCCGCCTGACTCGGCTTCGTTCTGGCGCGCTCGGCCTGCGCGATGCGCCGGTCGAGGTCGGCGATGTCGAGCAGGGTGCGCTGGTTCTCGGGGCTGGCGTTCACGCTTCCAAATCTAGTCGCAGTCGCGACATCCGCCCATCAGCTCACATCACCGTCGAGGTAGTACCAGTGCCGGTCTTCACGAACGAAGCGGCTGCGCTCGTGCATCGATCCCCTTTCGGCGCCCTGCCGCCAGAACGCCTCGAACTCCACCACACCCTCGGGGTCGAACGGGCCCCCGGCCACGCGATCGATCACGAGCAGCCGGCGCCACTCGAGGTCCGGCTCGAAGTCGATGCTCTGCGGCCTCGTCGTCGAGTGCCACGTTCGAAGCAGGTGTGCCGCATCCCGGAGGGCGAAGGCGCTGTAGCGCGAGCGCATCAGACGCTCCGCCGTGGGAGCGGGCGCGCCATCGAGCAGAGGTCTGCAGCACCGGCCGTACACGTCACCGGACGAGCACGGGCATCGCGCCTCGTCCGCGATCACGACGTCATCCGGCGCCATCTCGGCCTCTGCTGTCATCCTCCCAGCGTACGCTCGACGAAAAGGCCAAGAAGGAGCACCGTGACCACTCAGCCCGTCCTCCCCTCGTTCACCGCCCACAACGGGTTCTCTCTCCCGGCCATCGGCCTGGGCACCTACGGGCTCAATGGCGACGCCGGAGCCGACGCCGTCACCGGGGGCCTCGGCGCGGGATACCGCCTGGTCGACACCGCGTTCAACTACGAGAACGAGGG
>JBOGEI010000280.1:0-3366 GCA_050701935.1 Microbacterium sp.
GACTCCCTCCTCGACCGCCTCGATGCCGAAGTCCTGCCGTGGGGTCCCACGGCATTCCCGAACTCAGACCGCTACCGCGCTCAGCGAAAGGCCGCACAGCAATGACCGATTCCACCCGCGACGGAGACCGCCCGCCGGTGTCCACGCCTTCGAGCTCCGGTCCGTCGACCGGCACCTACTCCGTAGGCCACAAGCCCACGAGCCCCTGGCCCGCCCTCTGGGCGCTGGTCATCGGCTTCTTCATGATCCTCGTCGACACCACGATCGTGTCGGTCGCGAACCCGGCGATCAAGGCGGCGCTCGACCCGAACACGAACAACCTCGACAACGTCGTGTGGGTCACGAGCGCGTACCTGCTCGCCTACGCCGTGCCGCTGCTGATCACCGGGCGCCTCGGTGACCGCTTCGGCCCGAAGAACATCTATCTGATCGGCCTCGCTGTCTTCACGCTCGCCTCGCTGGGGTGCGGACTGTCGACCACGCTCGAGGGCCTGATCGTCGCCCGTGCTGTGCAGGGTCTCGGAGCCGCGTTCATGACGCCGCAGACGATGGCCGTGATCACCCGCACCTTCCCGCCCGAGCGCCGCGGTGCAGCCATGGGGCTCTGGGGTGCGACCGCCGGTGTCGCGACTCTCGTCGGCCCGCTCGTGGGCGGTCTGCTCGTCGACGGCTTCGGCTGGGAGTGGATCTTCTTCGTGAACATCCCGGTCGGCATCGTCGCCTTCGTGCTCGCCTGGCGCCTCGTGCCGAAGCTGGCGACGCATCCGCACCGCTTCGACATCGTGGGTGTGGTGCTGAGCGCCGTTGCCCTCTTCCTCATCGTGTTCGGATTGCAGGAAGGCGAGAAGTACGACTGGGGTGTGATCTGGGGCCCGATCTCGGTGTGGAGCCTGATCATCGTCGGCCTCGTGGTGCTCGGGTTGTTCATCTTCCAGCAGGCCAAGACCCGCAGCGAGCCGCTGGTGCCGCTCGAACTCTTCCGCGACCGCAACTTCTCGGGCGCGAACGTGGCGATCGCAGCGGTCGGCTTCACCGTGACGAGCATGTCGCTGCCGATGATGTTCTTCCTGCAGACCGCGCGCGGGCTCACGCCGACCGAAGCCGCGCTGCTCCTGATCCCGATGGCGGTGCTCTCGGGTGTGCTCGCTCCGGCCGCGGGGAAGCTGCTCGACCGGGTCGATCCGCGCATCATCCTCATCCCCGGCCTGCTCTGCGTCGCGGGCGCACTGGTCTGGTACTCGGCCCTGATCAACATGGACACCCCGATCTGGATGTTCCTGCTGCCCTCCGCACTGATGGGTATCGGCAACGCCGGCATGTGGGGGCCGCTCGCCACCACTGCGACGCGCAAGCTCCCGCCGCGCCAGGCCGGCGCGGGCGCGGGTATCTACAACACCACCAGGACCATCGGGTCGGTCATCGGATCGGCATCCATCGCCGCGTTCATGCAGTCCCGTCTCGAGGCGAACCTTCCGGGCCTTGCCGACGCCCCGGCCGGCATCTCGACCGGCGGATCGCTGCCGCCGCAGGTGGCCGAAGGGTTCGCCGCGGGCATGTCGCAGTCGATCCTGCTGCCGGCGTGCGTCATGGCGGTCGCCCTGATCGCATCGCTGTTCCTGGGCCGCTACGACAAGACGGAGTCCGCGGCACCCGTGGCCGCGCGCCCCGAGTAGCCGAATCCGGGAAGGGGTCGTGTCCGGCGGTTTGCGGGTGCGGCCCCTTTCTGATGTCATCGATCGATGACGATCGCACTCTCCCGGCCGAGTATCGGCCTCTTCGATTCCTGGGCCGCCGCAGTGGCCGAGTTCGAGGGCGGACACGTCGACGGCGGCGGTATCGAGAAGGGCTTCGTTCCCGACAGGACTGCGGCAGAGTCCATCATCGAGAAGGCGGCGCTGTATGCGACGCCGGATGCGAAGCTGCCGGAAGGTCATGTGCCGTGCGACTACTACTGGATCACCGAGGGTGATCAGGTCGTCGGCTTCCTCTCCTTCCGCCGCGAGCTCAACGACTCCCTGCGCCGCTTCGGGGGCCACATCGGCTACTCCGTGATCCCCTCGCGACGCCGTGAGGGCATCGTGCGCGAGGCGCTCCGCATCGCGCTGCGCTCCGCCAAGGCCGACGGCTACGATCGCGTCATGCTCACGTGCGACGACGACAACATCGGCTCCATCCGCACCATCGAGGGAGCCGGTGGTGAGCTCGAAGACGTGATCGATGCACCGGAGGCCGGACGCCCCCTCGTGCGGCGGTACTGGATCGATATTTCGGGCACCCGACTCGCCGCGAGCTAGGGTAGATCCTCGGCGGTCGTCCGGTCGCTGCTGTCGACCCGAGGAGCACACGTCGTGATCCGAAATCCATCCGCCGCGGCGGGCCGCCTGCGCCGATCGGTGCGAACCGCAGGAGCAGCCCTGCTCGTGGCGTTCGTCGCCGTGGGTGCGCTCCTGGCCGGAGCCGCCCCCGCCACCGCCGCGAACGACGGTGAGAAGTACGTCATCGGCACCGACACGACGTTCGCGCCGTTCGAGTTCACCGACAAGGACGGCAACCTCGTCGGCATCGACATGGACCTGCTCCGTGCGATCGCGAAAGACCAGGGCTTCGAGGTCGAGATCCGTCAGCTCGGGTTCGACGCCGCCGTGCAGGCACTGCAGTCGAACCAGGTCGACGCGGTCATGGCCGGCATGTCGATCACCGAGGAGCGCGAGAAGACCTTCGACTTCAGCGAGCCCTACTTCACCAGCGGCATCCAGCTCGGTGTGCTCGAGTCGAGCGACATCCAGTCTCTCGACGACCTCGACGGCAAGGCCGTGGCAGTGAAGACCGGCACGCAAGGGCAGACCTTCGCCGACGAGAACAAGACCGAGTACGGCTTCAAGGTGACCCCGTACCAGGACACGACCGACATGGTCGACGCCGTGAAGGCCGGCCAGGCGGTCGGCTACTTCGAGGACTTCCCGGTGCTGGCCTACGGCATCCAGCAGGGCTCCGGCTTCCGCCTCATCGGTGAGCCCGAACTGGGCGGAGAGTACGGTTTCGCGGTCAACAAGGGGCAGAACACCGAGCTGATCGAGATGTTCAACGCCGGGCTCGCGAACCTCAAGTCCTCGGGGGAGTACGACAAGATCGTCGATACCTACCTCTCCGGCGGAGAGGAATCGACGCAGCCGACCGACATCTTCTCGGTCGCCGTGCAGTACTGGCCCGCTCTCATGGAGGGCCTGTGGCTCACCATCCTCGCAACGATCGTCGCGATCGTGGCAGCGTTCATCCTGGGGCTCATCTTCGGCTTCGGCCGGGTCTCCAAGTTCGCGCCGTTCCGCTGGATCGCCACCGCCTACGTCTACGTCTTCCGCGGTATGC
>JBOGEI010000281.1:0-3362 GCA_050701935.1 Microbacterium sp.
GTTCTGGAGCGCACTCCATCGAGGATCGATGGGAGCTGCCTGCTCCGTTCCGATGCTCACGGCCAGTCGTTCACCCGTTTTCGGGTCAAGACCCGGGCAATCCGGCTGACACACCGGCTGAAAAGGAAGGGCCAGTACGGCCGCATCCCTGACGAGAGTTTCAAGATCCACGTGGTTGTCTTGAACCTCGAAGTCAGTTTCTTCCTCACCAGGATACGCGAAAAGCTCCTGGAACTCGACTTCGACGGGCCGGGCGATGTCGATCAGGCATCTTCCACACACGCCGACATACTCTGCATCAGCCGTTCCGGACACCAGGATGCCCTCGTGGACGGACTCCAGACGCACGTCGAGGGCGAGTGCGGAGCCTGCCTCGTACGAGACGATCCCCTCTCCCCACGCTTCGGCGAGAGTCACGGTCAACTCGTGTTCGCGCATCTCTCCCGGGTGTCGGACGATGTCGCGGACGGGGAGGACGAAAGGGCCGTTCATTCGGGATCGCACCCTGCCATGCTACCGGGCCGCGCTTCGCCAGGGCTGGCCGCGTGTTCAGGGAGCAGGTTCAGATGCCGCGCCCGCCGGTGTCGAGGAACGCCGCCACTGCGGGCGGGACGAAGGGTGTCACATCGCCGCCCAATGAGGCGACCTGCCGCACCAGAGAACTCGAGACCATCGCGTGCGAAGGGTCGGGAAGCAGGAACACGGTCTCGATGCCGGCGAGGTGTCGATTGACGATGGCCATCGGCGACTCGTAGGCGACATCGATCTGAGAACGGATGCCCTTCACCAGGACTCCGGCGTTCACGTCGCGCGCGTAGTCGACGAGAAGCCCCATGCTCCACGAGCCGATCACGATGTCGCCCTGCATGCCGTCTTCTTCGATCGAGCGCTCGAGGAGCGAGAGTCGCTGAGCGATCGGCAGCATCGCCTCTTTCCCCGGATTGTGCACGACCAGCACATGCAGCTCGTCGTACAGCGCTGCCGCACGTCGGATGACATCGAGATGACCCAGGGTCGGCGGATCGAAGGAACCCGGGACGACGGCGATCCGGCTGCTCATGGTTCCAGCCTAGGGCACACCGGTTCTGGGTCAGTTCTTCGCCAGCGCCGCTCGATCCTCGTCGCTCACACGCCGTCCGATCGCCTCGCGCAGACCCGGGTGGTCGGCGAGATCCGGATCGGCGGAGAGAATGCCCTCTGCCACCTCGCGCGCCTGGGTGATGAGACCCGCGTCCTTGACGACACGGAGGAGCTTGAGCGAAGAGCGCACGCCCGCCTGCGCGGCACCGAGCACATCGCCCTCGCCGCGCAGCTCCAGATCGACCTCTGCCAGGGCGAAGCCGTCGAGAGTCGCGGCGACCGCATCGACACGATCGCGGGCGAGCGAACCCGCCTCCGATTCGGTGACGAGCAGACAGAGTCCGGGGACACCCCCGCGACCGACTCGCCCTCGGAGCTGGTGCAGCTGCGAGACGCCGAACCGATCGGCATCGAGAACGATCATCGTGGAGGCGTTGGGCACATCGACGCCGACCTCGATCACGGTGGTGGCGAGGAGCAGGTCGATCTCACCGCGGGCGAACGACTGCATCACCGCGTCCTTCTCGTCCGATGGCATGCGGCCGTGCAGAACCGCTCGACGCAGACCGCCCAGAGTGGGATGCGTCGCGAGGGCCTCGTCGAGCTGCACGACGCCCCACCGCGGCCCGGACGCACCTTCGGGCGCGAGCGACGGCTGCTCCCCCGCCTCCGTCGTCTTCTTGGCCGTGTCGATCGCCGCGCAGACCGCGAAGACCTGACGCCCCTGAGCGATCTCCTCCGCAGCACGCTCCCAGACACGGTTGAACCACCCCGGGTGCTCGGCGAGCGGCGCCACGAACGACTCGATGCCCGCACGGCCGGCCGGCATGGTGCGGATGACCGAGGTGTCGAGGTCGCCGAACACGGTCATCGCGACCGTCCGTGGAATCGGTGTCGCGGTCAACACGAGGGCGTGAGGACTCGACCCCTTCGCCCGGAGAGCCTCACGCTGCTCGACGCCGAACCGGTGCTGTTCGTCGACCACGACCAGTCCGAGATCGGCGAACGTGGTCTTCTCCCCCAGCAGCGCGTGTGTTCCGACCACGATCAGCACCTGCCCTGACGCGACGCGCAGGGCGGCCTTGCGGCGCTCGGCCGCCGGCATCTGACCGGTCAAGAGCGTCGGCATCAGCTGAGGCGCGAGGTCGGGACCCAGCATCTTGGCGATCGAGCGGAGATGCTGACCGGCCAGCACCTCCGTCGGAGCGATCAGCGCCGCCTGGCCACCGCTCTCGGCGACCTGCAGCATCGCGCGGAGAGCGACGAGGGTCTTACCCGAACCGACCTCGCCCTGGACGAGCCGGTTCATCGGCCAGGCCCCCACGAGATCGGCGGCGATCTGGTGTCCCACCGTCTCCTGATCAGGGGTGAGCGTGTACGGAAGACTCGCGTCGAAACGCTCGAGCAGTCCTCCACCGCTCGCGGGCCGAGATGTGGCGGAGAGGGAACGGATGGCGTCGCGCTGTTGGAGCAGCGCGGTCTGCAACGTGAGCGCCTCGTGCATGCGCAGGGTTCGCACTGCCGGATCGATGTCGTTGCGCGTACGGGGACGGTGCACCAACTCCAGGGCCTCGCGAGAGGTGAGCAGCTCTTCGCGTTCCCGTATCTCCGCCGTCAACGGATCGGGCGCATCGGACAGGTCGTCCAGCACCCGCCCGATGAGTCGGGCGATCTGCCAGGTCTGGATCGCCGAGGTCGCCGGGTAGATCGGGATCGGGACGGCGGCCCGCGCGTCGGCACTGCGCCGCGCGGAATCCTCGTCGTCGAACAGCTCGTACTCGGGGTGTGCGAACTGGGTCACGCCGTTGAATTCGCCGACCTTTCCCGAGAACACGCCACGTCGTCCCACAGCCAGATCTTTCGATCGCCACTCGGCTGCGCCGGCGTTCTTCGCGAAGAACGTCAAGGACATGCGGCCGATGCCGTCACCGATCACGACATCGACCATGGCCCCCGGACGATTGCGCATGCGGCGGAAGCTGGACGACAGCACCTCGGCGACGATGGTCACCGTCTCGCCGAGGGGGAGGTCGCGGATCGGCGTCAGTTCACCCGGGTCGGCGTAGCGACGTGGATAGTGCGCCAGGAGATCGCCGACACTCTGCATGCCGAAGGCGCGTCCGAGCGTCTTGGCAGACGCCGCACCGAGCGCATCCTCCAACGAGGAATCGAGCGTGAGCGACATGCTCCGAGTCTAGGGAACACGACGGACACAGCCGGCACGCGGCTGTCGTATCGTGAACAGGTGACGAGGATCATCGCAGGCAGCGCCAGAGGAGCCG
>JBOGEI010000282.1:0-3305 GCA_050701935.1 Microbacterium sp.
TTCCTCAGGGTTTCCACAACTGACAACCGTGTAGTTCCCTACTCGCTCTTGCTATCCACCGACTTATCCACAGTATCCACAGCTGTTAACACTGTTAAGGAGTTAAGTCTTTCAAGGCGCGATCCCATCACCAGACGGTGGGGAGAACCGTCGAGCGAACGACAAGAACTCTGGCGTAGGGATACGCCGGACTGTGGGGCTAGCATGGGAAGCCCTGCACCGGCAGGGACGACGACAACGCGTCACAGTTCGACGACAAGGGAGCACCCGTGAGGTTTCAGGTCAACCGCGATGTCTTCAGCGAGGCTGTCTCGTTCGTCGTCAAGCTTCTGCCGCAGCGCAACCCGCAGCCGATCCTCGCCGGAGTGCTGATCGAAGCAGACGGTGCAGGCCTGACCCTGTCGGCTTTCGACTACGAAGCCTCTGCACGCACGACCATCGAGGCGACCGTCGACACTCCCGGCACGATCCTGGTGCACGGCCGCCTTCTGTCCGACATCGCCAGCCGGCTCCCGAACGCACCGATCGAGATCGCAGTCGAGGAAGACGGCGGAATCACCGTCACCTGCGGCTCCGCCCGATTCACGCTCGCAGCGATGCCCGTCGAGGAATATCCCTCGATCCCTGAGGTCACCGGGTCCTCCGGTGTGGTCCCGGCCGACGATTTCGGCACGGCGATCGCTCAGGTCGGGTTCGCTGCATCGCGTGATGACGTGACGCCGGTTCTCACCGGTGTGCAGCTCGAGGTCTCGGGTCACAGCCTGAGCCTGGTGGCCACCGACCGCTACCGGGTCTCGCTCCGTGATGTGCCCTGGGACGGCGAAGCCGTCGAGGCCACTGCGCTGGTTCCCGCCCGCACGCTGCTCGAAGTCGGAAAGACGTTCGGGCACGCCGGCACGATCCAGATCGCGTTCTCGGGAGCGGGCGACCGTGAGATCATCGCCTTCACCGCCGGCAACAAGACCGTGACTTCGCTCCTGATCAAGGGCAATTTCCCGCCGGTCCGCCGCCTCTTCCCCGAGCAGACAGACCACTACGCGGTGGTCAACACCGCCGACCTGGTCGAGGCCGTTCGTCGAGTATCACTCGTGCTCGACCGTGCGGCTCCCCTTCGTTTCACCTTCACGAACGACAGCGTCACGATGGATGCTTCGGGCGGCGATCACGCTCGGGCATCCGAATCCGTAGACGCGATCCTCTCCGGTGGCGACGAGGTCACGCTCGGCCTGAACCCGCAGTACCTGATCGAGGCACTCGGTGCGGTCAAGAGCGAGTTCGTGCGGGTGACGTTCACGTCGAGCGACAACGCCAACAAGCTCAGCCCCGTGCTGATCACGAGCCAGACTTCCGTGGAACAGGCCGGACTCGACTCGTTCAAGTACCTGCTTCAGCCGAACCTTCTCCTGCGCTGATCTTTCCCGGTTCCCTGAGACCGAAACGTTCTCGGATCAGCGCTTTATGGCGTGAGCGGTTGCGCATGAACCACGGGAGCATCCCGTGGATCGGGAGGGATTCCGCTCCACGCGCTAAGGGTGATTCGTCACCTGCGGCCCGCACGAGAACCAGATACGAATCCGTGTCAGACCCCGAAGGTAGGCTGGCTCCGTGATTGTGGAGCACCTGAGTCTGGTCGATTTCCGCAATTACGCGACCGCTGAACTCACCCTCCACCGTGGTCCGAACGTACTCGTCGGTCGGAACGGTCAGGGAAAGACGAATCTGGCCGAAGCCGTCGTCTTCCTCGCCACGCTCGGATCGCACCGGGTCTCGTCGGACGCGCCCATGGTCCGCGACGGGCAGGAATTCGCGGTGATCCGGGCCCGACTCTCGCATGGCGAACGTCGGGTGCTCACCGAGGTCCAGGTGAACAGACAGGGATCGAACAAGGCCCGCATCAACGGGTCGCCGTCCAAGCCGAACGAACTCCCCCGCTACGTGCACGTGGTTCTGTTCGCTCCGGAAGACCTGCAGATCGTGCGGGGTGACCCCTCCGCTCGCCGTCGCTTCACCGATCAGCTCCTCATCCAGCGCACGCCGAGACTCGCTGCCGTACTCGCCGACTACGACCGCGTGCTCAAGCAGCGCAATGCGCTGCTGAAGTCGGCGCGAGCTCGGGGCATCCGAGGAGAGGGCCTGAGCACGTTGGACGTGTGGGATGACAAGCTCGTCTCCCTCGGTTCCGAGATCATCACGGCGCGTCAGCGTCTGGCGGCTGATCTGCAGCAGCCGGTCGCCGATGCCTATGAGGCGATCGCCGGAGCGGATCATCGTCCGCAGTTGGAGTGGGCTCTCTCGGTTGGTGGGGGGGATCCCGAAGAGGGTGAAGACGTCGAGGACGAAGTGTCGATCACGAGGCTCGCCGATCCGAATCACATCGCCGATCTCTTCCGTGCGTCGTTGGCGGCGAAGCGATCGAAGGAGCTCGACCGAGGACTGACCCTCACCGGACCGCACCGAGATGACCTGGTTCTGCGGGTTCGCGACCTTCCCGTGAAGGGATATGCGTCGCACGGGGAGTCGTGGTCGGTGGCGCTCGCGCTCCGACTCGCATCGGCCGAACTGCTCCGCAGTGAATCTCCCGCCGGCGACCCGGTGCTCATCCTCGACGATGTGTTCGCCGAACTCGATGCCGATCGACGACAGCGGCTCGCTGCGTTGACCGCCGGGTACGAGCAGGTGGTGGTGACCGCCGCGGTGGAGGAGGATATTCCCGAGGTCCTGCATGCTCACGTCGTTCGGATCAGCGCCGGGACCATCAACGATGAGCGTGATCTCGGCCAGACACCGGAATCGAGTGAAGATGAGTGACGCGGCTTCGACGCCGGCGGCCGAGGTGCCGGAGACCGTCGGCACCTATCTCCGCCTGCGCGGACTGCAGCCGAGTTCCAAGAGCTGGAAGCGCAAGCGCCGCATCACCTCAGATGACGACAACGCCCCCTTCACGCCGGGGCGCGATCCCGGTGCACTCGGGGCCGTGCTCGACAAGCTGAGCCGTGATTCCGGTTGGCAGATCACGCTCGCACGCGAAGATCTCGTTCGTCAGTGGGCCGATCTCGCCGGCGCCGACACGGCGAAGCACTCGGAACCGGTCTCCCTCGAGCGCGGACTGCTCACGGTGAAGTGCGACTCCACGGCATGGGCGAAGAACCTGCAGTTCATGCGGGCGACCATTCTCACCGAGATCGGTCGTCGGTATCCCGATGCTGGGGTCGAGAACCTCCGCTTCATCGGACCGGACGTTCCCTCATGGAAATGGGGTCCCAGAGCCGTTCCAGGACGGGGCCCGCGCGATACCTACGGGTAGG
>JBOGEI010000283.1:0-3269 GCA_050701935.1 Microbacterium sp.
GGTGAGGTTCTCCGCGAGATCGTCGGGGTAGTTGTTGAAGAACTTGTTCTCGTTCACGGAACCGTCGGACGACCCCTCGCCGGATGCGCCGTTGTCGGCGCAGTAGAAGATGATCGTGTTCTCGAGCTGGCCCGTCTCCTCGAGGTAGTCGACGATGCGTCCGATCTGAGAGTCGGTGTACTCGCTGAACCCGGCGAAGACCTCGGCCATCCGTCGGAAGAGCGTCTTCTCATCCTCGCTGAGCGTGTCCCAGGGCTTGACGTGGTCGGCGGCGTTCGCCTGATCTTCCGGCATCGGGTTGAACGGTGTCAGATCGGTGTCTGCGGGCATGATGCCGCGCTCGATCATGCGCCCGAGCACCCATTCGCGATACGCGTCGTACCCGTCGTCGAAGGCGCCCTTGTACTTGTCGATGTACTCCTGCGGAGCCTGGTGAGGTGCGTGGTTGGCGCCGGGGCAGAACCACATGTACCAGGGCTTAGATGGGTTGGACGCCTGCTGATTGCGGATCATCTTGAGAGCCTGATCTGCGAGGTCCTTCGACAGGTGGTAGCCCTCCTCAGGCGTCGCAGGCGCTTCGATGAAGTGGTTGTCCTCGACGAGGTCGGGGTACCAGTTGTTGGTCTCGCCGCCGAGGAACCCGTAGAAACGATCGAACCCGAGCTGGAGCGGCCACATCGAGCGGTCGCCACCCGGGGCATTGTCCTCTTCCGGGACGTTGTGATCCTTTCCGACCCAGAAGGTCGAATAGCCGTTCTGCTGCAGGATCTGACCGATCGTCGCGCATTCCGCAGGGAGGCGTCCGGCGAATCCAGGAAAGCCGTTTGTGCCCTCCATGATGACGCCGGCACGATTGACGTGATGGTTGCGTCCGGTGAGCATCGTCGACCGTGTCGGCGAGCACAGAGCCGTCGTGTGCCACTGCGTGTAGGTGAGGCCCCCCTGCGCGAGGCGGTCCATCGTCGGCATGTTGATACGCCCGCCGTAGGGAGACCATGAAGCGAGCCCCGTGTCGTCGTAGAGGACGATCAGTACGTTCGGCGCTCCGTCCGGCGCTGCCTTCAGCTCGTAGGGCGACCAGTCCGGAGTGGAGTCGCGCACGTCGAGGGTGATCTTTCCTGCGAACTCCGAGTTGAATTCCGACATGTTCTCTCCTTCGGTCATGGATTGCGATGAGCCGACCTCGTGCCGAGTATCGCCTTCATCGAAGAGAGAACGGGATGCTGCTCACCCTCGTCGGGTGAGTAACATCGACCGGCACGTCAGCGCCCCTCCGCGGAAACCTGCCCCCCAGCCCCGGCAGCCCGCTCCCCGGTCTTGAGATCGACATCCTCGGGATCGTCGTCCTCGGATTGGTCCGCCGCCACAGGCTGCGGACGTCGCAACAGTTCCACGACGATCGCGAACACGATGAGCCCGACGGTCACTCCGACCACCGTGCCGAACGACACGGGTCGCGTGACGACGAGGATCAGCACGGCGATCGCCATTCCGACGATGAGGATCGGCCCGTGGAAGCGATCGATCGCGAGCCCGAATCGTCCTGTCGACAGCCCACGCCGCTCCCACGTGCTCCGGGTCGCGGAGAACCCGCTATCGAGAACACCACGGATGGCCACGGCGCTGCGACTCGATCCGGCGAACCAGGCCCAGACTGCGATCAGCACTCCGAGCAGAGCCAATGCCGCGATCGCGGGGCTCAGCAGCGAAGTCACCTGATCGAACAGCGACTGGGCTGCTGCTCCCGTCATGATCGACGGACTCACCGCTCCGATGAAGAAGGTGCGGCCCACGCCCATCCCGGCGGCGAGGAAGAGGAAAGCTGCGGCGAACGCGATGCTGGTCCAGAAAAGCGCACGCAGGTGATTCCGCGCGAGAAGGATGCCGGCGACCACGAGGCCGAGCACGACCCAGGGCAACCAGAACCCCGCAGCGACCGCGATCTGGTACACCGTTCGGATCAGGACCAGCGCGTCCGCCTGAGCGAGCGGGACCGACTTGTCGATCTCCGGGATGAGGTCGGCGAATCCGACGCCGCGCTCCGAGAGCACGGACTTGACCCTGTCCACCACGACGCCGAGATCGATCGACAGCGCACCGTCATCCGCAAGTTGCAGAGCGGTGTCTGGACTGTTCTGCAGGATCGCGACGGCTCGCTCGTGGGTGAGACGCAGCGCCTGCGCCCAGATGTCTGCGAACTGGTCTGACGCCACCACATCGTGGACGACCCCGTCGATGAGCGAGGTCAGCCCGCTGGCGGCCGGCGCCTCGAGAAGGGTGAGCGCCGATGCGGCGCGAGGCGGGAGGTCGAGCTGGCGAAGTCCGTCGAAGACCTCGCTCACGACGGCGTCGAGGTCCACTTGCTCGTGGATCGCCGCGCTCACCTGATCCGCCACGAAATCCTGCACGTCAGGATCCTCTGCCAATGGGGCGAAAGTGGCCACGAATCGATCGGCGTCGACGAGCTGCAGGCGTGCCCATGTCCCCATCGCCGCGATGGGAGCCATCAAGACTGCGAGCACGAGCACGATGCCCGCGACGATGCTCCTCGCCACGGGCCGACGGCGAGGAGCCCTCAGCGTCGTGTTCTCCTGTTCGAGGAGAAGGACTCGGGCACGCAGATCATCCAGTTCGCTCATTCGTCCTTCTCCTCGATGCAGGGGCGTTCTCGGATGACCCGCGGTAGGGCATTGCTCTCCTCAGCCGAGGAGCTTCTGCTTCGCCGCCGTGAACTCCGCTTCCGACAGCACTCCGGAATCCTTCAGCGACGCGAGCTGCTGGAGCTTGGCGATCATGTCGTCGGCTGCCGAGGGACCGGCTGCGGGGGGCGAGGCATACTGACTCGCGGCGTTCTGAGCGGCTGCGTCGACCTGCGCCTGCTGCTGCGCCGCCTCGTACTGCTGCTGCTCGTACTGGCCCTGCGCGCGCTCCTGCTGATGGCGAGACATCGATCCGCTGACGGCCGACGCGGTTCCTGCCACCACGGCGGTCCTGGCTGCGAGGCCGATCAATCCGGGGCGACCGAATCTTCTCATGGGCATGTCATTCACCTTCCTGATCGAGGATGTCCATCATCGCGTTGACCACGGGCGCTGGTACGCGCTCACTGCGTAGAACCTGCCCACCCGCCGCAGCGAGATTCTGCGCGAGGGTGCGGGCGAAGGTGAGCTCGAGCACGACGATCGCCGCCGACTGCCCTGGGGCGAGCGCATCGGCGAGCTCCTCGACATCCTCGTCACCGGCGAGTCCTGCCGCGATGGGTTCGAACC
>JBOGEI010000284.1:0-3264 GCA_050701935.1 Microbacterium sp.
AGTCGGCACCGAGCACCTGGTGTTCGACTTCCGCTTCAAGTTCGATCGGTTCTTCGAGCAGATCGAACTCCTCGGCACCGAGGTGCTTCCTAAGCTGCGATAGGCCGCGCAACGACGCGCGGCGATGAGACGAGAGGTCGACGATGACTGACGTGAACGACACCGCACGAGACTCGGCGGATCCGCTGATCTCGGTCACCGGACTCTCGGTGAGCTACGACGTCGCGCGGACGGGGAGGAAGCTGATAGCCATCGAGAACGTCGACCTCGACGTGTTCGAAGGCGAATTCATCACGGTGCTCGGCCCGTCGGGGTGCGGAAAGACGACGTTCATGAACGTCATCGCCGGCCTCGTCGCGCCGAGCACCGGCTCGGTACTCGTCGACGGGATGCAGGTCGACGGCCCCGGTCCCGATCGGGCCGTGGTCTTCCAGGACTATGCGCTGCTGCCCTGGCGGACCGTGTTCGACAACGTGAGATTCGGGCTCGAGATGCAGAAGGGCCTGCGCACCGTCGACTGGCGTGCGAAGGTGCAGGAGGCCATCGACATGGTGGGCCTCAAGGGATTCGAGTCGTCGTACCCCCGCGAGCTCTCCGGCGGTATGCAGCAGCGCGTGGGCCTTGCCCGTGCGTTCGTGGCTGAGCCGCGCATCCTGCTGATGGACGAGCCGCTCGGAGCCGTCGACGCCCTCACCCGCGAGGTCATGCGCGACGAGATCGAGAAGCTCATCGAGGCGACGGGCAAGACCGTCCTCTTCATCACGCACTCCATCGAGGAGGCGATCCTCCTCGGCGACCGCATCGTCGTGTTCAAGAGCCACCCCGGCGCGATCAAGGAGATCATCACGACCGGCATCCCGCGCCCGCGCTCGGAACGATCGGTGCAGCACGATCCCCGCTTCCTCGAACTCCGCGACCACCTCTGGGAGGCGCTGGAGGGCGAGGCCACGGCAACAGCGGTGTCGAAATGACCGCGCTCCTCGCCGCAGGTCCCAACCTGGGTCGGGGTGGAGCGGCCGCCTGGCTCGCGGGGTTGAGCGCGCGCGGCAGGGCCGCCGTCATCGCGATCGAGGTGGTCATCCTCCTCGTGCTCTGGCAACTGGTCGTCGGGGTCTTCGGATGGATCAGCCCGGTCTTCCTCCCGCCTCCCCTCGCCATCGCGCAGGGCTTCGGTGAGATCGCCGCGAATGGATCCCTCGCCGCCAACGCCGGGGTCTCGGTGCAGGCGTGGCTGACGGGCTTCGCGCTCGCGGTGGTCGTCGGCATCCCCGTCGGGCTTCTCATGGGTGCCTCGCTTCCGGTGGACCGGGTGATCGGCCCGATCGCGTGGACGATCTATGCGACGCCGTCGATCGCCTATCAGCCGCTCGCGAAGGCCTGGTTCGGCTTCGGGATCGGACCGGTGATCTTCCTCGTGACGATCAGCGCGATCTTCCCGATCCTGCTCAACGTCGCCGCGGGCATGCGCACCACGAACCCCTCGATCATCCGTGCCGCCCGCGTCTACGGCGCCGGCCGGATGCGGCTGTACCGCTCGGTGTACCTGCCGTCGACGGTGCCGTTCCTGTTCGCGGGCCTGCGGCAGGCGGTCGTGCTCGCCACGATCGGCATGGTCGTGGCCGAGCTCGCGGGCTCATCGAGCGGCATGGGCGCGCTCATAATCCGCGCCTCGAACACCTATCAGACCGACCAGGCGTTCGCCGCGATCGCTGTCGTCGTGCTGTGGAGCGTGGGCATGACCCAGGTGGTCACAGCCATCGAGCGCGGGGCCGCGCCCTGGACGAGGAAGGGCAAGAGATGAGCGTCGTCTCGGCAACCGGAACCGTCCGCATCGTGCGGCCGCGGCGTGTGGTGCGCTCGGGTGAGGGCAAATGGACGCTGCTCCTGATCGGCGTGATCGCCGCGGTGCTGCTCCTGTGGGAAGCGGCCGTCAGCTGGTTCCACTGGATCCCCGAGGCCTTCTTGCCCGCACCGACCGCGGTGGCTGTGGCGTTCGGACAGCTCATGGTCGATCCGGAGTTCTGGTCGGCCTTCGCGTTCAGCGTGACCAACCTGCTGATCGGCCTCGCGATCGCGATCGTCGTCGGTGTGGTCGTCGGTCTCGCGGTCGGCTGGTCGCCGGTGCTGCGCTTCATGGTCGCACCGTTCCTGTGGGTGCTGTACTCGACGCCGAAGGTCGCACTCGCGCCGCTTTTCATCCTCGGGCTCGGGCTCGGCAGCGAGTCGAAGATCGCGCTCGTGATCCTGCTCGCGGTGTTCCCGATCCTGCTGAACACGATGGAGGGCGCGGTCACCGTGAACCCTTCCCTCGTCAACGCGGCCAGGGTCTACGGCGCGAAGGGGATCGGCCTCGGCTGGAAGGTGATCTTCCCCGCCACGCTGCCGTACAGCCTCTCCGGCATCCAGCGCGGTGCGGCTCTCGGCTTCACGGGCGAAGTGCTCGGCGAGTTCCTCGGCGGCACCGGCGGCCTCGGCCACCTGCTCGAGTTCGCGGCGTATCAGTTCCGCATGGACGAGGCCATCGCGATGGTCGTGGTGATGGTGATCATCGCCAACCTCACGCTGCTGCTCATCTCGGTGCTCCGCCGTCGGCTCGCGCCCTGGTACGACGAGCGCAAGATCGTCGGCTGACCGGCCGCCCCGACCCCCGACCCCCGTCTCATGCGCGACGGGGGTCGGGTCCGTCATCGAGCGGGTAGCGTTGCCGGGTGCCGATCGATCGAAGCCACATCCGCGTCAAGGCGATGCTCGTCGCGCCCAACGCGCAGGGCACCGCACACGCGGTCAGCGTCAATGCCGCGACCGCGGAGAATCCGGGCGGGTATCACCGCCTCATCGGCGGCAGCGTCGAGCTCGGTGAGACCCACATCGATGCCGTCCGGCGCGAGGTACGCGAGGAGCTGTCAGCGACGATCCATGAGTTGAGCTATCTCGGGGTGGTGGAGAACATCTTCCACCTGGACGGCGACGTCGGACACGAGATCGTCTTCGTGTACACCGGACACCTCGACCCGGAACCGGCGGCAGTGGGCGCGACGCTCACGGAGAGCGACGGGATGGTCGTTCCCGTCGTCTGGCGCAGCTTCGATGACGACGCCGAGGCGCTGCCCCTGTATCCCGCCGGGGTCATGGGACTCTTCGCTCAGCGGTAGATCCCACCTCTCCCACACTCGAAGAGGCCCCACCGCCATGCGCAACGGTGGGGCCTCGTCGTGCGAGTCAGCGACTCACGGGTAGGTCAGCGTGGCCGGTCCTTCGTTGTCG
>JBOGEI010000285.1:0-3233 GCA_050701935.1 Microbacterium sp.
CCTCGATGGAGTGCGCTCCAGAACATCACAGACCAAGACGGTACGGAAGAATCTCGTGCCGCCGAGAAAGAAGAGAGCTAGTCATGGCTGGTAACCCCCCGAAGCGCAAGGTTTCCCGTTCGAACACCCGCTCGCGTCGCGCGCAGTGGAAGGCGGCGCCCATCGCGCTCGTCAAGACCATCGAGAACGGTCAGGTCGTCTACAGCCGTCCGCACCAGGCGAAGGTCGTCACCGACTCGCAGGGCACCGAGCTCTTCCTCGAGTACAAGGGCCGCAAGGTCGCCGACGTCTGAGTCGCGTACTGTGACGGAGGTCCCCGGGGGGACGAGGCCTCTCCCAGAAAAGCTCCGCGTCGACATCGACGCGGAGCTTCTGGAGTTGGCCCTCACCCACCGCTCCTACGCATACGAGCATGGGGGCATCCCGCACAACGAGCGGCTTGAGTTCCTCGGAGACTCCGTTCTCGGCCAGGCCGTGACGGTCATGCTGTTCACCACGCACCCCGACCTCGATGAGGGCGAGTTGGCGAAGCGACGCGCAAGCGTCGTATCGACTGTCGCACTCGCGGAGGTGGCTCGTGGGATCGATCTCGGCAGTCATCTTCTGCTTGGGCGGGGTGAGGAGCAGACGGGCGGTCGAGACAAGGATTCGATCCTCGCCGACACGATGGAAGCCGTCATCGGTGCGACGTACCTCTCCGTCGGCCCCGATGCCGCTACGGAACTCGTGCTTCGTCTGACGAAGCCTCTGCTGGCTGACCCTGAGCGCTACGGCGCCGCGATGGACCCGAAGACCAGCCTGCAGGAGCTCGCCGCCCGCCTGGGCGCGTCTCCTCCCCGTTACTCGGTGGAGGCGAGCGGTCCGGATCACGACCGTCGCTTCCTGGCCACGGTCGCCGTCGGCGATGTGAGCATGACCGGCACCGGCAGCAGCAAGAAGACCGCAGAGATGGCGGCGGCTCTCAGCGCCTGGCGCACTCTCAGCGAGCATGCCTGAGCTTCCCGAAGTCGAGGTTGTTCGCTCGGGCCTCGAGCCGGCGGCAGTCGGTTCCTTGATCACGTCCGTCAGCGTCTTCGACGAACGAGCGTTGACACGGCACTCGGCTGGTGCCGCCGATTTCGTCGGACGGCTGGAGGGACGAACCTTCTCGGCGGCAGCTCGACGCGGCAAGTTCCTCTGGCTGCCCCTCGACGATGCGCAATCCGCGCTGATCGCCCATCTGGGGATGAGCGGGCAGATGCTTCTGCGCTCCCCGTCCGCGGACGCCGAGCGGCATGAGCGTGTGCGGATCGGTATCGAGCATCCCATCCACGGTGAGCTCGCGATCGTATTCGCCGACCAGCGCACATTCGGCTCTCTGGCCGTGGACGCGCTGGTCGACGATGGCGCATCGAGGATTCCGACCCAGGTCGTGCACATCGCTCGCGATCCGATGGACGACGACTTCGACGACGAGGGGTTTCGCGCGGCTTTGGGCCGACGGGGGAGTGCGGTCAAGCGTGTGCTCCTCGATCAGGGAGTCGTGAGCGGGATCGGCAACATCTACGCCGATGAGTCGCTCTGGGCGGCGCGCATCCACCCTGAGACGCCGGCGAATCGACTGTCGACAGTGGCGGCGCATCGTCTGCTGGCCGAAGTGCGGATCGTGCTTGCGAAGGCTCTCGCCGAAGGTGGAACCAGTTTCGATGCGCAGTACGTCAACGTCAACGGTCAAGCCGGGTACTTCGCGCATTCTCTGAACGCGTATGGGCAGGGCGGGAAGCCGTGTCCGCGCTGCGGGGGTGAGATCCGTCGGGTCTCCTTCATGAATCGCTCTTCGCACTTCTGCCCCACCTGTCAACGGCGACGCTGAGAAGCCCGCGTCGGACGATCTCGCGGTTCATCAGGCAGACGACGGGTGCGTCGATCCGCAGCGGTGCTCGATAGGTTCCGTCTACAGGTTGACAGTGAACACGACGTGGGCTCGCTCGTCGTCGGCAGCGGCGAAGAACTGGCGTAGCGCAGTCAACCAGGTCAGTGCGTAGCGTTCCTCGTCGGGACCGTACTCAGGATTGCGGAGTTCCTCCGGCATCTCCGCGTACAGGCGCGAGAACTCCAGGTCATCGAGTTCGCGGAGATAGCCGGCGACATCGGCGACCTCGAGCAGGTCGAGATGCGTGATCCACGACTCGTCATCGTCGGCCTGCAGAGCGCGAGCACCTCCGATCACACCCCGCGCAGGCCAGGGTCCCTCTTCCGCCGCCGGTGCGAGTGCGCATGCGATCGGGTCCCACGCCTTGTCCGTCTCGCAGGCTCGCGCGTACACAGCTTCATCCTCCTCGTACGCGGAGAGGACGGACCAGAGCCGCGCGTCGTCGCCGACAGCTTCGAGCACGGGCGCGACCTGCTCATCATCGAGGCGGAAGTGCAGACCGAGTTCCACGAGTTCTCTCCCTTTGAGCACCGGGCGCCGAGGCCTCACGACGGTTGCTCGATCGCCTCAACGGAATCAGCCTACGATGACCGGCAGCCCGCTGCTTCGTGCGGGTTCCCGGACATCTTCACGCTGTCTGGAATGCTCCACGCAGGAGAGGGCTGGTAGCCCACGTGCTCGCCCACACCACCCCGATCCCGATCCCGACGACGGCAGCGATCGTGAGCAGGGAAAGAGGGGCGGTCACGATCGCGATTCCGACCAGTGGGAACACGAGGACGCCGGCGACCAGCGCAGAACCTATGGCCGTGATCAACAGCGGTGACATGATCGCGCGCCGACGGGCGCTGTCGACGGTTTCGCGGGGCATGCCCAGATGGTGAAGGCTGCGATGCAGCTCCCGCTGGTCGAGGACGTCCGAAGCCTGGTTGACACCGACGGAGGCCGCGACCATCAGGAACGACCCGATGAGAGTGATGATGAGGCCCGTGCGGATGTCGTCCGCGAGGGCGATGTCTGCCGCCGCCGCGTCAGTCGCGCTCATCATGTCGAGCATCGCGACCCCGGTGCCGGCGAAGACGGCCATGAAACTCGCCATCGCGATGCCACCGACCTGACGCCATGCGGCTTTGGGGGAGTCCAGCACGACGCGGGCGGCAAGGAGCCGCTCGGGCTTGTCGGCGCGACGAAGCTGGCCGGCCGCCGACACCTTGAGGACCCAGGGTCCGACGAGGTTGAGCACGCCGAGCGCTGCGCCGAACAGCGCTGCGAGTACGACGATCGTCAGGACGACTCCGCCGCTTGAGGGAAAGACCTTGAC
>JBOGEI010000286.1:0-3207 GCA_050701935.1 Microbacterium sp.
CATGAACACGACGGGGGCGAGGCCCAGCGACATCTCGTCGATGAGCAGGATGCGCGGCTTCGCGGCGAACGCGCGGGCGAGCACCACCATCTGCTGCTCGCCGCCGGAGAGCAGCGCGGTCGGCGCATCGAGGCGCTTCTCGAGCTCGGGGAACGGCGCGAGCGCGGCGTCGATCTCTCCCGGGGTGCGCGCGGTGAGGGAGATGTTCTCTCGCACCGTCAGCGAGGGGAAGACGGCGCGTCCCTGCTCGATGTGCACGATCCCGCGGCGGGCCCTCGTGACGCGCGACAGCTTGTCGATCGGCTCGCCGTCGAGGGTCATGCTGCCTGCGGAGTGCGGGGTCACCCCCGACACCGATTCGATCAGGCTCGTCTTGCCGGCGCCGTTCGGACCCACCAGCGCCAGCACCTCGCCGCCGGTGACCCGCAGCGAGACGTCGGAGATCACGGGACCGGCGCCGCGACTGACGGTGACGGCATTCAGGACGAGTTCGCTCACTTCAACAGCTCCGTCTCTCCCATGTACGCCTTGACGACGTCGGGGTTCGCGAGCACCTCGGTCTGCGGTCCGCTGGCCAGCACGCGGCCGAAGTCCAGCACCGTGAGGGTCGGGCACACGGAGCGGACGAGATCGAGGTCGTGCTCGATGATGATGAGGGCGACGCCGTAGCGCGCCGGCAGTTCCCGCAACCTCGCCGCGAGCGCGAGATGCTCGTCGTGCGAGAGACCGGCTGCGGGTTCGTCGAGGATCAGCAGCCGGGGTCGGGAGACGACGTTGGCGGCGACCTCCACGAGCCTGCGGGTGCCGACATCGACGCTCGACAGTCGTGATCGCGCGGGCGGGCAGCCGAAGAACTCGAGCACCTCGTCGATGTCGGACGCCGCGAGCCGGCGCCGCGCCACGAATCGCACGTACGCACCGACCGTGAGCGAGGGCGGTACCCGATCCTGCTGGAAGGTCCGGCGCAGCCCCAGGCGTGCACGCCGGGTGGGGGAGAGGCCGGCGAGGTCGCGGTCTCCCAGGAGCACCCGCCCTCCGTGCTTCGGCAGGAACCCGCTGATCGCGTCGACGAACGTCGATTTCCCGGCGCCGTTCGGGCCGATGAGTCCCATGATCGACGCGGCGGGAACCTGGAACGAGACGTCGTCCAGGGCTTTGAGGGCGCCGAACTGCACCGTCAGGCCTTCGACGGTCAGCACAGGTGCTCCGTCGAGCGCCGCCTCGTCGACCGTGGCCGTGGTCGTGGTGGTGATCGCCGCGGCGTCCGCTCCGGCATCCGGGGGGAGCGCCGACAGCGCGGCGGTGGCGGTCTTGCGATCCGCACGACGCCAGAGCAGGTTGCGGATGCCCTGACCGAGGTTCGTACCGCTGGTGAGCGCCTGCACGCCGAGCACGCCGAACACGACGAACGCCCAGTCCTGCGGGACGCCCCAGCGCTTGAGGAGCTCGGGCACCAGCACCCACAGCAGGCCGCCGAAGATGGCCATGTCGATCAGGTGCGCGCCCGACATGATCGCGAGCACATAGAGCGCCAGGGACTGCAGTGGCGTGAAGCTCGATGCGAACGGCAACTGCACCTGCCCGGCGAGCAGTCCGCCGGAGATGCCGCCGAGTGCAGCGGAGACCGCGAACGCGGTGAGCTTCGCGGTCTGCACGCTCTGCCCGGCGGCGGCCGTGCCGCGCTCGGAGAACGCGACGGCCTTCCAGCTCGACCCCCAGCGGCCGCGCTGCAGGAAGAACGCGCCGAGTGCGCAGACGGCGAGCACGATGATGGAGAGGAAGAAGAACTGGCGATCGTTCGAGAACATCTCGGGCCTCTCGACCGCGATGCCTTCGGCCGAGCCGGGGAACTGGATCTGCACGAGGGTCACTCCGGCGGCAGCCGCGAACCCGAGGGTGACGACGGCGAGGTTGACGCCTCGCAGTCGCAGCGCCGGGAGGCCGACGAGGATCCCGACCAGGCCGGCCGCGACGGCGCCGAGGACGAGCCACACGATGAATCCGCCGGGCGCGTGCATGACGTTCAGCAGCGAGACGATCCAGGCGCCGACGGCGGCGAAGGTGAGCTGGCACAGCGCGATCATCCCGGCGGAGCCGGTGACGATGCCGAGGCCGAGGATGGCGATCGCGGCCGTGACGGCACTGATCGCGAGGAAGACGAAGTACCCCGGCAGTGCGGCACTGAGGATCGCACCCACGCCGATGCCGGCGAGGGCGACCGCGAAGGGCCAGGTGATCCGGAACCAGGGACGATCAGCGAGCGGCATCCCACACCTCCTTGCGCTGCGTCCAGAGCAACAGGACGACGATGAACAGGAACGGGAGGAAGTTGCGCACCAACGCCACTTCGTCGATCTGGGCGACGAGCCCGCTGAGGACACCCAGCACGATCCCGCCGACGACGGCCAGATCGAGGCGGCGGAAGCCGCCCAGCAGCGCGGCCGCCGCGGCCGGGACGATGAGCATCGACAGGCTGGTCGCGTCGTTCGACTGCGAGGGCGCCACGATGATGATCGCGATCGCGCTGATCACACCCGTCACGAACCAGACGGCGATCGACAGCGGGCGCGAGCGGATGCCGAGGAGCTCGGCCGTGGTCGGACGCTCCGAGAGCGCTCGCAGCTGTGTGCCCACCCTGGTCCGCCGCAGCACGATGCGGACCACGATCGCCGTGACGACCGCCATCGCGACGGTCGCGACCGTGACCTGGCTGATCACGACCCCGCCGAACGAGAAGGCCGGTCCGGCGATGATCGGCGTGAACGGCTGGGGCTTGTTGCCGAAGAGGATGAACGACATCGAGATGAGCAGCAGGAGCGGCCCGACGGTCATCGCCGAGCGGGTGGTGGTGGAGGCCTCGGACAGCCAGGTCGCGGCGATGAACCCGATCGCGGCGGAGAGGAGCCCGGCCACCAGCACGCCGAGCATGGATCCGAGCCAGATCGGCAGGTCGAGTTCGCGCACGAGCCATACGGCGGTGAAGGCGCCGAACATCCCGGTCGCTGCCTGGGCGAAGTTCACCACCCGCACGAGGCGGGACATCAGCGTCAGACACACGCCGAGGACGGCATAGAGGCCGCCGGCGGCGAGACCGGCGATGGCGCCTTGCAGCATGAGGCGTCCTTTCTGTTCCGAGGGGGCTCTGTTCCGAGGGGGTTTTCTGTCCCGAGGGGGCTTTCTGTCCCGAGGGGTGGGTCTGCCGCCGGG
>JBOGEI010000287.1:0-3166 GCA_050701935.1 Microbacterium sp.
GTGAAGATTCTCGTCCTCGGTTCCGGTGCCCGTGAGCACGCGATCATCCTCGCCCTGCGGGCCGAGCAGACGGAGCACGAGATCTTCGTCGCTCCCGGCAACGCCGGTCTCGCGCGGGATGCGACCCCCGTCTCGGTAGATCCTCTCGACGGCGGAGCAGTGACCGCGTTCGCGCACGAGCACGCGATCGACCTGGTCGTGGTCGGGCCCGAGGCCCCGCTCGTCGCCGGAGTCGCCGACGCCCTGCGCGTCCGCGGAATCCCGGTGTTCGGACCCGGGAAGGCAGCAGCACAGCTGGAGGGCTCGAAGTCGTTCGCCAAGCGGGTCATGGACGCCGCCGGCGTGCCCACGGGTCGTGCCGTGCGGGCCGCCACCACCGCTGACGTCGAGCGGGCGTTCGACGAACTCGGCGCCCCCTACGTCGTCAAGGCCGACGGCCTGGCCGCGGGCAAGGGCGTCATCGTCACGTCCGACCGCGCCGAAGCGCTCGCGCACGCCGAGCACTATCTTCCCGCGGGCCCCGTGCTGATCGAGGAGTTTCTCTCCGGCCCCGAGGTCTCGCTGTTCTTCCTGAGCGACGGCGACACCGTGCGCGCACTGAGCCCCGCGCAGGACTTCAAGCGCGCGCTCGACGGCGACGCCGGACCCAATACAGGTGGCATGGGCGCCTACTCGCCGCTGCCGTGGCTCGCCGAGCAGTTCGGCAGCGAACGGGCCTTCGTCGAAGAGGTCACCCGCGACGTGGCACTCCCGGTCGTGCGTCAGCTCGACGCCGAGGGCACGCCGTTCATCGGACTGCTCTACGCCGGCCTGATCCTGACCCCTGCCGGTGTGCGCGTGATCGAATTCAACGCGCGCTTCGGCGACCCCGAGACGCAGATCGTGCTGCCGCGCCTTCGCACCCCGCTGTCTGAGCTGCTGTTCGCCGCGGCATCGGGCACCCTGGAGGACCAGCCGGACCCCGTGTTCAGCGATGAGGTCGCGATCACGGTCGTACTGGCCAGCGAGGGGTACCCCGAGGCGCCGCAGACCGGTCGGCCGATCGAGGGCCTCGAGGATGCCGCAGCCATCGAGGGCGTCCGCATCGTGCACGCCGCGACCGCGAGTCCCGACGCCCCCGGCGGATCGCTCATCGCGACGGGTGGCCGCGTGCTGAACGTGGTGGCCGTGGCATCCGACTTCCGCACCGCGCGCGACCGCGCATACGAGGCGATCGCCCGCATCCGCCTCGACGGCTCCCACTACCGCACCGATATCGCCGCACGCGTCGCGGAGTAGCTCCACGGGTCGGCTCCGCCCGCGGATCGCCGCGAGCACACGGGCCCGTCGCGCGAATTCGGCCGAATGCCGTCAGGATTCCTGCCAACGTCGGGATCCGTGATTGACACCGTCAGCTTTCTTCAAGAAAGTTGGCGCATGCCGCTCCGTTCCGACTGGTCGTCCGCGACCTGCCCGATCGCCCGTTCCGCCGATGTGCTGGCCGACCCGTGGGTGCTGCTCGTCCTGCGTGAGCTCTTCTCCGGCCGCACACGCTTCGAGCAGTTGCGCGATGCCACCGGCGCCGCCGACTCGGTGCTGTCCCGACGACTGACCTCGATGGCCGAGGCCGATCTCGTCGTACGCGAAGACCCCGACGAGGGCCGCAGCGGTTACCGTCTGACGGAGGCCGGGCGCCAGACCCTCCCGATCCTGCACGCGTACGCGCGCTTCGCCCGCGCCACCGACCCTGAGGGCCCCTGGGGTTTGACGGTGAGTTGCGGACGATGCGGCGAGGTGTCGGGATCGGTCGACTGGTGCGCGACCTGCGCGGCACCGCTCGACGCCGACAGCACCCGGTGGGCACGGCGCAGCATGGGCGGAGAACCCTTCGCCCTTCTCACCGGGCACGCGGCATGACCGCCGAATCGCTCGACGGCCCGATCGAGGAGCCGCTCGGCATGCGGCAGCGCCGCTTCCACCCCGCGTGGACAGTCGCCCTCGTCGCCCTCATCGCGCTCATCGGCGCGGCCGGTTTCCGCGCAGCTCCTGGCGTGCTGATGGTGCCGCTCGAAGAGGAGTTCGGCTGGAGCACGGCCGAGCTCTCCCTTGCCGTCTCGATCAACCTGCTGCTCTACGGTCTCATCGCCCCGTTCGCCGCCGCCCTCATGCAGCGCTTCGGCATCCGCGCCGTCACGGTGATCGCGCTCTTCGTCATCGGGGCGGGCGCGGCTCTGAGCGTGTTCGTCGCGACCCCCGGCCAACTCATCCTGACGTGGGGCGTGCTGATCGGGCTCGGCACCGGATCGATGGCGCTGGTGTTCGCTGCGACCATCACCGACACCTGGTTCGCCACCCGACGCGGACTCGTCTCCGGCGTGCTCACCGCGGGCAGCGCCACCGGGCAGCTCATCTTCCTCCCCGTGATCGCCGCCGCGGCCGAAGACGTCGGATGGCGCGGAGCCTCGCTCATCATCGCCGGCGGTGCGCTCGCCGTGATGCCCCTGGTCTGGATCTTCTTGCGCAACCGCCCGAGCGACCTCGGCGTCGCCCGCTACGGCGAGACCGCGCCCGTCGTGGCGGCGGCCCCCGCCCCTCGGGGCACCGCCTGGGGAGCGGCGAGACTCGCACTGACCACGCTGCGGGAGGCCGCGCGCACCAAGACCTTCTGGGCGCTCGCGATCGGATTCGCGATCTGTGGTGCGACCACCAACGGACTCATCGGCACGCACTTCATCCCGAGCGCGCACGACCACGGGATGGCGACGACGACCGCGGCCGGGCTGCTGGCCGTCGTCGGCGTCTTCGACATCGTCGGCACCGTCTTCTCGGGCTGGCTCACCGACCGGGTGAATCCGCGCATCCTGCTCGCCGCGTACTACGCGCTGCGCGGGGTGAGCCTGTTGTTCCTGCCGAGCCTGCTCTCGGCCGAGGTGCAGCCGAGCATCATCGTCTTCATCGTGATCTACGGGCTCGACTGGGTCGCCACCGTGCCGCCGACGATCGCGCTCTGCCGCGAGGTCTTCGGCGACAAGGGTCCGCTCGTGTTCGGCTGGGTGTTCGCCGCGCACCAGATCGGCGCGGGCATCGCCTCGGTCCTCGCCGGGATCGTCCGCGACCACACCGGCCAGTACACGTTCGCGTGGTTCGCGGCCGCGGGTCTCTGCGCGGTCGCCGCCCTGGTCAGTGC
>JBOGEI010000288.1:0-3137 GCA_050701935.1 Microbacterium sp.
GAGGCGGGAGTACACGGGCATGTTCCCGACGATCGAGCTGTAGAACGGGTCGTGCACGAACTCGTAGCGGTCGCGGCGTTCGCCCGGACGTGACCGCCGCTGGATGAAATGCAGCTGCTGCAGGTACCGCACCGCTCCGGAGACCGCGGCGGCGGAAGCGCCGAGGCGTTCGCCGAGCTGGGCAGCCGTGTAGCCGCCCTCGGGAGCGGCGACCAGCGCCATCATCACTCGAGCCGGCATCCGTGGCATCCCTGCGGCGGTCATCATGGCCGCCGCCTGCTCGGCGGGTTCCATCCCGCGGTGCATCCGGGTGGGGTCGAGGTCGTCGGTGCTGTCGTCGGGCATCGGGATCCTCCTAGGCGCCGGGGGCGAGTTCGCGGCGCCGCATCAGGGCCAGGGCGCCCGCTCCGCCTGCGGCCAGGGCGAGCACCAGCCACCAGAGGCCGCGCACATCGACACCGCTGCCGTCGACCGCGGGCGTCACGGCGAACGGCGAGATGTTCGCTGTCCATTCGGGCAGCCCGAACAGCGGACCGAACATTCCGAGCAGGGCGGCGAGCAGCACGAGGCTCCACGCCACGGCGGTCGTCGCACGGGGAAGCAGGACGAACACCAGGGCGGTGAGCACGGCGAAGATCGAGGCCGCGACCGCCTGTCCGAGACCTGCCACCGCGACGATGCGATAGAGCGAGTCGTCGCCGCCGTTCGACCAGACGCCGACCCATCCGGCGAGCACGGCGGCAGCGACCACGATCACCACGCCGACCACGCCGACGATCACGTAGTCGGCGAGCCAGCGCACGCGCCAGACCGGGGTGGCGAGCACGGCCTCGGCGGTGCCACGGGCCTCTTCCTGCCGTGCGCGCACGACGGTCTGCACGGCGCAGCACGCCGCCAGGATCCCGAGCAGGGTGAAGAACACCGTCACCACGACCTCGTCGAGTCCGCCGGTCGCCCCTCCGATCTTTTTCAGGATCTCGGTGACCGCGGGGTTCTCGCCCGCGATCTGATCGACCAGACCGCTCAGCGTCGTGGCGAGGATGCCGGTGATCACGCCGCCGACGGCCCAGCCGATGATCGAGCCCGAGGTGAGCCGCCACACGAGCGCGTGCGGCGATGCGAGCGCGGGTCGCGCCGACACCCTGCCGGGGCGTTCCGCGACGAAACTGGCATCGATGTCGCGCACAGACTGCAGGGCGACGGCTGCGGCGGCGAGCACGAGGCCGAAGCCCAGCCCGAGCAGCACCGGCCAGACGAGGTCGGTGTCGTACGGACGCGTCTGCTCAGCCCAGCCGAACGGCGAGAGCCAGGCCGGCCATGCGCTTGCCATACTGGTCAGGTCGTCGCTCGGGGTTCCGCCTGCGTTGCCGATGCCGCGGATCAGGAACGTCGCGACGAGTACCCAGATCGTCAGGGAGTTCGCCCCGCGCGAGGTGCGCATCAGCTGCGCGGCGAGCAGCCCGATGCCGAGGAACGCGATGCCGCAGGTGCCCGCCGCAGCCCCCGCGAGGAGCGACCCCGCGACCGGGAGCCCGGTGGCGATCAGCGCGAGTGCCGTGAGTGCAGCCAGCACGATGTTGGCGAGGATGCCGTGCACGATCGTCGCGATGGTCGGCATTCGGCGTCCGGCCGGGGTCGCCCAGACGAGCTCGGCGCGACCTGCCTCCTCGTCGCCCCGTGTGTGCCGTACCGCGAGGAAGGCGCTCATGAGCGCGGCCAGCAGCGCCAGCCACGGCAGCACCTCGAAGGCCAGGAACGCCCCCTCCGACGTGCCGGATGGCAGGCCGCGGAACATCAGGATCACCGGGTTCGCGAGTGCGGCAGCCAGGATGTTCTGCCGGTCGGCGAGGGTCGAATACGACTGGCTGACCCCGGCGTAGCCCGCGAACGCCATGAGCGCGGTTCCGACGATCCACAGGGTCAGCTGCAACCAGTCGCGCCGCAGTCGCTGCCGGAGCAGCACACCGAAGGCGCTCATCACGCACGACCCTTCTGGGCACGCCGCGCACGGCGGCTACCGGGGGCCGCGTCGTCCGCCGGGCCGTCTGCCCCGCCGTCTTCCGCAGCTTCGAGTGTCGCGAGATCGTCGCCGTAGTGGCGCAGGAACAGTTCTTCGAGAGAGGGCGGAGCCACGCGCAGATCGCTGATGCCGAGCGTGGCGAGGGCGGGCAGGACGGCGGCGGTGCGGTCGCTGTCGACGGCGAGACGGATGCGGTCGCCCTGCTGCACCGGGTCGTGCACGTCGGGGATGCGTGCGACCTGATCGAGCGTCGCCCCGGAGGGCGTGAACGACACGTCGCTGCGGGTGAGATGCCGCAGTTCTGTCAGAGTCCCGGTCTCGACGACGCGGCCCGCGCGGATGATCGACACCCGGTCGCACAGCTGTTCGACCTCGCTCATGATGTGGCTCGAGAGCAGCACGGTCGCCCCGTTCGCGTGAGCGCGAGCGACCTCGCGCTGGAAGATCACCGCCATCAGCGGGTCGAGTCCGCTGGTGGGCTCATCGAGTATGTAGAGGTCGGCCGGCACTGCGAACGCCGCGATCAGCGCGACCTTCTGCCGGTTGCCCTTCGAGTAGGCGCGACCCTTCTTGCGCGGGTCGAACTGGAACGCGTCCATCAGTCGTTTCTTCTCGTGCTGATAGCCGGCGTCCTTCGTCTGTGCGCCTCGCAGGCGCGCCAGCAGATCGACGGCCTCGCCTCCCGAGAGGTTCGGCCAGACGCTGACGTCGCCCGGCACGTACGCGATGCGCCGATGCAGGTCGACGGCTCGGCTCCAGGGGTCTTCGCCGAATACGGTCGCCTCGCCTCCGGTGCGCCGCGCGAGGCCCAGGAGGATGCGGATCGTGGTCGACTTGCCCGCGCCGTTCGGCCCGAGGAAGCCGTGCACCTGCCCTTGCTCGACGGTCAGGTCGAGGCCGTCGAGCGCATGCACGTGGCTGTAGTGCTTGGTGAGGTCATGGGTGGCGATGACGGTGGTCATGCGCGGGAGCGTACGCCCGATTCACAAACTTGTGAATCGGGCGAAAACAACGCATGCGAAATCCTTACGGCCCCCGCGTACAGTGGGCTGGTGCCGGAGTTCCCCTACAGCCGCCTGCGCCGCTGGCCCGACGTCGAGGCGGACAACCTCCAGGC
>JBOGEI010000289.1:0-3112 GCA_050701935.1 Microbacterium sp.
TGCGGCTGGCAAGCGAGGGTGTCCTCGGGGTGGTCCTGACCTACGACAACCGCCTGGCCGAAGGCGCCCGCCACCATGGTCTCGAGGTCTTGGCGCCCTCGCCGGCATGAGCAACCCGACATGAGCGACCTCGAAGAGGCCATCGGCTCGGAGACGGCCGCGCTGATGCGCGTTCACCAGTCGAACTTCCGCACGGTCGGCTTCACCGAGGAGGTCTCCCTCGATGACCCCTGCGCGCTAGCGCGCGAACGGCGGGTGGTTGCGATGCCGACAGGTTGTCGGCGGCCGCAGGCCGGATCATCGCCGGATGCGCCGAGCCGATCGAGCGCTGCCGTACGCATCCGCTGGCCCGGGCGCTTCGGCTCGACAAGCTCCAGCTCGCGGCCTTCGAGGCGACTCTCCGGCTCTATCGCGACCACGGTCCGGGATCGATCCCGGCGCTGGCCATGCTCGGGGCCGACCAGGATGAGCTCCGAGCCCGGGCGCAGCTGATGGCCGAGCGGATCGGCCCTCCCGCCGCGGTCGAGCGCTCCGCCGCCCGCCCGGGCGGCGGCCCGATTCCCCTGGTCGAGCTGGAGGGCCCGGTTCGCGCGATCAAGCCGGCCGGCCTCGGCGCCAACGGGCTGGCCAGCCGGCTGCGCAGCGGCGATCCGCCGATCGTGGCACGGATCTTGGAAGGCAAGCGTTGTGGGGCTTTGAGATGAGAGCGGCCCTCGTCGCAGGCCTGTTGTCTGTCGCCCTCCTAGGTTGTGTAGGAGGACGAGCCGAATCCGGATCGATATCCGTCGCCACCGCTGGCGCCGCCTCCCAGCAGGTCGTTGTGACCGCCGATGATGACTCCCTTCCCACAAGCTGCCGTCCCTTCGAGTTAGGTGGGCGGCTCGTCGAGTTCAGCGACGCTCTGAACGACCAGGACATGCCGATTCTCAAGAGCGTCTGGGGTCCTGGATTTGACTTCTTCTCACTCACGGGATCACCGGCGAAGCGGCACAAGAAGCATTTTGATGCCGAGGGGCGCAAGCGAGCCTTAAGGTATGTCCGCAACCGAGGAGGCTTCCGCCTCCGCTTCACGGAAGTCAGGGTCATCGACTACGACCCTCACTTCGGAGTGTCCATCGGCTATGACGGCGAGTGGAGGCAGAAGGGGCGGACCCTGCATGTTGTCGGCAAGGGTGGTGTCTCGTGCGACTCTCCTGAGATGCCGGGGATGGCTATGGCCATTCGGCGCAAGGGCGGAACGAATTGGTGTCCAAAACCACCCGGCGGCGCGCAGCCTAAGATCCTTGTTGTGTGCGCGGGAAACGGTCCGTCCTGAGTAACTAGTGGACCTGAATCCTGGTTCGGAAGCCTCTACGAAACCCGGGGCGGCTCAATGCCTGGGACGAACTCATCGAAGGTCGCTCAGACTGATCCGCTCATCGAGCTGAGTGGTGGCCGCCGTGGGCGCGCTCGTGCTCGCCGTGATTGCCATTTGAACCCAATGGACCGCCTAGACCCTGCCCACCGTAATTGCTCTAGAGGCATGTACCAGCGGAAGGACGGAGCTTGACCAGAATGACCCTTCCACTCGCCACTCCGTTGGCTGTGGGGGTCATCACTGCTTGCGACTTGACTAACGTTCGTGCGGGATGCATAGTGGTTTGCTGAGGGGCGAGTCGCAGAGCCTGATTCGAAAGTGCTGGGTGCTCTCGCTTCCGGTTGCCGTGCTCATGCTCTCTTCGTGCGGTGAAGAGTCCTCCGATTCGATGAGGGACTCAGCTGAAACAGCGGGCGCAGTGCCGGCAGGGAGTGGCCAGGAGATTCCGGGGCTTTTCGTTCGAGAGTGCACCTATCGTGCCGTCGGGGGCCCTGCACATCTCACGAGGACAACGCCGAGCGATCTCCAGGCGGGTGATGTCACTTTCAAGGGTGTCCAGTTGTTTGCCAGGCGAGTCGAGCGAAGGTACCTCTACCGTGGTCAAGGGGGAGGCGGGAAGTGGCGAGGGTTCAAGGTGGTGACGATCGTCAGGCGCGGCATGGAGGCAACCGCGGTCGCCCCCGCTCGAGATCGCTCCTCCTTCCTACTTCTCTATGACACAAAGGGACACAGGAAGCGGGACATCACGTACGTGCGTTCTGAGGGCCAGCCGGCCGTCAGGTTTACCGCCTGTCCTCGCGGATCGCAGCCGCTTCCCGCGGGAGTCGACCCGCCGCGCGGCCGTGCTCGGCCCCGTGGTGAGTTCATCGGCGGAGGATTTCTTGTCAGAAGGCCCGGTTGTTACCACGTGCGGGTCGTCTCGGAGGCGAATCCTGAGCCGGTAACCCAGCCCGTGAACATCGCGATGGGCAAGGGTGGCTGCAGCGGCGCATGAGGATGGCCTCGATCGGCCTGTTGAACGTGTAGTCGTCGGGATCGCGGGCGCCCCACAGGTTGCCCCCGTCCGGGAGCTCGAGCCCCGCGAGGAAGCGCCTCCCCTTCTTGCCGGCCAGGTCATAGACAGGGCACGATCGAGCAGGTTTCGCTGCAGGGCGGCGCCGATCTCGTTCTTCGCCCGGCTGCGCTGGCGCACGAGCTGGGCCCGGCGCGCAACCCAGCGCCGAAGCGCCCTCGTTGCCTCGTCGGGGCACCACACCTCGGCCACGGAGCCCGTGGCCACCAGCTCGGCGAGCCGGCGGGCGTCGAGGCGGTCCGTCTTTTGCCTTCGCCTCGGACATCGCGCGCAGCTTCTTCGCGTTCACGACCACGACCCGCGACATGGGGGCGCAGGATGCCGGCGATCGCCTCGGCGCCGCCCCGGGATACTGGTCTTCTGCTCTCGCGGTGGGAACGAGCAGTAGCGGCGCACGGCTTCACTAGCACCCCAGCTCGCGCGCGATCACCATCTGCTGCACCTCGTCGGTTCCCTCGCCGATCGTGAGGATCTTCGCGTCGCGGTAGAAGCGGCACACCGGGTACTCCTCGATGTACCCGTACCCGCCGTGGATCTGGACCGCCTCCTCGGTCGCCCGGACCGCGAGCCTTCCGGTCTTCAGCTTCGCCTGCGCTGCGACCAGCGTGAACGGCTCGCCGCGGTCCTTGAGGATCGCGGCCTTGTGGGTCAGCAGGCGGGCGGCCTCGATCTCGGCCGAGACG
>JBOGEI010000290.1:0-3108 GCA_050701935.1 Microbacterium sp.
CTTCGCGAGCAGCACCCGCTGACCGCGCTCCTCGTAGTTGAAGGCGGCCTGCAGCAGCGCGGTCGACTTGCCCGAGTTCATCGCGCCGTAGCGGAAGTAGAGCTTCGCCACGGTGCGGACTCAGACGTTGATGCCGAGGGCGGCTGCGGTCGCTTCGGTCGACTTCGCCGCGAGCGCTGCGTTCTCGTTCAGCTTCTCGCCGAATGTGGGAATCAGGGCGCGCAGCTCTGGCTCCCAGCTCGGGTACTCCGCAGGGAAGCACTTCTTGAGCAGGTCGAGCATGATGGGAACGGCGGTCGAGGCTCCTGGAGAAGCTCCGAGGAGTCCCGCGATCGACCCGTCGGCCGCCGCGACGACCTCGGTGCCGAACTGCAGGATGCCACCCTTCTTCGGGTCTTTCTTCATGACCTGGGCGCGCTGCCCCGCGTCGATGAGCGTCCAGTCCTCATCCTTCGCGGTCGGCATGAACGTGCGCAGGCTGTCGACCTTCTTGGCGTGGTTCTTCAGCAGTTCGCTGACCAGATACGTGATGAGGTCGGGGTTCTTCACAGCCACCTGCAGCATCGGCAGCAGGTTGTGCGCACGGACCTGCGACACGATGTCGAGCATCGAACCGTTCTTCAGGAACTTCGGGCTGAATGTCGCGAACGGGCCGAACATGAGCGAGGCCTCGCCGTCGACGACTCGCGTGTCCAGGTGCGGGACCGACATGGGCGGAGCCCCGACCGACGCCTGCGAGTACACCTTGGCCTTGTGCTGCGCGACCACCGTCGGATTCGTGGTCTTGAGGAATTGTCCACCGATCGGGAACACGCCGTATCCCTTGATCTCGGGGATGCCGGAATTCTGCAGCAGCTTGAGAGCCCAGCCGCCAGCACCGACGAACACGAAGCGCGCCCTGACCTCGTTGGGAGTGTGACCGATGCTGTTGCGGTACTTGACCAGCCAGGTGCCGTCCTTCTGCTTCTTCAGGCTGCGCACCTCATGGTTCGTGCGCAGCGTGACGCCCGACTCGGTGAGGTGATCGAAGAGCTGATTCGTGAGCGCACCGAAGTCGACATCGGTACCCGCGGGAACGCGGGTCGCGGCGAACGGCTCGCCCTTGACGCGCTGCTGCATGAGAAGCGGCGCCCACTTGTTGATGACGCGGGAATCTTCGCTGTACTCGATACCGGCGAACAGCGGCTGCTTCTTGAGCACCTCGTAGCGGTTCTTGAGATACGCGACGTCTTTCTCACCGCGCACGAACGTCATGTGCGGGGTCGCGTTGATGAAGGTCGACGGCGCATCGAGCACGCCCTTCTCCACGAGCGAGGACCAGAACTGCCGGCTCTGCTGGAACTGCTCGTTGATCGAGACGGCCTTGGCGGGATCGAGCGGAGCGTCGCCCTGCTGCGGCATGTAGTTCAGCTCGCACAGGGCGGCATGCCCCGTACCGGCGTTGTTCCACGGGTTCGAGCTCTCCTGAGCGACCTTGGAGAGTCGCTCGAAGGCGACGATCTTCCACTCCGGCTGCAGCTCGTGCAGGAGAGTACCCAGGGTGGCGCTCATGATGCCACCGCCGATCAGGACGACATCGACGTTTTCAGTCACCGAGCCAGTCTAGTTCGCGGGCGCGCCGTCGCCGACCATGCACCCCGGTTCCGCCAGACCACTTCTACATGACGGGGATACCGTCAGGCTATGACCGCCAGGCGCTCGGCGAGGATCTCGGCGATCTGCACGGCGTTCAGCGCTGCGCCCTTGCGCAGGTTGTCGTTGCTGAGGAACAGCACGAGGCCCTTGCCCTCGGGTGCGGACTGGTCGGCACGGATACGACCGACGAAGCTCGGGTCCTTGCCCGCGGCCTGCAGCGGCGTCGGAACCTCGTCGAGCACGACACCGGGAGCCGCGCTCAGCACCTCGCGCGCACGCTCCGGGGTGATGTCGTCGGCGAACTCGACGTTGATGGAGAGGGAGTGCCCGGTGAAGACCGGGACGCGCACGCAGGTGCCTGCGACGCGGAGGCCCGGGAGTTCGAGGATCTTGCGGCTCTCGTTGCGGAGCTTCTTCTCCTCGTCGGTCTCGTTGTCACCATCGTCGACGAGATTGCCGGCGAAGGGGATCACGTCGAACGCGATCGGTGCGATGTACTTCTCGGGCTCGGGGAAGTCGACCGCCGAGCCGTCGTGAACGAGACGGAGGGTGTCGCCCTGCGCCAGCACCCCCTCGACCTGGCCGAGGAGCTCCTGGGCTCCTGCGAGACCAGAGCCGGAGACCGCCTGGTAGGTCGACACGATCAGACGCTCGAGACCGGCCTCGGCGTGCAGCGCCTTCAGCACGGGCATCGCGGCCATCGTGGTGCAGTTCGGGTTCGCGATGATGCCCTTGGGGCGCTCGTCGATCGCATGCGGGTTGACCTCGCTGACCACGAGCGGGACCTCGGGGTCCATACGCCACGCACTGGAGTTGTCGACGACCACGGCGCCGGCCTCGGCGAAGCGCGGTGCGTAGGCGCGACTCGCCGTGGCTCCGGCCGAGAACAAGGCGATGTCGATGCCCGTGGCATCCGCCGTCTCGACGTCTTCGACGATGACCGTCGCGCCGCCGAAATCGATCGCGGTGCCGGCGGAGCGAGCGGAAGAGAACAGCCGCAGGTCGCGGATCGGGAACGACCGCTCGGCGAGAATCTCGCGCATCACGGTGCCCACCTGGCCGGTGGCGCCGACGATGGCGACGGAGAGTCCTGATTCGGAGATGCGGGTCATGATGTTCCTTGGCGTCGTGCGGTACTGCGTACGAGGCTTCGGGCGCGGCGTCGGGGTGCTGAAGCTGCGCCTGGCGCCGGTGTCAGGGTTTGGGCGAGTCTATCGTGCCCCGGCAGGTCGCCGGTCCCGCGCTTCGCGCTCGCGCTCGGTCGGCAGAAAAACAGCGTCGAACGGCAGAGATCAGCGCACCTGGGGCGTCGTTCGGGCGCGAGATCAGGCAAACGCGTGGGATCAGGCAGATGTCGGGGACGATGGCCTGATCTGGCGTGACGGCCTGATGCGGCGTGATGGATTGATGCGTGGCCGATCCTGCGTGGCGGAAGGAGTGGCAAGAAGGGCGACACCGCACGCGGGTGAGGCG
>JBOGEI010000291.1:0-3100 GCA_050701935.1 Microbacterium sp.
ACCCATCCTCGAGCACTTCGCGTGTCTCCCTGACAGAGAACACAAGTGCCCGATTTGCAGGACTTTTAGAGCCGACGTTCGGACTCGAACCGAGGACCCCTTCATTACGAGTTATGGGCCGCTGTCACCGCCAGTCACCTGGAGTCACCTCAGGTCACGTGCAGCGCCGACTCCACCGGGCTGGAGGTGACTCACGGTGACTCGAGATGACAAGCGCGTAGACCCCTGGTGAACCTCGCTGTCGTTGACCGATCAGCGAACGGCCCAGTGCATCACCATGGCCGAGGATCGGCTCGTGCAGTAGTTCGGCCACGACCTGCTCGTTCTGGTGCGCCTCCGCGGTCGGTTGGAGCGGCGCAGCAGTGGCGGCCTCGCGAACTCCACTCGTCGTCCTCAGCGGGCCGCGCGCCGTCGGTCAATCCCGCCGAGCGACGCGGAGGGTGTCGAGGATCTCGAGGGCTTCGTCCAGCGTTGCAGGCTTGGCTTCGTTGCCGGCTGCGACATACGCATAGAACGGTCGAGCTCCGTCTGCAAAGGGGATGAGGCGATCGACGAAGCCGGGTGGCTCATCGAGGCAATCAGCGGCTTCGCTCGGCAGGCCGTCGTCGAGTCGGAAAGGCCCGAGGCGAGCCCGAAAGCCGACCGGCTCACCGGAGCGCTCCTGGAGGGAGACGACAGCATCGTGGGAGCCCAGCTTCTCGAGGGCGCCGGTTGGAAACTGGGCGCAGCCGGTTGCCGGCGCCCCAGGTGGAAACGTCGCGAGCGTGACGAGCTCGACGGGATCGGCTAGCCGAGGGTTGAGCGACTGCCGCGCCCGAAACCATGTAGGCGCGTGGCTCAAGGTGAGGCCGTATGCGGGATCGTAATGCACGATCCAGGCGCTCCGGCGCGGGGAATCGGCTTCTGTTGTTACACGGAAGCTGTGCGCGCTCGCGATCTCATAGGCCGAGTCAGGGTCGTAGCTTCGGATGACGATCCGGTAGCGCCCTGGCTCGACCTGAGGGACGGTGAACTCGAGCGAGAAGTAGCAGCCGGCCGCAACCTCTGCAATTGGGGGCTGTCTGCTCGTACCGGTCGAGTCCTCCCAAAGCAGCTCAGCGCGCTGGGCGGGTGCGTACAGTCCGGCGGCGAGGATCTGGAAGCGCTCGCCAGGGGCTCCGCTTGGCTGGTCGTCCTCACCGAACTGAGGGAAGAAGGGGACGCCTTCGTTCAGCACCTGACAGCCCGCGGTCGACTCTTCCTCCTCGTCGATGGACAGAGTCGCGAGCACCCGGTTTGCCTCGTCGAACATGGCGTCACTGGGATCGGAGGTGCCGAAGCCGACGAACACCGTCACGGCTCGGACATCGATAACGAGCCAGCGTGCAGCGACAGCCGGCACCGGCATTCCCTCGAAAGGACCGCCCAGGTCGGAGCGGCCGATCGAGATCGGTAGCTCCGCTGCCTTCCACCTCGCGTGGCCGGCTAGGTCATCCGAGTGCGGGTCGAAGCCCACAAGCTCGATGTGGATGCTGCTCTCGTCCATCGCGTCGGCCGTCTTCGGGCCAAGGTAGGACTCATGCGGCCGTTCGAAGTTCGAGGCGCTGACGACGATCGAGTCTCTCGCACTCGGCTTGACGACCCGCCCGTACCAGCCCGGTGGAAGCTCGAGTCCGATGCCGAAGCCGCTGATCGGCCGCCAGTTCTCAGAATCCGACCGGACGACGCTCTGAGTGGAATCCGACGCGCAACCTTGCCCTGTCGCGAGGGCAAGGATGCAGAGCAGGCTGATGAGGGTTCTCGTCGACGTCGGCTCCACCCTGTCATGTACGCGCGTGGGTGCCGCTGGAGTCCGTACCTCAGGTCGCGAAACAGTCGAAGACGGCCTCGGTGCACAGACCGCTGGGGAAGCTTCGCGGCCACGCGGCCCGCCGGGGCGTGCAGGCCGTAGACCTCTCGTTAACCCAACCCAAGCCATCGCCGCGGGACCAACCTTGGACCGTTCGGCCCTAAGCCCCCAGCTCCCGTGAGACTCGCGTCCGGAACCAGCCAGGCGTCACCTCGGCGGCTGCGCTAGAATCTGCTCATTCCCCCAGCCGCCTCGGCGGCTGGGTGCGAGGCCCGCTTCGGCGGGTCTCTGCGTTTCGGCGAGGACTACCACGAGTGGGGCTTGCTGATCGTTCCCTGCGCGTCGTGCAGAACTGGGGGGAACTGGCACTGCGGCAGGACGGATGTCCGCAGCTGCTTGAAGAAGTCCGCCCGAAGCGCCCGGCTTCGCCGAGCCGGCGGGTGCGGGTTGACGATTCCGACCTTGACGCCGAGCTCGCTCCGCGCGATGGCGATCGGCTCCTTGAGGTCGGAGTCGTTCGAGATGACGACCGCGGTCGCGCAGTCCCCTCGGAAGGCGTCGAGTAGTAAATATGTGGCGAGGTTGACGTCCGAGCCCTTCTCCTCGGTCTTCAGCACCTCCACAGTCCCGCGGCCGGACGCTCGCGGCATGCGGACCCGATGCGTCAGGTAGTGGCCGAGGTGGATCGAGAGCCCCGGGATCGTAGAAAGGGCGCGAAGATACACCTGCTGCCGTTGCGGCTCCTGCGGGTCATCGGGGCGAGCGCTCACGAGCGCCGTGAAGTACCGGATGCGGTGGATGCGATCGCGCGGCAGCAGGCGCCGGCAGAGGGCATCGAGATCGAGCCAGCGGTACGGAGTTCCCCGCAAGCAGCCGTAGTAGAGGTTGAAGGCGTCGACGTAGACGTTCGTGAGCGACCTAGTCACCGACATGATCATGCACCGCACGCAGGTCGAGCCCCGAGTCCCGCCTGGCGCCATCGGCCACAGCCGTCGGAATCGGACCCCTTCATACGGCACTGAAGTGCTCCAGATCGCCCGGCGGCACGGAGGCGCGGCAACGTGTGCACAGTGAGGCGACTAGAAATGACTGGAGGTGACTCCTGGTGACAGAGGGTGACAGGCACGCGGACGTGCAGAGCGCCGCAAGAGGCGACGGGCCGGCTCAACCGACTCGCCGTAGACGCCTGGTGAACCTCGGGCCGTTCGCCAGGACCGGGCACTTCACTAAAGAAATCCCTGCAAATCCTAAGAAGCCGACGAGTAGCGTCCC
>JBOGEI010000292.1:0-3099 GCA_050701935.1 Microbacterium sp.
ACGACGGTGACGAATCACTTCTTCTTCGTCTTCTTCTCGCTCGTCTTCTTCTTCTTCACGCTCGCCTTGGGCATGCGCGTGACGAGTTTGCGAGCGTCGACAGCCTTGCGTCGCCCCGGTTTCTTCCCCTCGGGCTTGCCGCCGACGTACAGCCAGCCGAGGAGCTCCTCGTTCTTGCCGAGGCCGTGAGCCTTGGCGACGGCCTTCGCCCGTGTGTAGTGGCCGGTGCGCCAGATGACGCCCCACCCGGCTTCGTCCAGGAGCAGGCTCAGCGTGTGCGCGACGCCGGACGCCACGGCCTCCTGCTCCCACCGAGGAACCTTTTCGCTCTTCTGGTAGCTGGCGACGACCGCGATGAGGAGCGGGGCGCGCAGCGGTTTCGACGAGGGCGATGAATCGTCCTGTGCCTTGGCGATCGCCGCACCCAGCACCTCGCGATCCGTGCCGCGCAGTTCGATCAGCCGCCAGGGTCGGAGCGACGAGTGATCGGCGACACGACCTGCCGCAGCGACCAACGTGAGCAGCTCGTCGCGCGTGGGAGCTGTGTCTTCGACCTTGGACCAGGACTGCCGTGCGCGGACGGCGTCGAGGGCGCTCACGAGGCGTCGGGGGTGAAGTTCATCGCGATCGAGTTCATGCAGTAACGGTCGCCGGTCGGCGTGCCGAACCCGTCGGGGAAGACATGGCCGAGGTGTGAGCCGCAGTTGGCGCAGCGGACCTCGGTGCGCACCATTCCGAGGCTGTCGTCTTCGATGAGCTCGACCGCATCGGGGCGGATCGACTCATAGAAGCTCGGCCATCCGCATCCGGAATCGAACTTCGTCCCGCTCTTGAAGAGCTCGGCGTTGCATGCGCCGCAGGTGTAGAGGCCGGCGCGCTCCTCGTCGAGCAGTTCGCCGGTCCATGCTCGCTCGGTAGCGGCCTGGCGCAGCACGGCGTACTGCTCATCGCCGAGCTCGCTGCGCCATTCTTCTTCGGTCTTGTCCACGCTGTACGACATGTGTCCTCCTGAGTCGCATCCATTCTCTCTCCTGCGACGGCGCCTCGGGTGCTCCGGGTCAGAATGGACGGATGACGGATGCTGTGCAGGAGCGCTATGCGCGCTTCGCCCGTGACGAGGCCCCCGGCCGAAGCGCGCTCTACGCGCAGTGGGCTGACGGGGTGGCTGCAGATGAGGAGGTGCGAAGCATCCTGCTGCGGATCCCCGAAACGCATAGGCAGCCACCCCTGGTGTTCGCGGTGACCCGGATGCTCGGTGCTGAGCTCTCCGGGTATCCGCAGTGGAGGGCCTTCGTCCTGCAAAACGCCGAGGAGGTGGTGGCGGAGTGCGCGAAGCGCGGCCTGCAGACGAATGAGCCGCTCCGCCTCGCCGCACTGCTCCCGGTACTCTCCGAGATCGAGGGCCCGATCGCACTGCTCGAGGTCGGAGCCTCTGCCGGGCTCTGCCTCTATCCCGACCGGTACTCGTACCGGTTCACCGATGAAAACGGCGGAGTCCGCCTCGCGCTCGATCCTGCGGGCGGGCCGTCGACCGTCGTGCTGGAGAGCCGCGTGACCGGTCGGCTGCCGCCGCTGCGGATGCCCGACGTCGTCTGGCGGGCGGGTATAGATCTGGCACCGCTCGATGCGGCGGACGAGCGAGACCGACGTTGGCTGCGCGGGCTGGTGTGGCCGGGGGAGAGCGGGCGGGAGGAGCGCATCGTCGCCGCCCTCGACATCGCGGCAGCCGACCCTCCGCACCTGGTGGTAGGTGACGCGCTGGCATGCATCGACGCCGTCGCGGCGCTCGCGCCGAAGGAAGCGACCCTCGTGGTCACGACGCCCGGTGTACTGGTACATGTTCCGAGAGCGGAACGGAATGAGCTGGTCGCACGGATCTCGCGTCTGGATGCCCGATGGATCACGATCGACCCACCGGGTGTCCTCGACGTATGGGAACCCGCGGTGGATACCGGAGCGTGGTCGGGGTTCGTCGTCACGATCGACGGGCGGGTGCGCGCGGCAGCCGATCCGCTCGGTCGCTGGTGGGAGTGGCGAGCGTCCCTTCCGGCTGATGCGTCCTAACCTGGAGCCATGCTCGGAGACCTCACGGAGCGCGATCGCGCGATCCTCGCCCTCGAGGTCGCGTGGCCGCGGCACGGCGGAGCGAAGGAAGAGGTCATCCGCGCCCAGCTGGGCATGAGCGCCGCCCGCTACTACCAGCTCCTCGACCGATTGATCGAGTCTGACGCGGCCCTGGAGTACGACCCGATGCTGGTGCGCAGGCTGCGTCGGATCCGAGACTCGCGCGCACGACGGCGCTCGACGCGGACTCCGGGTTTCGTCGGCTGACGTCCCCCGGTTACGTCCTTGCGGCACTGATCCTGCGCCGTGGAAGGGATTGACAGGAAGGTGCCGCTAGCATCGAGGGGTGTCCAAGCCCTCCCGCGATCGCTTCGATGACGTTTCCCGTTCCTCCGGACGAGTGGGAGCGCATCGCGCCGAAGCGCCGGGGATGAACGGCTGGGTCGTGCTGCTGTGGTCATTCGTCGCCGCGCTCGTGCTCATCATCGCCGGCATCTTCGGCTCTCTCGTGGTCATGGGGCGCGTCTCCCTCTTCCCCGAAGCTGCGCCGACCTCGGTGCCGACGCCCGTGGAGACGGGCGTGGTCGACACCACGATCTCCGTGATGATCCTCAATGGGACGCCCGAAGAGGGCCTCGACACGCAGATGCGCGACGTCCTCGTCAACAACGGGTGGACAGCGGACTCGGTCTTCGCCGGCGACAGCTCATCCCAGGACTTCGCCGCGACGACGGTCTTCTACGTCAACGAAGAGGACGAGCTCGCCGCGATCGGGTTGGCGAACCTGCTCGGCGGGGCCGCCGTGCAGCAGAGCGACTACTACTCCGGTCAGACGGAAGACGGACAGAAGCAGTTCACGGTCGTGATCGGCCTCGACCGATCGACCTCGGCACCGGCGACCTCCGAAGAGACTCCGGCCCCCTGACATCGGGATCTGCCCCGCATCCGGCGGCTTGCACTCGAAGGTGTCGAGTGCCAGAATGGCGTTAGCACTCTCTCACTCTGAGTGCTAAACCCAACGTCTACGTCCAGGAG
>JBOGEI010000293.1:0-3020 GCA_050701935.1 Microbacterium sp.
ATGCGACCGCGCGCGAGATGACCTTGTGTTTGGCGGGCTTGCCCTGCAGCTTCCAGTAGTGCTTGGCCAGCTTGAACGCGGTCTCGACCGCCTCACCGCCGCCGGTGGAGAAGAAGACGCGGTTCAGGTCACCCGGCGCCTCGTCGGCGAGTCGATCGGCCAGCTCGATCGCCGCGGGATGCGCATACGACCACAGGGGGAAGAACGACAGCTCGGACGCCTGCGCTGCCGCGGCTTCGGCGAGTCGGCGGCGACCGTGGCCGGCGTTCACCACGAAGAGCCCGGCGAGGCCGTCGAAGTACTCCTTGCCCTTGGCATCCCAGATCCGGTGCCCGTCGCCCTTGACGATGATGGGCACGCCCGACTCGGCCATCGTCGACTGCCGGGTGAAGTGCATCCAGAGATGGTCCTTCGCCATCTTCTGAAGCTCGGACTCCGACGGGATGGTGCGTGCGGTGCTCATCTGGTCCCCCAGTTGTAGAGCTGCTTCTGCAGCTTGGCGTAGATGAATGTCTCGGTCGAGAGGACGCCATCGATCGGGCGGATGACGTCGTTGATCAGGGCGAGGAGGTCGTCGTCGTCTTCGCAGACGACTTCGGCGAGCACATCGAACGAGCCGACCGTGATCACGACGTAGTCGACGGCTTCGATCGCGGCGATGGCCTCGGCGACGCGGCGGGCGTCGCCGGAGACGCGAACGCCGATCATGGCCTGGCGGTGAAAGCCCAGCTGCATCGGATCGGTGACGGCGACGATCTGCATGACACCCGACTCGGTCAGCCGCTGCACCCGCTGGCGCACGGCGGCCTCGCTCATCCCGACGGTGCGGCCGATGTCGGAGTACGAACGACGTCCGTCCTCTTGGAGGAGTTCGACGATCGTCTTCGAGACCGCATCGAGGGAAGGATGTTTCTTCGCCGGGCTCATGGTGCGATCCTGGCACTCCGCGAGGCTCTCGGCAACCGATTTCGCAGAATTGAGCTATTCATCCAGCGGAATCGGCAGGAAGTCAGGACTCGAGTGGCCCTAACCAGGCGCTCGCCGCGGTCGAGTGGGCGGATTCGGGGTCGGAGGGATGGAACGCGCCTGCCAGCACGTCGCGGTAGAGGCGCGAGAGCTCGTTGGCGGAGAAGTACGAGCCACCGCCTGCGACGAGCATCGCCTCGTCGACGACCTGCTTGGCCATCGTGATCGCCCGGTGCTTGACCCCTGACAGTTGAGGGAACCAGCGCGCGCCATGATCGACGCTGCCGTCCACGTCGCGTGCGAGGGCTGCGATCTGTGGGGGCAGAGCGTCGTAGGCGATGGCCATGTCGGCGATGCGCCAGCGGATGTCGGGATCCTGACTGTAGGCGAGGCCCGTCTTCTTCGAGTGCCGCTTCTGCGCCGTCGTCACCGCGAGCTCCAGCGCTCGCCGCGCGATGCCCGTGTAGACCGATGCGAGCAGGATCTCGAAGACCGAGAAGATGCCGAACACGATCGGGTCGGGGCTGGGGCCGGGGTCGATGCGCCGCACCACGTGTGCGGCATCTGCCACAGCGCCGTTCAGCCGGGTGGTCCGGCTCTGCGTGCCCCGCATGCCGAGGGTGTCCCAATCGTCGGAGGTGGTGACCGCATCGGTCCGCTCCACGAAGGCGAACACGAGCTTCGGCCCGTCGGGGCTGGTGGTGTCGAGGCCATGCAGGCCCAGTCGCGTCCAGACCGGTGCGAGGGAGGTGAAGATCTTGGTGCCGGTGAACGCGTAGCCGCCGTCGCCGTCCGGCACGGCCGCGGTGTCGCTGCCGAACAGCACCAGGTCGTTGCCGCCCTCGCTGATGCCGAACGCGAAGACCTCGCCGGCGACCGCACCGTCCTGCACGAACTCCAGGCCGGGCACGCCTCGGTCGGAGAAGACCTTCGCGACGCCCGTCCAGACGAGGTGCATGTTGATGGCAAGGGCCGTCGCCGGTGCCGCCCCTGCGAGGCGCTGCTGCAGGATCGCGGCCTCGGCCAGCCCGAGTCCCGCTCCGCCGCGCTCGGTCGGCACCAGGATCGACAGGTACCCGGCTGCCCGCAGCTCGTCGAGGTCCTGCTGGGGGAAGGTGTTCTCGCGGTCGTGGATCGGCGCGCGTTCGCGGATGCGCTCCAGAAGGTCCTCGGGAAGGAAAGCCGCGGCGTCGAACGTGCTCATACCAGTGCCTCCAGAAGCTGACGGATCGATTCGTCCGGCCGGTCGCGATGAAGGGAGTGCCCCGCGCCCTCGACGATGGACAGGGTGATCAGTGGATTCGCTGCGAGCACCTCGTCGGCGAGGTCGCCGGTGAAGATGCTGTAGACGGCGGGGTCGGCGCCGATCACGTGCGTGGGCACGGTCAGTCGGGCAGCTTCGGCGCGCACGTCCCACGGCTGGTTCTGGACGCTGGTCTGCTCCACGGCCCAGGCGCTCGCACGGAGCACGGCATCGACCTTGAGTTCCTGATCCTGCGGGTGCCAGTGCGGGTGCTCCTGCTGCACGACCTCGAGCCTCGTATCGGCGAATGCGCGCTCCTGACTCCGGCGGACGATCGCCGCATCGCGTCCGTCGACATGGATGGCCGGGTCGATGAGCACGAGACGCCGGGTCCATTCCGGGGCGGAGGCCGCGGCGACCGTGCTGGAGGCGCCTCCGAGCGAATGGCCGATGACCGCGTCCCAGGCGCCGCCGCCCTCCGGGAGCGTGGCGGCGAGGTCGGCACCGTACGCATCGACCGAGTAGTCGAGCGAGCGCGGTGCGTCGCCGTGACCTCGGAGATCGACTGCGGTCGCCTGCCATCCTGCGTGGGCCAGGGCGTCTCCGAGGCGCCACATCAACGCACCGGATGAGCCGAGCCCGTGAACCAGAAGGGCGCGACGAGAAGCCGTCGGCGAACCCCACGAGATGCGGGGGAGTGTGAGTGGCGCAGGCATGGCACCAGCCTACGACCGGTCCCCCTCGCCGGCCCCTGCGCGGGGGAGACGCGGGGCGCGTCAGCCGAGCGGTACCAGCGGCGGGAGGTCGGCGG
>JBOGEI010000294.1:0-3003 GCA_050701935.1 Microbacterium sp.
CTACTCTCACTGGTCCCGCCCACCGGCGGCCAGCTTCAGACCCCAGCTCGACCGATACCCTTGGAGGGAGAACATGGCGTCCGCAGCGCGCACCGGAACCCCACCCGTCATCGAGGCGGAGGCGCTCAGAAACAGCGTCGCCGACGCCGCGCGGACCTGCGGCGTCAAGCGCTATTTCACCATCCCCGGGCGCGACCCGTTCGACGAGATCGAGTGGGAGCTTCGCGATGCCTTCATACCCGGCAAGAACGGCCCGGTCTTCGAGCAGAAGGGCGTCGAGTTCCCCAAGTTCTGGTCGCAGACGGCGACGAACATCGTCGCGCAGAAGTACTTCCGCGGCCGCATGTCCTCGCCCGAGCGCGAGTCGAGCGTGAAGCAGATGATCGGCCGCGTCGTCGACACGGTCGGCAGATGGGGCCGCGACGGCGGCTACTTCGACGACGAGGACCAGGCCGAGACCTTCGAGGCCGAGCTGAAGGCGATCCTCGTCAACCAGCTCGCCTCCTTCAACTCGCCGGTCTGGTTCAACGTCGGCTTCGAGGAGCGCCCTCAGTCTTCGGCTTGCTTCATCCTCTCGATCGACGACTCGATGGAGTCGATCCTGGACTGGATTCGGCGCGAGGGAATCATCTTCCGCGGCGGTTCCGGCTCCGGCGTCAACCTCTCCAAGCTGCGCTCCTCCAAGGAGCAGCTGTCCAAGGGTGGCTACGCCTCCGGCCCGGTGAGCTTCATGCGCGGCGCCGACGCGTCCGCCGGCACGATCAAGTCGGGCGGCAAGACGCGGCGCGCGGCCAAGATGGTCGTCCTCGACATCGACCACCCCGACGTCGAGGAGTTCATCTGGTGCAAGGCCCACGAGGAGGAGAAGGCGCGCGTCCTCGAGGCGGCTGGCTACGACATGTCGCTCGACTCGCCCGACTGGGCCTCGATCCAGTACCAGAACGCCAACAACTCGATCCGGGTCAGCGAAGCCTTCATGGAGGCGGCGGAGAAGGGCGAGGACTGGAACCTGGCTGCGCGCACCGACGGCAGCGTCATCACCACGCTCCCGGCGCGCGACCTGCTCAAGCAGGCGGCCGAAGCCGCCTGGCGCTGCGCCGACCCGGGCGTCCAGTACGACACGACCATCAATGCGTGGCACACGCTCCCGAACACCGGCCGGATCAACGCGTCGAACCCGTGCTTCCCTGGGGATGCGCGCGTGCATACGACACGCGGGCTTCTGACCTTCGCCGAGCTCTACGGCCTCGCCTGCGAGGGCGAGGACGTTCGCGTCTACACGCATCGGGCAACCGCCGAGACGCCTGGTCAGGGCGTCGTCGCGACGAGGCCGCTCGCGGTCATGCAGAACGGTGTCTCGCCGATCGTGCGGCTGCGCTTTGCCAACGGCCAGGAGCTGCGTTGCACGCCCAACCACCGTCTCTTCACAGTGAATCGCGGCTATGTCGAAGCGGCCGAGCTCACGGCCGATGACCAGGTGCTCCTGAACGACAGCCCGACGCCGGCGGAGGACGCTTCCTGGGTTCTGCCGGTGCGGATCGAAGCTGTCGCGCGCTCTCACAGCCGCGGCGGCACCGTGGTCGAGCGAGAGCTGCCCGAGCGGTGGAGCGAGGGCCTGGGCGAGCTGATGGGGCATCTCGTCGGCGACGGTTGGGTCACCGACGCCCAGACCGGCTGGGTCTACGGCGGCGACGACATCGACGACGGGCTCCTCGACTCACACGAGGGCATGCTCCGCGAGCTCAGCGGCGGCATCACCCGCCAGGAGATGCAGAACGGGACCGTCCAGCTCCGGGCCGGGAGCGAGACCGTGCGGACGTTCTTCCGCTGGCTGGGCGTGAGCACGGGACGTGCGCACGAGAAGCGCGTGCCCGCGAGCGTCTTCACTGCGCCGGCCGAGATCCAGGCCGCGTTCCTGCGCGGGCTGTTCGGGGCCGACGGGTGCGTCTCCAGAGTCGAGGGAGGCAAGGCGAGCCGGTACGTTGGCCTTGGGAGCCGAAGCGAGCCGTTGCTCAAGGACGTTCAGCGAGTCCTGAGCGCGTTCGGCATTCGCGCGCGGATCTACTCGATCTCCGGGAGCGAAGGACCGAGCTTCGAGTACACGCGCAACGACGGAAGCTCGGTTCGGTACTCCTCGCGACAGGGCTTCGATTTGCGCATCACAGGCTCAGACCTCGAGCGCTTTGCCGCTGAAATCGGCTTCTCGACGCCCCGCAAGGAAGCTGCGCTCGCAGCGCTGCTCGAGAGCTCGACCCGTTACGAGACGAAGCGCGCGACGAGCCTGGTTTCGCGAGAGGACGACGGCCAGGAGTTCGTCTACAACCTCACCGAGCCGCTCCACCACTCATACATCGTGGACGGGGCCGTTGTGGCCAACTGCAGCGAGTACATGTCCATTGATGACAGTGCTTGCAACCTCGCCTCCATCAACCTGATGAAGTTCCGCCGCGAGGACGGCGACCTCGACGTCGAGGCCTTCGAGCACACCGTCGACACGGTCTTCCTCGCGCAGGAGATCCTCGTCGGCTACTCGAGCTACCCGACGCCCGAGATCGAGAAAAACGCCAAGGCGTACAGGCAGCTTGGGCTCGGCTACGCGAACCTCGGCGCGCTCCTCATGTCGCGCGGGCTTCCGTACGACTCGGACGAGGGTCGCGCGTACGCGGCAGCGATCACGGCGCTCATGACCGGCCGCGGCTACCGCAAGTCGGCCGAGGTCGCCCGGAGGATGGGCCCGTTCGCCGGCTACCAGCCGAACGCAGCGGCGATGACGGGCGTCATCGCGAAGCACCGCGCGGCGGTCGGCAACATCGACCACTCGCACTCGGTGGCAGAGGATCTGCTGTCCGCGGCGCGACGTGCCTGGGACGACGCGCTCTCACTCGGCGAGGTCTCCGGCTTCCGCAACGCGCAGGCCACGGTGCTCGCTCCGACCGGGACGATCAGCTTCATGATGGATTGCGACACCACCGGGGTCGAGCCCGACTTCTCGCTCGTGAAGTC
>JBOGEI010000295.1:0-3002 GCA_050701935.1 Microbacterium sp.
GAACCGCTGCGCACGGGTTGCTCCGTCGATCGTGGCGGCCTCGATCTGCTCGCTCGGCAGCGTCTGGAGCACGGCGAGGGCGACGACCATGATCCAGGGGAACGAGTGCCAGGTCTTGGCGATGACGACGGCGGCCATGGCACCGGTCGGAGTACCGAGCATGCTGATCTCAGGCAGTCCGAAAGTTGCGAGGACGTGGTTGACCACGCCGTAGCTGTCATTGAAGATCCACGCCCAGAGGAAGGACACGACGACGCCGGGCAACAGCCACGGCAGCATCAGGGCGCCGCGCAGGATGTTGCGTCCGCGCATGCGGGCGTTCAGCAGCAAAGCGAGTGCGACACCGAGCACGAGGGGGAAGACCGTCGCGAGCGAGGCGAACACGAGAGTCGTGCCGAGTCGGGCGAAAAACTCCTCCCAGACGGCCGCATAGTTGTCGAGGCCGACGAAGGTGCGCTCCGGGCGCAGCAGCGACTGGTCGAAGAGGCTCGTGAAGATGCTCGACACGAGGGGGAAGATCGCGATCACGAGGAACAGGAGGACCGCGGGAAGTGCGATCATGAATCCGAAGGTGCGATCCTTCGCGCCCAGCGTGGAGCGTCGCCCTGAGCGCGGCTCGACGGCCTTCTGCTCGCTCTCGGCGGGCCGCTCGAGTATGGCTTGTTGCATTGCAGTCACTTTCCCGTAGAGACGACCCCGCGTGGGGCCCTGCGCATCGTCGTCACAGTCGTCGACGTCGACGTGGGGCCATTCAACCACAATGCGGATGCGAAATCCACAAAATGCATAAGACACCCACATTTGTGTTGCCCGAAGCCATTTCACTGAATAGGATGACTGGCAGCGGGACGAGCCGCGACGTCGCACGAGCGGCGACAAGACTGAGGAGGAGTGACCATGGCATCGGAATCGGTGGGCGGCACCCAGACCGTCGAACGAGCGATGTCGTTGCTCGCATGCTTCACAGAAGAGGCGGGCGAACTCAGGGTCTCCGAACTCTGCACCCTCACCGGGCTCGGCCAGTCCACCGTCTCGCGCATGATGTCGGCGCTCGACCGCATGAAGTTCGTGGTGCAGGACAGCCGCACCGGGCTCTACCGCCTGGGCCCAGCGGCCGTGGCTCTCGGCACGATCGCCCTCAACGGATCGCCCATCTTCCGCGCCTCGCGTCAGATCGCCCAGAACCTCGCGCGCAAGATCGAGATCGGCGTCAACGTCGCCGAGCTCAGCGGCTTCACCTTCACCTACCTCTGCAACTTCGAGGGCTCCCTCGCCCCCAAGTCGTTCGCGATGGCAGGGCGCACCGGACCGCTGCATGCGACCGGGCTCGGCAAGGCACTGCTCTCCGGTATGACCGACGAGCAGGTGGACGAGTACTTCGCGCAGACCCCCCAGCGCTTCACCCCGCACACGATCGTCGACCGCGAAGCCATGCAGGTCGCCCTCGACGAGACCCGCAGCCGCGGCTACGCCACCGAGATCGAGGAGCTCGCCTTCGGCCGCGCGTGCATCGCCGCCCCCATCCGCAACCGCGCGGGCGAGATCATCGCCGGCCTCTCGGCCAGCGGGCCACTCTCGGTGCTGGACCTGCACGCCCCTCACCAGGAACTCGCCCTGCAGCTGATCGAGGCCGCCGACGAGATCTCCGTCGCCCTCGGGTACAGCCCCTCCCGCACCGCATCAGCCTTCGCGGCGCTCTGATCCCCGCCGCGACCCCTCGCGACCCTCTGATCCCCTGACCGCGGCACCCGCCGCCGGCCGCTCGACCATCGATGTCTTTGGAGACCCCTGTGAAGATCACGCGCGTCCAGACCTTCCCGCTGTACCTCTCGAAGGAGGAGGCGAACAACTCCTATGCGGGCGACACCGCGGTCGACCACCGCGGATACGTGATCCGACCGCCGTGGCGGAGCCTGTACTCCCCCGGCTACGAGACGCTGCTCGTGAAGATCGAGACCGATGAAGGGCTTGTCGGATGGGGCGAGGCGCTCGCACCGGTCGCCCCCGTAGTGGTCGCGGCGATCGTCGACAACCTGCTCACCCCGCTCATCCTCGGTGAGGACCCCCGCTCGGTGCGCACGCTCTGGCACCGCATGACCGAGTCGATGCGCGAGCGCGGACACCTCACCGGCCACCAGGCCGATGCCATGGCGGCCGTCGACATCGCGCTGTGGGACCTCTGGGGTCACGCGACCGGCCTCTCGGTCTCCGAGCTCGCCGGCGGACGCTTCCACGAGGTGCTGCCGACCTACGTCTCGGGGATCCGTGGCGTGGATGACGTCGAGCGCGCCGAGAAGACGGCCGAGCTCGTCGAAGGCGGTGTGCGACGCATCAAGCTGCACCTCGGCGTCGACCTGCGCACCGACCTCGCCACCTACGACGCGGTCCGCGGCGTCCACCCCGATCTTGACGTCGCACTCGACGCGCACTGGACGTACCGGCTCGGCGAGGCCCGTGCCCTCGGCCGCGAGCTCGACGACCGCAGGGCCTGGTTCTTCGAAGCACCGCTTGCTCCTGAAGACGTGGAGGGCCACCGCGACCTCGCGAGCGCACTCGCCACCCCGATCGCCGTCGGCGAGGCGATGCGCAGCCGCTTCGAGTTCACCGACTGGCTCACCCGCCGGGCAGTCGGTCTCACCCAGCCCGACATCGGCCGCACCGGCATCACCGAGGGCCTCGCGATCGCCGCAGTGGCCGACGCCTTCCACGTGCAGGTGGCCCCGCACCACTCGGCCGCCTTCGGCATCGCGATGGCCGCCGGTGTGCACGTCGCGGCGAGCGCCGCCTCGCTCCTGGCATTCGAGTACCAGCCGTTCACTCTCCCGGTCGCGAACCGCCTGCTCACGACACCGCTCGAGGTGCGCCCCGACGGCGGGTTCATCGTCCCGACCGGGCCCGGGCTCGGCGTCACGGTCGACGAGGACGCGATCAAGGAGTACGTGCGCCACTGACGCCTCTCCACACTCGCCACGAAGGGGTGGGCCGGCCGGATCTCTCCGCCC
>JBOGEI010000296.1:0-3000 GCA_050701935.1 Microbacterium sp.
GGGCGACGCCGCCGCCGCGCTTGGAGAGCTGCAGCGCGGAGTTGATGCCGCGGGCGATCGACTCCATGTTGTCTTCGATGCGCAGCAGGAAGCAGCTGACGAGCTCGCCGCGCTGTGCCTTGCCCGCGTTGAGGAACGTCGGGGTGGCCGGCTGGAAACGGCCGGAGATGATCTCCTCGACGAGGGCGACGGCGAGCTTCTCGTCACCGTCGGCGAGACCGAGGGCGGTCATCACGACGCGGTCCTCGAAGCGCTCGAGGTAGCGCTTGCCGTCGAACGTCTTGAGCGTGTAGCTCGTGTAGTACTTGAACGCGCCGAGGAACGTCTCGAAGCGGAACTTCTTGCCGTAGGCGAGGTCGTTGAGCTTCTGGATGAACTCCATCGAGTACTTCTCGATGACAGCGCCCTCGTAGTACTCCTTCTCCACGAGGTAGTCCAGGCGCTCCTTGAGCGAGTGGAAGAACACTGTGTTCTGGTTCACGTGCTGCAGGAAGTACTCCCGCGCGGCGCGCTTGTCGGCGTCGAACTGGATCTTCCCGTTCGCGTCGTACAGGTTCAGCATCGCGTTGAGGGCGTGATAGTCGAGACCCTCGTAAGAGGGGTTCGCCTTGAATGCCACCGTCTCGGTCACTGCGTCACGCTCTGCGTGCTCTTCGACTGCAATTCCCACCGTCGTTCCAATCCGTCGCTCACGCGATCCACATCGTCTTGTGTGCCGAAGATCTCGAGCCGATACAAGTGAGGCACGTTGCACTTGCGGCTGATGATGTCGCCGGCGAGGCAGAAGGCATCGCCGAAGTTGGTGTTGCCCGCGGAGATCACGCCGCGGATGTGGCGCCGGTTGCGCTCGTCATTGAGAAACCGGATCACCTGTTTGGGAACGGACCCCTTCTCGACGCCGCGCCCCACTCCCCCGCCATAGGTGGGGGTGACCAGCACGAAGGGCTCGTCGATGACGAGTGCTTCTTCGCTTCGGTGGAGGGGTATGCGTCGGGCCGGAAGCCCGAGCTTCTCGATGAACCGCGCGGTGTTACCCGACACGCTCGAGAAGTAGATCAGGAGCGGCGCTGCGGTCGCGACGGCGCTCATGGGGCGTCACGCCAGTCGGGAGGCGAGCTCGTCGATCTTGTCGGGACGGAAGCCCGACCAGTGCCCCTCGTCGGTGACGACGACGGGCGCCTGCAGGTAGCCGAGTGCCTTGACCTGCTCGAGCGCCGTCGGGTCTTCCGACAGGTCGAGGATGTCGTACTCGATGCCCTTGGCATCGAGGGCTCGGTAGGTGGCGTTGCACTGAACGCAGGAAGGCTTTGTGTAGACCGTGATCGACATCTTTTCGTAACCCCTCAAATCTCTGGCCTGCATCTCATCAGGCTGTTTCCCGGTAGACCCCCTGCCGGGACTTCAATACTACATATGGGGACCGACATTGGGGGCGACCACAAGGGGTAGTAGTTACATCCATGTAGTTATCCACCGTTCTCCACCGTTACAACACAGGTTCTCCACCGTTTCTTCCACAGGCCGAGCCTGCTGAGGAAGACACGCGAACCGCATGAAATCGCGGCTGGGAAGCCCCTGTGAGCGATCCATCCACAGGGGGCACGCTACGCCGGGGATCCGACATTCGGATTCCTGTGGAAATCGTCGTTCGGCGTGTCGTGGGCGTGTCGCCTCCGGACCCCTTCGACGACCGAGCCCGAGGCCCGGTACCGTTGTCTGGTGGCGGGATATCGGGATCTTCTTCGCACGCCTGGAGTGGCGCGCATGATCGCGGCTCAGCTGACCGCGCGCTTCCCCAACGGGATGATGTCCCTGGCCATCCTGCTGCACGTCGAACAGCAGACCGGGTCGTACGGATTCGCCGGTCTCGTCCTCGCGGCGACCAGTGTGGGGCAAGCCGTCGCCGGCCCCATCACGAGCCGGTGGATGGGCGTATGGGGCATGCGACGCGTGATCACCCTCACTCTCTCGGTGTGCGTCGCGGCCGTCCTGTGCCTTGCGACGCTCCCCCTCGAGGTTCCGGGCTACATGGCGCTCGGGATGGTCGCAGGCCTGTCCACCCCGCCGATCCAGGCCGCCGTCCGCACGATCTACCCGAAGCTCGTGAACTCCTCGAACCTCACTCCGCTGTTCTCCCTCGACGCCTCGCTGCAGGAGATCATCTGGGTCCTCGCGCCGGTCGTCATCACGCTCGTCTCCACCCAGATCGGCACCACGGAGGGCCTGCTGCTGGTCGCGATCGTCCTCGTCGGCGGTGGAGCGTGGTTCATCCTCTCCCCCGAGGTCGGCCGGGTCCGGATCCCGCGCAGCCGCAACGCACTCGGCAAGGTCGTGCTCAAACCGCCCGTGCTGCTGGCGACCGTGATCGGCTTCCTCCTGATCGGCGCGTGCTCCGCCGTGGAGGTGGGTGTCGTGGCGACCTTCGAGCACGGAAGCCTCACTGCCGGTCTCGTGCTCGCCGTGTTCTCGGCGGGAAGCCTCGCCGGAGGACTGGCGTTCGGACACATCCCGATCGGCCCGTGGGCCATGGCACGACGACTGTTGATCGTCACGATCGGACTCGGCCTCACGATGGTCATGCTCAACGTGTTCTGGCTGGGCGGCACTCTGATCCTCGCCGGCATCGGCATCGCTCCGGCCCTTGCGGTTCTCTTCGCGATCACCTCGGCGAGTGTGAAGTTCAGCGAGACGGCCGAGGCATTCGGCTGGGCAGGCACCGGCCAGCTCATCGGCGCCGCCGCAGGGTCTGCCGTCGCCGGCTTCCTCGTCGACGTCGGAGACTGGCGCGGCGCCTATCTCGCCGCCACGATCTTCGCGGCGGTCGGACTCCTCGTCTCGATCGTCTTCGTACGCTTCTTCCCCGACCTGCGGCACCGCGACGCGAGCCCGCATCCCGACACCGAACCCTTGGCGGTCACACCTTCATGAGCTCTTCTTCTTCGACCTCTGCTCCCGAGATCGTCTGCATCGGCGAGACCATGGCTCTGATCACTCCGACGG
>JBOGEI010000297.1:0-2986 GCA_050701935.1 Microbacterium sp.
CACGAGTTCGGCGAACCAGTTGCCCTTCCCCCGGTTCAAGGCGTCGACATCGGTCAGCCCGGGCGGTGGAATCCCCTCGGATCGGAACCGATCCAGCGACCACATGAGCGCCAGCCAGTCGTCCTGGACGTCCGCGAAGCGGTGAATCGCATCGGCCTGGACACGCTCCTTGAGGTCGTCCCACCGTCGCGCGGGATGTCCGACCTCCGCCTCAAGTTCGGCCGAGGTAGCCACGGCCCTCGAGTCTATGCCGAGCCGAGTCGCCGTTCTCTGAGACCGCGGGCTGCTTCGTGAAGGGAGTCCGCCTCGGCGGGGTCGAGTTCGAGCGTCTGCCGCAACAGGACCTCGTCCACCCGGGCGAGCACGCTGGTCCATCGGCCGTTCCGGAGCTCATGGTCGAGGTGCGACCGTTCCGACGATAGGACCCGCCAGGCAGCATCCAGGACGTCGGCCGACGGAACAGGAAGGCTCGCCGCCTCGCGGGGCTCCATCTTGAGGATGCCCCCGCCGTACGACCGGCCGGACAACTCCGCTCCGAGCATCGTGACCGAGTTCAGGGCCAGGATCGGAAGCGCCTGCTTCGCCCGCTTTAATCCCGAGTGCAGCCGGACACCGTGCATCGAGTTCACGAACGATGTTCGCGCGGTGTTGGCGATCAGGCGCGGGAAGCGGTGGCTCATGTAGGTGAAGAACAGGTCCGGGGCGGGGACCCGCGGCGGCCGCCACCAAGGGTCCCGGATCGTGCACTTGTACGCCTTGTGCACACCGAGATCCCGGCCGTGGCGGATGTACCGACGTAGACCGGGCGCGACGTCGTCAGGTTCGGGATACAGGAGCCAGACCCGTTCGTCGGCGACCCGCAGGGATTCCCAGTCCGACTTCGTGAGGGCGGTCCCCCGCAGGTATCGCGTTCCTGGCGGACTGATCGGCGTGACCTGGTTCTCGGTCAACCCATAGCGAACGCGGGTCGTCTCGTTCAAGGCGAAGAAGTCGTTGGCCCCTGTGACGGTTCCGAGCTCCGGCGATCCGTACTCGCGGAGCGGCGTGAAGTGTTCGGCCACGACGCGGCGGAACAGTTGACGCTGCGCGATCGGAAGCAACAGGTCCGTCCACTTTCCCTCATCCACGAACGGGACGGCGAACTCGTCAAACGGCTTGATGTGCGCGAGGTCGTCCGCGTCGGCGACGTGGTACAGGGAGAACGCGTCGCAACCACCTGATCCCCGGCCCAGGACGAGGACCACTTTCTCGAGCGCGTCCTCGAACTGCAACCGATCGAACATCACGAGGTTGACGGCCCGGAACCGTCGGCGGAGCCATCGACGCACCGGCTCCGCGTAATGGACGGTCAGAAGCTCCGCGGGGAGGACCATCGCCAGGCGGCCTTCGGGCTTCAGGAACGCGCAGGCATGGACAACCAGGGCGGCCCAGGACGACGCAAGTCCGGAAAGCTGGACGCCCTGTTGGAGCGCCGCCTTCGCGGATCGCTTACGGGCGTCGCCGGTGTGGAGTTGGTAACGGACGAACGGCGGGTTTCCGATCACGGCGTCCATCTGCGGCAGCGGACAGCCCAGTTGGTCCGGTGTGGCGACGTCGAAGAAGTTGGATGCCAGCAGGTGAGCGTCGAGGCCTTTGGCTTCGACCAGACTCGCCGCCTCGCGGAGGGAGTCTCGATGAATGTCGACGCCGTAGAGGCGTTGATCCAGGTCTTCTGTCGCGCAACCTGCGGCCTTCAGGCGGCGACCGGCCGCAAGTAGGAAAACGGCTTCGCCGCATGTCGGGTCCAGGACGCGAGCGTCAGGGCTGTCGGCTACGGCCCAGCCAGCCAGGAAGTCGGCGATAGCCGGGGGTGTGAAGAAAGCACCTCGCGCCTTCCTCGATTCCCGGATCTCGGCCATACAGCCCCCCTGCGAAAACTACACTGCTGTAGTCTAGTGCTGAGTCCGACAGAACAGCGAACGGCCTGGTCAGCGGATCTGGCCCCCAAGGGTGGCTCAACGGCAGGCCAGGAATGGGTCAGAGCCGAACGCTTCCTGTTCGTCGACCTGGTGGGCTCGACCAGTCGATATGTTCCGCCTCCCCACGGCGAGGGGGAAGCGACCAAACTCTTCGCCGGAGAGAAGGGAAGGTACGTCGGACCCTCCGCCTTGTGGAGATCGCCGAGCTCCTAGGCGTGAGCAAGCAGAGCCCACTAGCTCGGCGGCTAGCGCCTTGTCCGTCAGTGGTGTAGCGAGCCGAGCAACCGAAGCAGGTCACGTTACGGTTTCGTCCACCCGTAAAACCCACAAAGAACCAGTAGTCGTCTTCTCCGGGCCAAGTAGACGGCCGCGGGGGGGCGATGGACGGAGTGCCAGACACAGTGCTGCAACCGCTGGCCATCGCAAGCGGTGTCTCACACTGATTGGAACCGTTGGTCGAAGGATGCAGTGTCTCACAATGATTCCACCCGCGTCAGGACTCGCTCCACCGTCCCAGTCATCAGGCATCTCGCTCTCGACGGAGTGCCGCCTCGAGTGGCACGATGTAGGGCGCCCCCAATCCGATTGCGACGTGACAAGCCAGGGAGGAGCTGAGATGACTCGCAAACTCCTGCTCGTCGCTCTAGTCACCTCTGTCGTGGCCTTGACGCCGATGGAGGCGGCACGCGGCGGTCCGATGATGACGGAGTTGGGCAGTCTGGGAGGCAGCTTCGGGATTGCCCGTGCAATCAACGATGACGGTCAGGTTGTGGGAATCAGCACCAACGCGTCCGGCGAACAACTCGCGTTCCTGTGGGATGACGGGGAGATGGTCGACCTCGGGTTGCCAGGAACGGCAAGCGATGCGAGGGCTATCAACCGCGCCGGACAAGTCGCAGGCATCTACACGCCAGCCGGCGCGAACCGAGCCTTCTTGTGGACTGAGGGAACTTGGATCGACCTGGGAACCCTTGGCGGGGACCTGAGTATTGCCTACGGACTCAACGACAAGGGACGCGTGGTCGGAT
>JBOGEI010000298.1:0-2960 GCA_050701935.1 Microbacterium sp.
GTACCCGAGCTGCTCGCATTGAGCCGCCAGCTCCCGGGCGAGTCCCGCCTCCAGACCGGCGGTGACGCCCAGCCCACGATGCGTCGACGCGGACGCCATCATGACTTCCATCATGAGGCGTCGACGGCGGCGTCGCATGCGGCTCGCGCAAAAAGCAGCGACGTTGCAGTCGCGGATGCGTTCCTCGCCTGCCGCTCCTCGCGCGAAGCGGAAGCGAGCGGCTCGCGTGCGAAAGGCACACTTCGCATGGGAAGCGGGTCTAATCAGCGCGCCCTCTCTACCGCACCGGCTGGTACGTGAGAATGGCCACCCCGGCTGGAATCACCGTGGTGTTGACGGGATCGAGGGCGATTCGCTCCACGCCGTCCTTGAAGAAGCTCCTCTCCTTCCCGAGCACGACTGGGTAGACCCAGAGTCGATACTCGTCAATGAGGTCGTGTTCCAACAAGCTGTGCATGAGGTCGTGGCAGCCATACATGATCAGGTCCTGACCAGGCTGTTGCTTGAGCTTGGCCACGGCCTCCGGGACATCGCCTTCGATCAGATGGGAGTTCTCCCACTCCAGGTCCGTGAGCGTGGTTGACGCTACGTACTTCGTCATGCTGTTGATCTGGTCGACGTAGGGGAACTCTCCTGATCGCGATGGGAAAAGGGCGGCGAAAAACTCGTACGTCTTGCGGCCGAAGAGCAGACCATCGCTGTGACTCAGAAGGTCGGTGTGATACTTGACCGACTCGTCGTCGTCGTACGGAAGCGCCCAATCCCGGACCTCGTCGGGGTTCAATTCCTGCCTCAGCCTGTCGCTCGCCGCGCGTCCTCCTGTTCAGCGCGACTTCGGGTGCCTGCCCATTGAGACACCCCCCAGGGCGAGAACGGAACGGCCGATCCGTTCCGGGAGGATGTGGTGTCCTTACAAATGATGAGTGCGTGAGCGGTAGCGACCTGGTCGACGGGTCGCTCTTGCTGTTGGTCCCGAGCAGGCGTCCCGTGGGTGCGGGGGGAGACATCTATGACGAAGCCCCGGGTCCGGCCGATCGAGGTGACGCGCTCGCGACGTCGGGCGGCTCGGCGAACGCGATCGCGTTCCGATCCGGATCGGGGACGTTCACATGGCGGACACCGTTCGAGTAGGTCTCGATCGGTTCGTGCTCGATGTGCTGGGCAGCGAGGCGCTCGAGGAGCGCGTCGAGCCCAGCGACGGCGAGGGTGATCCGGCCCGCGCCCGCTCGCGCCGCGTTCGGCTCGATGAAGAGCCACGCGTGCTCGTCGATCTCCCAGAGCATCTCTTCCCCGACGCGCATGTCTGGGGGTCGCCCGAAGAACCGCGTGTACCAATCGATGCTGGCGTCGAGATCGGATACCGGGACACCGGCGAGGAGGTCGGTGATCGCGCTCTGCATGTCTCTCCTTTAACTTGATTGCCGTCGCCCATAACAGACCGGCGCACGGTAGGGGAATCATCGGGGGCAGTTGGGTTGAGCCCTACCCGGACGTCCTGCTCGAAGGTCTCGCCGACAGCTCGCCGGGGCCCCGACGCGCGCTACGAGACCACCGAAGCCATCGGGCTGGCGTTCGTCGCCGCGCTGCAGCACCTCCCGCCCCGCCAACGCGCCGTGCTGGTCCTTCGCAGGGCCTGCTCTCGTCGTGGAGCGGGGCTCCGCTGGCGGCGACGTGATGGAACGACGCCGACTGCTCTCGGCTGAGAACGAACGTCTCGCGGCGCCGCCTCTCAACGGGTTCGCGGTCCTCCGAGGCAGTCGTCCGCTAGACCGGCCCGACGCTCGCTCGCGTCCCTCGGCGAAACCGGAAGGCATCTCGGCCGCCCAAGGTCCGGCCACCGATGAGTCCTGCAATCCCGGGTCGTCTTACCGAGGGCCGCACGGCCCGCAGTCACACCAACTCAAGGGAGGTCGCCGTATGTCAGCACGCAAGGGCTCGTCGAGAAGTACATCGACAGTTCAATCCCACCCCTGTCGATCTGAACGGGTCCCGTTCGTCGTAAGGTAAAACGGCGGAAAGCGCAGCCGGCGCTGGGAAAGGAAGAACGATGCAGAACGAAAACAGGAGCCAGAAGATTGCCGTCACGGGAGCCACCGGCCGGGTCGGCTCGCACCTTGTCAAGATCCTCGAGCAGCGCGGACACGATGTGGTCCCGATCGCGCGCTCCAAGGGAATCGACGTGGTCAGCGGCGAGGGTCTCGACGAGGCGCTCGCCGGGGCCGAGACCATCATCGATACGGCGACGGGGCCCTCGCCCGACCAGGAAGCGGCAACGGAGTTCTTCACCGCTTCGGCACGGAACATCCAGCGAGCCGGCGCAGAAGCCGGGGCGAGGCGGATTGTCGTCGTCTCGATCATCGGCATCGACAAGTTCGAGGGCGGCTACAACGCGGCGAAGGTGGCGCAGGAGCAGACGCTGCTCGAGGGCCCGGTCCCGGTCCGCATCGTTCGCGCGGCCCAGTTCCACGAGTTCGTCGATCAGCTGGTCGGGTGGACGATCCAAGATGGCGTCGCCTACCTGCCCGAGATGCGAACGCAGCTCGTGGCCGCCCGCGTCGTCGCCGAAACTCTCGCTGACGCGGCCGAGGAGCCGGAGATCCAGAACGGCAGGATCACCGAGGTCGCCGGCCCGCAGGAGGAGCGTCTCGCCAATGCGGCGGCCGTGCTCTTCGCCAGCCGAGGTGACTCGTTCGAGATCCGCGAGGGCCGCCAGCCCGGCGACCCGGACGCCACGGCCTATGCGGAGGGCGCCGCGCTGCCCAACCCGGGCGCGAAGCTCGGCGGCGCCAGCTTCGAAGAGTGGCTCGCGGCGACCTAGGTGTAGTTCCTCACCGCCTGCGTTGGTGGCGACTTCGACGGATCGAGGTCGCGATTCAGAACGCCCCCCCTTGGCTCATAACCCGGAGAGTGGGTTCAAATCCCACCCCCGGTATCGGAGAGAGAGAGCTGGGGTGCGAGGT
>JBOGEI010000299.1:0-2948 GCA_050701935.1 Microbacterium sp.
GAGCCCGAACTCCGCACGCCCCCGCACCCCTTCACTCCCCCCACGTGAGGTATCACTGATGACGACGGCAACCACGGCGAAGAAGCCCGCAGGGCAGATCACGCGGGTGCTCGCACGACGGGAAGCGCGGATCGCGTTCCTGTTCGTGCTCCCCGCCTTCCTCCTGTTCATCGCCTTCCGCTTCGGCCCGAGCATCGTGGGCGTCGCGTTGAGCTTCTTCGACTACGACATCACCGGTGAGATCGCCTGGCGCGGTCTCGACCACTTCCAGCGCATGGTCGCCGACCCGCTGTTCTGGCGGGCGATGGGCACCACCCTCATCTACACGGTGTTCGCCGTGCCGATCGCGCTCGTGCTCTCCACCGTGATGGCCCTCGGTGTGCGTCGGGCTTTCCGGGGAGCGCGCTTCTTCCGCTCGATCTTCTTCCTCCCCGTCATCACCTCGCTCGTGCTGGCCGGGTCGATCTTCGTCTGGATCTTCTCCGCGAACGGCCCCTGGTCGGCGCTGATGACGCCGCTGGGTCTCGGCGGATCCTGGCTCGGCAGCACCGTCCTCGTCATCCCCGCGATCGTCGTCGTCGGCGTCTGGTCGCGATTCGGCTACGGGATGATGATCCTCATCGCCGCGTTGCAGGACGTGCCGCGCGAGCTCGAAGAGGCTGCACTGATGGACGGCGCCAACTCCTGGCAGCGCTTCCGGTACATCATCCTCCCCGTGCTGCGTCCGTCCTTCTTCTTCCTGGCGGTGATCGAGACGACAGCCGCGTTCCAGGTGTTCGACGTCATCTACGTGATGACTCAGGGCGGACCGGCCAACGCCAGTTACTCGCTCGTCTACATGCTCTACGACCAGGGCTTCCGCTACTTCGACTACGGCTATGCGGCCGCCATCGGTGTGGCCCTGTTCATCATGACCCTCGTCGTCGCGCTCATCCAGCGCCTGGTGATCGGAAAGCAGAAATGACCGCGCTGTTGCAGCCGCCGACCCAGACCCCGGCGACGCCGCCGAAGATGTCGACCAAGCAGCGCCGCGCCTACCGCGCGCTCCAGCCCACCGGCTGGGGGGTCGTGGGTCGATGGATCTGGCTGAGCCTGGCCGGGATCCTCAGCTTCTTCCCCTTCTACGCGATGGTGGTGCTGAGCCTGAAGCCCGGCATGGTCGTCGAGCTCCCGGGTTCCCTGCTGCCTTTCCAGGACATCTCGTTCGACGCGTACGAGCAGGTGCTCGCCGGCCAGAACATCCTCGGCTGGCTCGGCAACACCCTCATCTACTCCCTCGTCTCGGTCGTCGCGGTGCTCTTCCTCTCGGCGCTCGCCGGCTACGCCTTCGCCAAGAAGCGCTTCCGCGGCAAGGAGGTGATGTTCTGGTCGTTCCTCGCGATGGTCATGGTGCCGTTCCACGTCACCCTCATCCCCACGTTCATCCTGATGGCGAACCTCGGCGGCGTCGACACCTACTGGGGCCTGATCCTGCCGTCGCTCGCGAACGCGCAGGCCGTGTTCCTGATGCGGCAGTTCATCCAGGGTCTGCCCGACGAGCTGTTCGAGGCGGCGCGCATCGATGGAGCGGGCGAGTTCCGCATCTTCCTGCGGATCGTGCTGCCGCTGTGCAAGCCGATCCTGGCGACGCTGGGCATCTTCGTCTTCCTGTGGCACTGGAACGACTTCCTGTGGCCGCTCATCATCGCGAAGTCCAACGCGATGTTCACACTCACCGTCGGCATCTCGTCGCTGCAGCAGCAGAACGTCCCGCTGAGCACCATGCTCGCCGGATCCGTCGTGGCGCTGCTGCCCATCTTCCTCGCGTACCTCATCGCTCAGCGGTACGTGCAGGAGGGCGTGGCCGGTACGGGCATCAAGGGCTGAGAAGAAGGGAAAGCACCACATGACTCAGCACATCTTCACTTCCGAGGCGGAGCTCGAGGAGGCGCTCGCAACACCGAGCGCCGGCCTGATCGACGACCTCTCCCGTGGGGCGGGCGACCTCGTGATCCTCGGCGCCGGCGGCAAGATGGGGCCCACGCTGGCGATGCTCGCGCGCCGAGGCATGGATGCGGCCGGGCGCAAGGACGATGCGGTCTACGCCGTCTCCCGGTTCGGCGACGCCGCGATCCGCGAGCGCCTAGAGACCGCCGGCGTGAAGGTTATCCCGTTCGACCTGATCGAGAACGACGACTTCGCATCGCTGCCTGATGCCCCGAACGTGGTGTTCATGGTGGGCGCGAAGTTCGGCGCAGCGACCAACGCGTCGTGGGCGTGGGAGGTCAACGCCGCCCTGCCCGACCGCGTGGCCCGCCGCTACCGCGACAGCGCTATCTCGGTGCTCTCGACCGGCAACGTCTACCCGTTCCTGCCCGCTTCCTCGGGTGGAGCGGCCGAAGAGGTGCAGCCCGCGCCGATCGGCGAGTACGCGCAGTCGTGCCTCGGGCGCGAGCGCGTGTTCGAGTTCGGAGCCCAGGAGCGCGGCACCAGAGTCGCGATCATCCGCCTGAACTACGCGGTCGATCTGCGCTACGGGGTGCTCGCCGACATCGGCAGCGCGGTGCACGCCGGCCAGCCGGTGTCGGTGGCCACCGCGAATGTCAATGTGATCTGGCAGGGGTACGCGAATGAGGTCGTGCTGCGCAGTCTCGTGCACGCCTCGACCGACCCCTTCACGATCAACCTCACCGGCCCCGAGCTGCTGAGCGTCGAGTCGATCGCCCGCCGCTTCGGCACGCTGTTCGATCGCGAGGTCGAGATCGTCGACGAGCCGCAGCCCACCGCACTGCTCAGCGACGCGCGTCGCTGCATGGCGCTGTTCGGCTACCCGGCCGTGTCCGCCGAGACGCTGATCGGCCTGCAGGCCGCCTGGATCGAGAAGGGCCTCCCCATGATCGCCAAGCCGACCAAGTGGGCCGTGCGGGACGGGAAGTTCTGATGGCGGTTCCCACGCTGCGCCCGGAGGC
>JBOGEI010000300.1:0-2928 GCA_050701935.1 Microbacterium sp.
GATCTGCGCGCGAAGATCATCGGCGATCTGGGTGTACACAGCTTCGGCCACATAGGTACATTACTTGTTCATCGCTCGCGGTGCGAGGACGTTACGGCAGCGTTCACTCAAACGAATGCTGGGTAAACGAGCCCTGAACTCTTCCGAGTTAGGTACATATCTCGGCGCGGCAGCTGAGAGAGTCTTCGGTGGATCACCCCTCACACCCTGAAAGGTCCTCATGAAGCTTCGCGCTCTCCCCGCCCTCGCCGGCGTCGCGCTCCTCGCCCTCGGCCTGGCTGCCTGTTCCGGTTCGGCGGAGGCCACCGGCACCCCCGGCTCCGACGAGTCGGCGTCCGCCAGCGGCTTCGCGGTCGACGAGAACACCCTCGTCTTCGGCGTCGTCCCCGACTCGGTCGACACCGAGACGAACTACCAGCCGCTCATGGACTACATCGCCGACCTCACCGGCAAGACCGTCGAGTACCACGAGTCGACCGACTACGCGGCGCTCATCGAGGCCGCCGTCGCGGGCAAGGTCGACGTCGCGTCGTTCTCCGGCTTCACCTACGTCACCGCCACGAACAACGGCGCCAAGCTCACTCCGATCTCCTCGATCGTGACCGAAGAGGGCCAGGAGCCGGGCTACTTCTCGCAGGCGATCGTCCCCGCGGGCAGCGACATCAAGAGCATCGACGACTTCAAGGGCAAGAAGGTCTGCTTCGTCGACCCGTCCTCGACCTCGGGCTACCTGTTCCCGTCGTACAACCTGCTCAAGGCCGGCATCGACCCCAAGACCGACATCACGCCGGTCTTCGCGGGCAAGCACGATGTGAGCGTCACCAAGGTCGGCGAAGGCGTCGAGTGCGAGGCGGGCTTCGCCGAGGACTCCGAGGTCGAGAAGTCGGACAAGGTGAAGGTCATCGACGAGACGATGGTCCCCGGTGCGCCGCTGGTCTACTCGTCGACGCTTCCTGACGACGTCTCGAAGAAGCTCATCGACGGCCTCTCCGAGATCACGATCGACGACATCATCGCCGCCGGCATCGACGGCGCCGACACCGACGCCTTCCGCAGCGTCTTCTACGCCACGAAGCCGGTCGACGACGCGTACTACGACCTGATCCGCGACATCTGCAAGGAGACCGAAGCGGAGCAGTGCCAGGGCTGAGCCCGGCCTGACCCTTCGCCTCACCCGGCGCCCTCCGTCTCGTCCGTCTCACGCGGACGAGACGGAGGGCACCACCGCACGACTCACGACAACACAGGAGCTACGACATGACCGCCTCGGCATCCGACGCCCTCATCCGCCTCGACGGCGTGACGAAGACCTTCGGGACGACCACCGCGCTGAAGAACGCCTCCCTCGAAGTCTCCCGAGGCGAGATCGTCGTGCTCCTCGGACTCTCCGGCTCGGGCAAGTCGACTCTGCTGCGTCACCTCGACGGCCTCGAGATCCCCACCGCGGGCTCCGTCGAGGTGCTGGGATCGCAGGTGCCGACGCTGAAGGGCAGGGCGCTGCGCGACCTCCGCAGCCGCGTGGGCTTCATCTTCCAGCAGTTCGAGCTCGTCCCCTCTCTCACCGTGCTCGAGAACGTGCTCACCGGCTCTCTGTCGGGTGTGCGCGGGCCGCGTCTCGGTCTCTGGGGCTACTCGCGGGCGGCGAAGCTCACCGCGCTCGAGCACCTCGACCGCGTCGGGCTCCTCGACCGCGCCTACCAGCGCAGCGACACCCTCTCGGGCGGACAGCAGCAGCGTGTGGCCATCGCCCGCGCTCTCATGCAGAAGCCCGCGATCCTGCTCGCCGACGAGCCGGTCGCCTCTCTCGACCCCGAGTCGAGCGAACAGGTCATGGCGCTGATCCGCGAGATCGCCGCCGACGAAGGACTCACGGTCGTCTGCAGCCTGCACCAGGTCGACCTCGCGATCTCGTGGGCCGACCGCATCGTCGGGCTGCGTCACGGCGAAGTGGTGCTGGACACCCCGACCGGTGACCTCACCAAGGCCGAGGTCATGGAGATCTACGGCCGTGTCGCCACCACGACCGCCGAGATCCGCGCCGTGGCCGAGGAGCTCGTGGAGGCGGCTGCGCAGGTGGCCGCATCATGACGGCCCTCGATTCCGCGACGGATGCAGCCACCCGCGGCGGTGGCCAGGCGCCTCGGGGCGGCGGGGAGACGGTCGCCGAGCGCGCTCCGAAGCGCCCGATCTCGCCCGAGCGGATCGCGGCATCGCTCACCCTGGTCGCGCTCGTGGTGCTCGGCATCCTCGCCGTCCGCGACGTCGACATCTCGATCCCGGCGATGGTGCAGAGCTGGGGCAACGCCGAGAACTTCATGGCCCGTGTCGGGGGACTCACGTTCCCGGCGCCCGGCGACCTCGCCTGGCTGATCGCCCTCACCGTTGGCCTGGTGCTCGTCGGCACCCTCCTCGCTGCCGTGCTGTCGGTGCCGATCGCCTATCTCGCCGCGTCCAACACCACGCCAGGCAACGGTTGGCGCGCGGCCGCGCGCTTCATCGGCGTCCTCACCCGCGCGCTGCCCGACGTCGTCCTCGCGATGGCGTTCGTGCTGATGTTCTCTCTCGGCACGCTTCCCGGCATCCTCGCCATCGGCATCCACTCGATCGGCATGATCTCGAAGATGTTCGCCGATGCGATCGAGCAGATCGACGAAGGACCCCGCCTCGCCATCCGCGCAGCGGGTGGGTCGAAGATGCAGGAGTTCACGTCGGGCATCCTGCCGCAGGTGCTGCCGAGCTGGGTGGCCACCGTGCTGCACCGCAACGACATCAACCTGCGCGGCAGCGTGGTGCTCGGCTACGTCGGCGTCGCAGGCCTCGGCCTCGAGATGTCGTACGCGTTCAAGTCGCTCAACTACGGCAAGGGTCTCGGAATCGCGCTGGTGATCTTCATCCTGTGCGTCGCGATGGAGATCGTCTCGAGCATGG
>JBOGEI010000301.1:0-2899 GCA_050701935.1 Microbacterium sp.
GTACCGGCCTCTTCCGTGTTCGTGCGGAGAGTCAGCCCTCGAAGCGGTACCCCAGGCCGCGCACGGTGACGAGCATCACCGGCTCGCTCGGGTTCTCCTCGATGCGCGAGCGGATGCGCTTGATGTGCACGTCGAGCGTCTTCGTGTCGCCGAAGTAGTCACTCCCCCACACCCGGTCGATGAGCTGTCCGCGGGTGAGGACTCGCCCGGAGTTGCGCATCAGGACCTCGAGCAGCTCGAACTCCTTCAGGGGCATGTTGATCTGGTCCCCTGCGACCGAGACGGTGTGCCGGTCGATGTCGAGCGACACTCGTCCACCATCCAGCACGCGCTCGTCGAGCTCGCTGTCCGCCTGCACGACCCGGCGCAGGACAGCGCGCATGCGGGCGAGCAGTTCACGCGACGAATAAGGCTTGGTGATGTAGTCGTCGGCTCCGAGCTCGAGTCCCACGACGATGTCCACCTCGGAGTCCTTGGCCGTGAGCATGATGATGGGCACCGCCGAGGTCGAACGGATCTGCCGGCACACCTCGGTGCCCGGCATCCCCGGGAGCATGAGGTCGAGCAGCACGATGTCGGCGCCGCGCTCCCGGAACGCGGCGAGCGCCCCAGGGCCGTCTTCGGCGATCTCCACCTCGTACCCCTCGCGTCGCAGCAGGTACGCGAGGGGATCGGCGAGGTCGGGCTCGTCTTCGACGAGAAGGATACGGGTCATGCTCTCTCTCCGTTTCGAACGCGTGCAGAGGCTGCGGCCTTGGCCGCCTTGCGCACGCGTTTCTTCTTGCTCTTCTTGCCCGTGTCGACGTTGTCAGGGGCGTCGATCCGAGGAAGCCGGATCGTGAAAGTCGAGCCGCGTCCGGGACGGGACCACAGCCGCACCTCACCACCATGACGCTGGGTGGCGTGCTTGACGATCGAGAGCCCGAGTCCGGTGCCTCCCGTGCGTCGCGAACGGGCTTCGTCCGCACGGTAGAACCGCTCGAAGATGCGCTCACGGTCGGCCTCTGCGATGCCGATGCCCTGGTCGGACACAGCGATCTCGACGACGCCATCCTCTGCTCGCACACCGACTCCGACGCGAGAGCCCTTGGGCGAGTACACGATCGCGTTGGCGATCAGGTTGCCGACCGCCTCGATCAGGATCTGCGCATCTCCGCGCACCCACACGCCGCGGTCGCCGCCTCTGGCAAGCTCGACGCCCGCGGAATCGGCCTGCACGACATGGGCTTCGATGGAGGAGGCGATCACCTCGTCGATCGAGACGGGACCGACCTTGGTCAGGCCGTCTTCGGCCTGGAGCCGCGAGAGACTCATGATTCGACCCGTGAGCTGCCCGAGTCGTCCGGCCTCAGCAGAGATGCGCGCCGCGAAGATACGCACCTGGGCGGGGTCGTCGGCGGCGGACTCGATAGCCTCGGCGAGAAGACTCACCGCACCGACCGGGGTCTTCAGCTCATGACTCGTGTTCGCCACGAAGTCCCGCCGCATCTGGTCGAGACGCTCCTGCTCGGTGACGTCGCGGATGATCAGCAGCACCAGCCGAGCGCCGATCACGCTCGCGCGGGCCGAGACCAGACGAGGGTCCAGACTCAGCCCGCCACGGGTGATGCGCATCGACTCCGTGACCGAACCGCCGGCTTCTCTCACTCCGCGCACGAGTTGACGCAGCTCCGGGTTGTCGAGCGTGGAGCCGACCTCGATTCCGAAGCGGGTGGCGGCTTGAGATGCTGCCAGCACCTGGCCGGAGGTGTCGACTATCGCAGCCGCGTCGTCCATGCTGCGAAGGACATCGGTGATGCCGGCCGGAATCGCCAGCGAAGTCTCTTCCTGGACGCGTGCTCTCGCCCGATACGCCCACACCACCAGCAGGGAGAGGCCGACGCCGATCACCAGCCCGATGGCGAGCGAAGACAGCGCGAGCTGCGGCAAGGTCATAACCTAAGCGTAGAGTGCGTTCACCGTCTGTCCGGCGGGTTTCCGCGCCCTGGCGGCAACGGGAGAAGTACTATTCACGTGCTGGGCACCGTTCGTTAACCTTCGAAGCAGACAATCGCTTCGGGCTTGTGCGGGAGCACAGACCTGCTCTCGTGCGGACGACCCGCCGTCTCGTGCTGACACAGCCGAGATCCGAATGAAAGGTTGCGCCCCAACATGCGCGAAGTCTTCCACCAGTCCCTCGAGGACCTGCAGTCCCGCCTCGTGGAGATCGCTGACCTCGTCACGGTCTCGATCGACAAGGCGACCAGAGCCTTCGCGACCAGCGACGTCGCCCTGGCCGAAGAGGTCATCGCCGACGACGCGAAGATCGACGAGCTGGCCGTCGCCCTCGACGAGCAGGCCATCGAGATCCTCGCTCGGCAGCAGCCGGTCGCCCGCGACCTGCGAATCGTCGTCTCGGCACTGCGCGTGAGCGCGTCGCTCGAGCGCATGGGCGACATGTCGGAGCACATCGCCCAGCTCGCCCGTCTCCGCTTCCCCGAGCGCGCCATCCCGAAGGGCCTCAAGGGCACCTTCGTGAAGATGGGCGAGCTCGACGTCGAAGTGGCCCGCACGCTTTCCGAGCTGCTGCGCACCCAGGACCTGCGCTACGCCGACGCGATCCGCAACGCGGACGACGACGTCGACGAACTGCACGCCACCGTCTTCGAGAAGGTGCTCAGCGACAACTGGAAGGGCGAGGCCACGGCGACCGTCGACGCCACGCTCGCCAGCCGCTACCACGAGCGCTTCGCCGACCACGCGGTGGCCGTCGCCAAGAAGGTCGTCTACCTCGCCACCGGTGACTGGGCCGTCGGCGAGGACGACATCCCCCTCGCCGTCGAGCAGCAGGAACTCGAGCAGCAGGAGCTCGGTCACGCCTGAGCCGAGTACACGCTCCGAAACCGGAGAAGCCCCCGAT
>JBOGEI010000302.1:0-2802 GCA_050701935.1 Microbacterium sp.
GAGCAGCGCTGCTCGCGACGTTCCGCGGGCAGGCCGCTGATCCCGTCTTCCGGATCGCTCTCGCCTGGGGCGGGCCGGACCCGCGCATCGCGCTCGCTGAAGAAGCCGCCATCTCCGACGAAGACCGGGCGGCGATCGCGGCCCGCCTGAGGAGACTCGATCGATCGAGCACCGCGGGGCCGTGGACGCGCCACATCCTCGAATCGATACGCGATCATCCGGGTGTCTCGGCGGAGTCGCTTCGCGGGAAGGTCGACAAGGATGTGTTCAAGCGCAATGTCCGCAAGCTGAAGGGCCTCGGGCTCACGCGCAGTCTGGTGATCGGCTACGAGCTGTCTCCGCGCGGCGTCGCCTATCTGAGCGGTCCGGCCGCTCCCGACGGCGCTCCCTGAATCCGCCCGATCAGTCGATCTGGTTCACTCGGACAAGGTTCCCGGCCGGATCGCGGAAGGCACAGTCGCGCACGCCGTAGTCCTGATCGGTCGGCTCCTGGACGATGTCCGCTCCACCCGCCTCCATGCGCTCGAAGAGGGCGTCGAGATCGTCCGAGCCAAGGGTGACGCCCCCGTACACGCCCTTCGCGATCAGGGTGAGGATGGTCTCCCGCTCGTCGTCGGTGATGCCGGGGTCGACGGCGGGCGGCTGCAGCACGATAGCGTTCTCCGGCTGTCCGACAGGCCCGACGGTGATCCAGCGCATGTCTTCGTATCCGACGTCGTTGCGGACTTCGAAGCCGAGCAGGTCGCGGTAGAAGCCGAGGGCTGCCTCGGCATCGGTGTGGGGAAGGAACGCGTAGTGGATGGTGAGTTTCATGCCGCCAACGCTAGACGGATCGGATCGGCCGCACTTCTTGATTCCTGACCGGTCGGGTGACGTGTTTCGCCAAGCACGGCGGGATCCCCTCGATCGAGCGGGAAGTGTCGTCGCGGTACCCGCGCGGAGAGACGCCGACGAGTTCGGAGAAGCGGGTGCTGAAGGTTCCGAGTGAGGAGAATCCGACGGCGAAACAGATGTCGGTGATGGAGAGATCGCCTCGGCGCAGCAGTGTCATGGCCCGCTCTATGCGCCGCGTCATCAGGTACGAGTACGGCGATTCACCGTAGACCCGACGGAACTCTCGGCTCAGGTACCCGGGAGACATGTGCACGCCCCTGGCCAGGTCCTCCACATTGAGGGGTGAGGCGTACTCCCGATCCATCCGGTCGCGGACCCGGCGGATCACGACGATCGCGCGCCGGTCGTCTGCCGTTCCGCCGCCCTGCTGGTCCATGTGCTCATCCTTGCAGGAAGTCGCGGACGCCCGGTGGGGAAGAGGTACGGAATCGAGAAGTCTCCGATCCCCCCCCCGCTCCTAGCGTTGACGGCATCCCCATTCAGACCCGGAGGTACGACCGATGTCGGCAACAGGTGACAAGAACAGCAGCTTCTCGGCGCAGGAGCGTGCGGCGATGAAGGATCGAGCGGCAGAGCTCAAGGCTGAGGCGCGGCGCGCGAAAGGTGCGGAGAAGGCTGCGGCCGAGGAAGCAGACGTGCTGGCGAAGATCGCCGAGATGCCGGATGGAGACCGTGAGATGGCGGAACGCGTGCACGCGATCGTCTCGACCGTCGCCCCCGCCCTCGCCCCGAAGCTGTACTACTCGCAGCCCGGTTACGCACGCGACGGCAAGGTGGTGTGCTTCTTCCGCAGCGGGCAGATGGACAAGGAGCGGTACTCGACCTTCGGGTTCAGTGTGCATGCCGGTCTCGACACGGAAGACGGGTTCTGGCCGACTGCCTACGCGTTGCAGGATCCCTCCGAACAGAAGTGGGACCGTTTGGCCGAGATCGTCCGCCAGGCGACGCATGTCGCGAGTGAGAGCTGAGAGGTGGGCGACATGAACTCGGCACTCCACTCGATCACGGTGAACTGCGTCGACCTCGACGCGGCTGCCGGGTTCTACGAAAGCGTGTTCTCGACATCGCCCGCGAAGGAGGAGGCGGCAGTGCATATGGATCTGCACGGCGTCGGCAGGCTTCGGCTGGAATCCGGCATTGTGGCGACAGCCGCATTCCCACGATTCGTCGTCACGTACATCCTCGCGCAGCCCGGTGAGGTGCGAACGGTCATGGCGGCTGCCGAACGTGATGGTGCCATGATCCTCAAACCCGCCAAGAAGGCGCTGTTCGGCTCGTTCGCCGGTAGCTTCCGCAGTCCGGACGGCGTGATCTGGAAGGTCGCCTCCCAGTCCAGCAAGGACACGGCTCCGTCGTCACCGGCACCGAAGCCCATCGAGACGACGGTGATCCTCGGTGTCTCCGACCCGAAGGCATCCGTGCCGTTCTATGCCGCACTCGGAATGGCGACGGATCGTGACTACGGCAGCAAGTACATCGACTTCCGCCCGGCTGAGGGGGCGTCCCGTCTGTGCCTCATGCAGGCTCCCGTCCTGGCGAAAGACGTCGGGCAGCGTGGCGTGGCCTCCGAAAAGCAGAGTGTGACGCTCATACGTCGTGCGCTGCTCTCGGAGGAGGGGGCGGAACCCGCCCGGGGCGCATCTGTTGACGTCGTCATAGATCCGGATGGGTTCCGATGGTCCTCCCTCGACGAGCAGTGTGCCCGGTGAGGGCGGGAGGAGGTCCTGAGTGATCGAGTCTGCAGCCGGATCAGCGGTTGCTTGACGATCGACGCCACGGCGCGGTGAGCCGTGACCAGAATCTCGGCGCCGACGAGGTTTCGTCCGGCGCCGGGAGAGCCACGGCGAACTGCACGATCTCTTCGGCTCCGTGGTGCACGACCCGGTAGAGCGCGGTGCCGATCAGCAC
>JBOGEI010000303.1:0-2782 GCA_050701935.1 Microbacterium sp.
ATGCAGCGGACCGTGCTCAGACCTCGACGACCTTGCCGTCGCCAGTGGCGGGAGCGGTCGATGGCACGCTGCCGTGCAGCTCCCCCAAGGCTGACGGCCGCTGATGAGACCCGGGGGGTCACGCGGTCGGCTCGTTGCGAGCGCCATCGTGCTGGGCGTGCTCGTCGCGCCGGCGCTGGCCGAGGGGTTCCCGGACTGGTCGGGACCATACTCGAGCCAAGGGGACTCTCCCAACTGCGTAAGCAGTGATTGGGTTGATCCCGTCACGCTCCTCTTCGAGGGCGGTGAGGCCCACGCGGCGAACGTCGCCCGGGCGTTCGAAGTTCACCTCGGTTGGTTCAATCAATCAGGAGGCGGCCAGAGGCTGAGGGTGAAGGTCAACGCGACTCAGTACAGCTGCAAGTTCATGGACGCGCAGCGGGCAAATGGTGGGTCAACGAGCGCTCGCACGCATGCACGGCTGTGGCACGTCCCGGCTTCGGGCGGGGCGAACCACCAGGTCGCCGCCACTCCCCACCACGAGGACTTTGTGTTGACGTGCATCCCGCCCAGGCATGCCGTCGACAAGAACGGGCCGAACGGAAGCGGGTTCGATCGCGGCCGGCAGGCCGTCGCAAACGCCTTCGAAGCAAACCGCCATTCGCGTCAGCACCAGTCCTGGGGCAACACGCGAAACTTCAGACAGTGCGACGGTGACTTGGCTGGCAGCAACGGCAACGGCGTCAAGATCGGCATGGGCCACCGGCACTGATGCGCGAGTGCCTCCGCAGGTGGCGCACGGGACCTCTGTCGATCGGTCGCCAACGAGCTGCGCCACGCGCGTCTTCGGCGGGGGCGCTGCTTGCAGCCGTCTCCGCGCTCGCCCTGGGGTGCGGCGCGAACGACGACGAGTTCACGGGGGAGGAGGGAGAGGTCGCCGCCGTGATCGAGCGCTACCAAGAGGCGCTCGAGGAGCGGGATATCGCGACGATCTGCGGAGAACTGCTCGCGCCGAGGAGCTTCCCCCACCCGGGGGCTGGTCCCGAGCGCTGCGAACGCGTCTTCCAGGCACAAGGTAACAGAGGCGTTGCGCAAGCCGTACAGCTCGAGATCGGCTCGATCAGCATCGAGGGCAGTTGGGCGCTCGCGTCATACGCGAAGGGCGAGGGGTTCACCGAACTGATCAACAAGAACGGCCGCTGGTATCTGTCCGGTTCACCGAAGTGACGACGAGGGGAACACCCCGTGTGCGTGTAGCTGGTTCTCGTACTCGTCGGCTTCAACCCCCCAAGAGAAGCGGACAGGAGCTTGGCATATGGCCACGGCACCTTCTGTTCCACGTCCGCCTCGGCAAGGCGCGAGGCAAGTCTTCTACTCTTGGCCGCGAGCGAACGCTTGCCGAACTCGGTTCGTCAAGCGGGCTGCCTCACGGGCTCAGAGGGGCAGACTGAGGTAACTCGACGGGCCGCTGCTGCTCCCGCCCTGCAGCAGCAACGTCGAGACCGGCGCTTCACGGCGGTCATTTGATGACTGAAGGGTGTGGTGGCCCTGGGCGCACCAGATCCTTCACCGAGCTGTCGCCCCGGCGCGTCTGCTCCCGCCATCATTAGCGGCATGGAATACGCAGTCATCGCGATCTCGTTCGGGCTGGCGACCGCGATCATCGGGCGCGCGAAGGGGAGCTCGTTCTTCATAAGGGTCGACCTGAGGGCGCGGGCGGCGCCTGCGCTCGGAGCCGCCGCCCGCCCGCCCGCGCTCTTTGACGTGGTGGGCGACCGTCTTGTGGTCGCATTCGGCCAGCTCCGCCGCGCCTCGCTGCGTGCCGACCAGATCGAATGCCTCCAGGATCTCCGTCACTTCCTTCGCTCTCTTCACCGCTTCCTCCTCGCTGGCTTGCCGAACGCGGCGAGCCCTAGCGAGGGCGTCGGTCGGTGCCGGTCGAATCGGCCGGTGGTGGTCAGTCGGTGGGGAGATCCGATGGCCGCCCATGGGGAGGTTCGATGGCCATCAGTGGGGAGTCTCGATGGCCGTCCACGGGGAGATTCCCATGGCCGCCGTCAATCGGCGCGGCAGCAGTGGCGGGACAGCTGCTGAACAAGCTGTCGGCGGAGGAGCGCGGCGAGCCGATCTTCCTGTTCTTCGGCGTCGCCCTGTGGGTGTCCTGGGCGGCGCTCGTGGTATCAGCCGCCCTCACATCGCGGACGAGGTGGAACGGCCTCATTGGGATAGGCGTGGGATTCCTTGTCGCGGTGCTCCGCTTGTTCCTGTTCACGGCACGGGTTGACTAGCCGGCCTGAAGGAGTGCGACGGGCCCGCTGCTCCTAGCGCGCGGGAGCGGCAGCGCATTCCACCCGCGCGCAGCGTGGGAGCTGGCCTCCGTGTCGTCTCGTTGGCGCTGGCCATCACGCGCTGCGCCACCCTCGTTTCCGCCCACGACCGCGTCGGTTCGCTCGATCGATGGCGTATGCCGGGGTCGCGTCTCGTTCGCGAAGGAGCGGGCGCCTCGCGGGTCGCCGTCAGATACGTATGCCGCCGGCCTCGCGAGCGCCGCTTGACAACGGACCTTGAGGCCTCACCATTCGTGAGGATAGTACGGATCGCTACTAGTGCGATTCCGCCGCACTTGAGCAATCGGAGAAGCGCCGGTGGAGCGTTGGCGACGGATGGTCTCCGTGAGAAGTGCCGCCGTTCTGGCGGCGGCGGTGATTGTCGTTGCTGGCTCGTTGGCTACGCTGGGCGCGACGGAGGGTGGCGAGACTGCTAAGCGCTTACCCGAGCCCGAGGTGGTGGCAGCGCAGGGCGA
>JBOGEI010000304.1:0-2704 GCA_050701935.1 Microbacterium sp.
AGCTGGAGGGATCGGGATCGGCCGGTTCGCCCTCGACGCGCTGGAAATCCTCCGGGCGGTACTTCTTCGCATCGGGCACGTAGGGAGAGCCGGCCATGTCGCCTCCATTGGCTGAATCGGGTGAGATCGTCACGACGTCGTGTCGTTCTCATCAGGTTCGTCCCGAGGAAGCGATGCTGTCCAATATCCATACGGGTCAGAGCTATGACCGTACGGGCATATCAGCCGGCGAAGCGCGGCTCGGTCTGCGCGTACTCCCGCTCCAGCTCCGCAAGGCGCGCGCCCTCTTCGCGCAGGTGCGCCAGCAGCGCGGATGCCGCGGGCGACGGCGCTCGATCCTTCGGCACCGTCACACCGACAGAGCGGCGGATGGAGCTCAGCGGCGTGGGCAGGATCCGCAGCTCGCGATCATCGACGGCGATGAACATCGGCAGCGCGGCGATCACATCGGTCGAGATCAGCAGGGTGCGCAGCGTCAGCATCGAGGTGCACTCGACGCGGTCGGGCGGCAGGGGCAGCCCCTCGTGGAAGAAGACGGCTTCGAGCTCGGCGCGCAGCGCGGTCTGGGCGACCGGGAAGATCCACGGGTAGCTGATCAGCTCGGCGAGGGAATTCGCCTTGACCCCGCCGAGCACCGGATGCCCGGCGCGCGCGACCAGGCGGATCGGCTCCAGGTGCAGACGCTCCTGCTCGAGTCGCACCGGGATCGTCGGAGAGAGCCGCCCGACGGTGAGGTCGAGGTCGCCCGCGAGCAGCAGCTGCTGCAGGGTGTCGGGGGTGCCCTCGCGGACGACGACGGTGAGCCTCGGATGCTCGGCCTTCAGCGCGGCGATCGCCCGCGGCAGCAGCAGGTTCGAGCCGGCGAGGTGGGTGCCGACCGTGACCGTGCCGAGCTGGCCGGACTGCAGCAGCCGCACCTCCTCCCCCGCCGCACGCAGCTCGGCGAGCACGGACCGTGCACGCTCGATGAACGAGTATCCGTACTGCGTGGGCCTGACGCCACGCGGAAGACGCTCGAACAATGGCACGCCCAAGACGTCTTCGACCTCGCGGAGGCCGCGGGTGACGACGGGCTGGGTGATGTGCAGCGACTCGGCAGCGCGCACCAGAGTGCCTTCGTCGGCGATGGCGGTGACGAGGACGAGGTGGCGGATCTTGACCCGTCCGTCGAGCAGTCGATCGGTGACCATGTTCCGGACTATAGCCGTATGGGCATGGCAGTGCATCAAGAGAGTATTTGTCGGCATCCCTCGAACCTTCCTAGCCTGAGCCCATGCCTTCCGAGACGATGACGCCTCCCCTCCCTGCCCCCGAGCAGGACTCGGCGCCCCGCGCGATCCACAACATGATCGCCGGCGAGCGCGTCGAGGGCGTCGCCACCTTCCAGAAGATCAGCCCGGTCGACGGTTCGATCATCGCCGAGGTGCACGAGGCCGGCACCGAGCAGGTCGACCGCGCCGTCGCTGCGGCCCGTGCGGCGTTCGACGGACCCTGGGGGCGCATGACGGTGGCCGAGCGCGCCCGCCTGCTGCGTGGGGTGGCCGACGCGATCGACCGCCGTGCCGACGAACTCGTGGCAGCCGAGGTCGGCGACACCGGCAAGCCCGAGGCCCTCGCCCGCGACCTCGATGTGGCTCGCGCCGCCGCGAACTTCCGCTCCTTCGCCGACACGGTCTCGACCGCGGGACTCGATTCTTTCCTCACCGAGCTGCCCGACGGTCGCCGCGCCCTGAACTACGCCGTGCGCAAGCCGCTCGGGGTCGTCGCCGTGATCGTGCCGTGGAACCTGCCGCTGCTGCTGCTCACGTGGAAGCTCGCTCCCGCCCTCGCCACCGGCAACACGGTCGTCATCAAGCCCTCGGAGGAGACGCCGTCATCGGCCACCCTGCTGGCCGAGATCCTCGCCGAGGCCGGCGTCCCCGCCGGGGTCGTCAACGTCGTGCACGGTTTCGGTGCCGACTCCGCGGGCGAGGCGCTCACGAAGCACCCGGGAATCGACGGCGTCACCTTCACCGGCGAATCGTCCACCGGATCCGCCATCATGCGGGCGGTCGCTCCCCGCGTGCGCCCGGTCTCGTTCGAGCTCGGCGGCAAGAACGCCGCGCTTGTGTTCGCCGATGCCGACCTCGACGCCGCCGTCGCAGGTCTCGCCCGCTCGACGTATCTCAACACCGGCCAGGTGTGCCTGTGCACCGAGCGCATCTACGTGCAGCGCGCGGTGTTCGACGATGTGGCCGCCGGACTCGCGGAACATGCCTCACGCCTGCGCCTCGGCCGCCCCGAAGACCCGGCCACGACCACCGGACCCCTCATCTCGCAGGCCCACCGCGAGAAGGTGCGCTCCTACTTCGACCTCGCCGTCGCCGAGGGGGCGACCGTGCTCGCGGGCGGCGGCATCCCCACCCTCGGCGACGGACTCGACGGCGGATCCTGGATCGAGCCCACCCTGTGGACCGGTCTCGACAACAGCCACCGCACCGTGCGCGAAGAGGTGTTCGGTCCGGTCGCCGCCCTCATCCCGTTCGACACCGAGGAGGAGGCGATCCGGCTCGCGAACGACACCGACTACGGGCTCGCCGCCGTCACCTGGACCACCGACCTCACCCGCGGACACCGCGTGGCGCAGCAGATGCGCACCGGCATGTCGTGGGTCAACACCTGGTACCTGCGCGATCTGCGCAGCCCCTTCGGCGGCGTCGGGCTC
>JBOGEI010000305.1:0-2694 GCA_050701935.1 Microbacterium sp.
CGCCCGGACCCTCAGGGGTCCGGGCGCTTCGTCGTGGTGACGACTCAGACGAGGTCGTTGTCGGCCAGCCACTTCTTGGCGATGTCTTCCGCCGACTTCTGGTCGACCGTGCTCTGCACGTTCAGACCGACGAGCTCCTCGGCGGTCAGCTTCTTGCTGACCGCGTTGATGACGTCGGCGATCTTGTCGGCGACGTCGCTCGAAGCGATCGGCACGACGTTCGAGGCCAGGATGATGTTCTCCGGGTCTTCGAGCGCGACGATGTCTTCGGTCTGGAACGAGGGGTCGGCCGAGTAGATGTCAGCGACCTGGATCTCGCCGGCGAGCAGCGACTCGAGCGTGGTCGGGCCGGTCGCCGAGAAGCCGAGGTCGACGCCGTAGACCTCCTTGGCCGCAGCCGGGCCGTACGGGCGCTGCTCGAACTCCGGAGCGGCACCGATCGTGACCGGGGTGGTCACCTTCGAGAGGTCGCCGATCGAGGTGAGACCGTTCTCCTCGGCGAAGCTCTTCAGCACCGTGTAGGTGTCCTGGTCGGAGGCTTCGGCGTAGTCGAGAGCGGTCAGGCCGTCGGGCAGCGCTTCCTTCAGAGCCGCGTAGACATCGTCGGGGCTGGTGGCGGTCGCGTCCTTGTCGAGGTACTCGAGCAGGTTGCCCGTGTACTCCGGGAACAGGTCGATCGCGCCGGACTCGACGTCGGGCATGTAGGCGTCACGCTGTCCGATGTTGAACTGTCGGTCGACCTTGAAGTCGGCACCTTCGAGCGCCTGGGCGTAGATCTCGGCGATGATCTCGTTCGAGTAGTAGGCCTGCGAGCCGATGACGATCGTGTCGTCGCCGGAGCTCGAGCCTTCGCTCGGGGCGTCGAGCGGGTTGCTGTTCGCGCAGCCGCCGAGGACGAGCACCGCGGCGAGCGCGGCACCACCGGCAAGGGCGAGTCGTGACTTACGTGCTGTGAACATGAGGACTTCCTCTTCTCTGGGACAACGGGGATGGTGCTGTGGGACGGTGTCAGGCTGTGGGACGGATCAGGCGGTGGCCGGCGCCGGCGCGGCAGCGGCGGCCGCACGCGATCGCCGTGTCGTGGTGGGCGCGCGCACGCCCGCGGGAACGGCGGCGTGCTGGAGGAGGGCGAAGATCAGGTCGACGATCAGGGCGAGCACGGCGACGAGGATCGCACCGCCGAGGACCTGGTCGAACTTGCGCAGCGGGATGCCCTGGATGATCGGCCAGCCGAGTCCGCCGAGGTTGACGTAGGCGGCGATCGTGACCGTGGCGATCACCTGCAGGAGAGCTGCGCGGATGCCGCCGACGAGCAGAGGCAGCCCGAGGGGTACCTCGACCTTCCAGAACACCTGCCATTCGGTCATGCCCATCGAGCGCGCGGAGTCGAGCACCCGACGGTCGATGGCCTCGAGGCCGGTGTAGGCGCCGGCGAGGAGCGAGGGGATCGCCAGGAGCACGAACGTGATGATCGCGGCCTCGGGAACCCGGAGCACGCCCAGGATCAGCACGAGCAGCACCATGAGTCCGAACGACGGAATGGCACGAGCCGCGCCGGAGACCGCGACCGCGATCTCGCGACCCTTGCCGGTGTGGCCGATGAGCCACCCGAGCGGTATCGCGATGACGCCGGCGATCAGCACCGAGATCAGCGTGTAGTACATGTGCTGGCCGAACAGGATGGGCAGCGAGTACGGCCCCTCCCAGCGGTCGGGGGAGAAGAGCCAGGCGAGGGCCTCGGTGAACACGTTCATGCGGCGGCCCTCAGGGTGGCGGTCTGTCGTGCGGCGGTCGACGGGGTCTTCGCCGCGCGCGTCCACGGCATCAGCGCACGGCCGAGCAGCAGGAGCAGCAGGTCGATCACGAGCGCGATGACGACGACCGCGATGACGCCGGCGAACACCTCGGCGAGGATGCGGCGCTGCAGGCCGTTGGTGAACAGGTAGCCGAGGTTGTTCACCCCGACCAGGATGCCGACGGTGGCGAGGGAGATCGTGCTGACGGCCGCCACGCGGAGCCCCGCGAGCACGACAGGTCCGGCGAGGGGGAAGTCGACGGTCCAGAAGCGGCGGAAGCCGCCGTAGCCCATCGCCGTGGCCGACTGCCGGATGGCGGGGTCGACCGAGTCGAGGCCGTCGGACACCGCACGCACCAGGATCGCGACCGCGTAGATGGTGAGGCCGATGATGAGGTTGATCGGGCTGCGAGCGGGATACCCGGCGACGGACGGGAGGAGGATCAGCAGTGCGAGCGACGGGATCGTGTAGAGCAGCCCGGTGAGGACGATGACCGGTCCCTTCACCAGCTGGTAGCGCCAGGCGAGCCACCCGAGCGGCAGCGACAGCACGAAGCCGAGCACGATCGCGATCGCACTCTGCTGCAGGTGGATCGCGGTCAGCTCGAGGATGAGGCCGAGATTGTCGACGATCCAGTTCACGGAGCGCCCTTCGTCGCGCTCTCCTCGCTCAGGAGCGCGTCGGTCACAGCATCAGGCACATCGATGATCGACCCCTGCGTGCGGCCTTCGCCGTCGACGACCACGGTGCCGTGCGGCGTCTGCTTGAGGTGCAGAGCACGGCGTCCGCGTTCGGCGCCGATGAACGCCGAGACGAAGTCGTCTGCCGGGTTCTCGATGATCTCGCTCGGGCTGCCCACCTGCACGATGCGGGCGCCCTTGTCGAGGATGACGACCTG
>JBOGEI010000306.1:0-2668 GCA_050701935.1 Microbacterium sp.
CCGCGATGTTAGGGAGCGGTCTCACCCGTCGACGTCGAGGTAGGCCGGTTCTTCGGAGCGCCGGGTGCTCGGGATGCGACTCACAGCGCTGAGGTGCTGTCTGAGACCGTCGAGATCGGTCCTGGTGCGCTCCATCGCCGAACGCTGGAGCTCGACGACCTGGCGTGCACGGTCGGCGAGTGCGGGCGGAAGCGATGTCGCCGGCGGCGTCCACGGTGCGATGTCGGCGGCGTCGGCGGTGCCGGGAGCTGAGGCGAGGATCCGTTCAGCGTCTCTCTCGAGCCGATCGAGCATCGTCGTCCATTCGTCGACGCTCACGAGCGCGCCTCGGCCACGGTCCGTGCCGCTTCGTGCCACGCGTCGCGCAGGGGGGAGATGATCTCGTGGCACGCGTGCGTGCGCTCCGGGTCGCGACCGATGTTGGCGCCGATGAGCGTCTGCGAGAGGAACACGTACAGGGAGCGCAGACCGGCGCTGCCATTCCAATCGTCTGTCAACGATGACGTCAGCTCCGAGACGATCGCCTGCGCGTGCTGCAGCTGCGCGTTGGCCTCGACCCAGTCCTCGGCACGCTGCGCGTTCTCGCCGCGTTCGATGTCGAGAAGGAGGCGGTCGTAGAGCATCGTGACCAGACGCTCGGGCGGTGCCGAGAGGACGGCATCCTCGCGGTAGCGCTGCTGGGCGCGGAGTGCGGCGTTCATGCTCACTTCCCTGAGCTCGAGCCCGGCAGGGCGGCGATCTGCGATGTGAGGTACGAGGACTGCGACTGCATCTGCGACAGCATCACCTCGAGACGGGCGTAGGTGCGCTCGAGCGAGGCCTTGCGCTGCGCGAGGCGCACATCCCAGCGCTCCATCTGCTCGCCGAGGCCCTTGACCTCGCTCTGCTGCCCGGTGATGCGGGTGGTGAGCAGGCCCTCGTACTTGTCGGAGTACACCTTGGCCGTGTCCTGAACACGCGAGGCGATGTCGGAGAAGAGCCCGGCGACCGCGTCAGGATCCTTCGCGAGAGCCTCGGCGAACTTCTCCTCGTCGAAACTCATCACCCCGTACATGTCGGAGGAGATGCCGATGGATGAGGGGGAGACCCCGTCGACCGGATGCTGCACGGCGTCGGCGAGGGCGTTGCGCAGGCCCCGGATCGCACTGTCGCCGGTGAAGACGCCGAGTTTCGTCTTCTCGCCCTGGTTCGCCGCGACCGTCGCCTTCGATCCGTTGTCGATGCGGGTCAGGATGTCCTTCACCGCGGCGATGAAGTCCGCCGAGGCCTTGGTCCGTGCTGCGGTGTCGACGGCGACGCCGATCGTGACGGGGGTGGTCGACGCGGCGGAGACGGTGACGTCGACGCCGTCGAACAGGTCGGTGAAGGTGTTGCTCGACGACGTCAGCACCTGCTCTGCGCTCGTGCCGGCCCACAGCCGCAGCTGGGCGTTGCCGCCCACATCGATGACGGCCGCTCCTGCTTCCGTCGAGAGGTCTGATGCGGTGCCGGCCTCGACCGAGGCGACGTCACCGCGGTAGGCGTGGAACTGCCCTGCCTCGCCGGAGTCGGCAGCCCGCAGCTGAAGGCGGTGCGTCATGTTGCCGTCGGCGTCGCGCCCGGCGGGGACGGCGGTGGCGACGATGCCGAAGCCTGCTTCGTTGACGGCCTGGGCGACATCCTGCATCGAGGTGGAGTCGGCCGTCACCTGCACGCGCTCGCCCTTCGCGTTCTGGAGGGTGATCACGGGCGGGTCGACCGGCCAGCCGTTCGAGGCGGCGGAGACGATGGTGTGGTTCTTGGCGACCTTGTCGACGACGATGTCGGCTGCGAGCGGGGCGGCACCCGTTCGCGTTGCCACGGTGACGGTGGGCGATGACGAGGAGGTCGTGAAGCGGGCCAGCCCGTCGCGCGAGGCCGCCTTCTCGGCGGCGGTGGCGAGGTTCTGGACAGCGGTGTTGAGGGTCTGCAGCTGGGCGACGATGCCGTTCTTGTCATCCATCTTCGCCTTGAGGAGCGAACGGGGGATGGCGTGCACCTCCATCAGGGCCTTGATGACCTCCGTGGTCTTCAGGCCGGAGACGAGGCCGTCGAGCGAGAGGGACATGGTCGCCTTTCCAGGTCGGGAGCGGACAGGGTCCGGGCGCCGGTGGGCGCCCGGACCCTATGACGTGGTTCAGCGCAGGAGCTGGAGCACGCCCTGGTTGGCCTGGTTGGCCTGGGCCAGCATCGCCGTACCTGCCTGGGACAGGATGTTCTTCGACGTGAACTTGACCATCTCGGACGCCATGTCGGTGTCGCGGATACGGCTCTCGGCAGCGGCGAGGTTCTCCGCCGACACGTTGAGGCTGTTGATGGTCGACTCGAAGCGGTTCTGCAGCGCACCGTAGCCGGCGCGTGCGGTCGAGACCGCCTGGATCTGCGTGTCGATGCCCGCGAGCGCGGTACCGTACGTCGCCGCGTCCGTCATGGTCGCCGCGAGCGTCTTGACGTCGGCACCGAGGGTGGCGAAGTCGGTCAGGGCGACCGAGATCTGGTCCTCGGCGGCGACCGAACCCGCACCGACCTGGAACGTCAGCGTGTCGCCGCCCGAGAGCAGCTTGATGCCGTTGAAGTTCGTGCTGCCGGCGATCCGGGTGAGCTCATCACCGAGGGTGTTGATCTCCTTCTGGATCGCGTCGCGCGACTT
>JBOGEI010000307.1:0-2668 GCA_050701935.1 Microbacterium sp.
GTCGAAGCGGCCGGGGCGCAGCAGCGCGGGGTCGAGGATGTCGGGACGGTTGGTGGCCGCGATCACGATGACGTTCGCGTTCGGGTCGAAGCCGTCCATCTCCACCAGCATCTGGTTGAGGGTCTGTTCGCGCTCGTCGTTTCCGCCGCCCATACCGGCACCGCGGTGGCGCCCGACGGCGTCGATCTCGTCGATGAAGATGATCGCGGGTGCGTTCTCCTTGGCCTGGCCGAAGAGGTCGCGCACGCGGGACGCACCGACACCGACGAACATCTCGACGAAGTCGGAACCGGAGATGGAGTAGAAGGGCGCCCCCGCTTCACCCGCGACCGCGCGAGCGAGCAGCGTCTTGCCGGTTCCGGGAGGGCCGTACAGGAGCACGCCCTTCGGGATGCGGGCGCCGATGGCCTGGAACTTCGCGGGATCCTGCAGGAACTCCTTGATCTCGTGGAGCTCTTCGATGGCCTCGTCCGCACCGGCGACGTCTGCGAAGGTGACCGTCGGCGTCTCCTTGTTGACGAGCTTCGCCTTGGACTTGCCGAACTGCATGACCTTGCCGCCGCCGCCCTGCATGGATGACAGGAGCCACCAGAACAGCAGTCCGAGCAGCACGAGCGGGAGGAGGAGCGAGAGGAAGCCGTCGAACCAGCTCGCCCGAGGCACGGCGTCGTTGAAGCCGTCCTTGGGCGCGGCTTCGTTGATCGCGGTGACCACCTCGTCGGCGCGGGCGTCGACGTAGTAGAACTGCACGTCTTCCGAACCCTTGAACGGCTTCGAGAGCGTCATGTCGACGCGCTGATCGCCGTCGGTGTTCACGACCTCGGTGACCGTCGTGCCGGAGAGGAGCTTCAGCCCCTCCTGAGTCGTGATCTGCTTGGGCGCACCAAGATTCGAGATCAGCAGGAAACCGCCGAAGAGGAGCACGCCGATCAGCGCGACGTAGATCAGCGGATTCCGGGTGAGCTTCTTCACATCCATGATCGGATCAGCGTATCGCGGGAGCCCTAGGGGGTCGCTGTGCGTTCACCCACGGCGTAGCGCGTCGCGTCGCGGCCGTCAGGAATACACGTGCGGCGCGAGGACCGCCACGTCACGCAGGTTGCGGTAGCGCTCGTTGTAGTCGAGGCCGTATCCGACGACGAAGTCGGTCGGGATGTCGAAGCCGACGTACTTGCAGTCGATGACCACCTTCGCCGCCTCGGGCTTGCGCAGGAGCGCCAGCACCTCGATCGATTCGGCGCCGCGGGATCCGAAGTTCTCGAGCAGCCAGCTGAGGGTCAGACCGGAATCGATCACGTCCTCGACGATCAGTACGTGCTTGCCGTTCAGGTCGGTGTCGAGGTCTTTGCGGATCTGCACGACACCGCTCGACTTGGTGCTCGCGCCGTAGCTCGACACCGCCATCCAGTCCATCGGCGCGTGGAACGGCAGTGCCCGTGCGAAATCGGCCATCACCATGACGGCGCCCTTGAGGACGCCGACGAGAACGAGGTCCTTGCCCTCGTAGTCCTCTGCGACCTGCGCCGCGAGTTCATCGAGCTTGGCGAGGATCTGCTCCTCTGTGACGAGGATGCTGGTGAGGTCGTCCTGGATTTCCGCGGCGCGCATGGATCGATTTTAGGCGACGCGACCTGATGCTCGGTTCCAGGTCCGCCGATCGGGAAGGCATCCCCCTCTCCCGCAGCATCCGCACTACTGTGAGCGGTGATGTGGGCGGACGCCCCGACGGAAGGATTCACCATGGCTCTTGACGACATCCTCAAGCAGGTGCCGATCGACGATATCGCCGAGAAGCTGGGCGTCTCGCGAGACGAAGCCAAGGTCGCGGTCGAGCAGGGCGGCGCCGTTCTGCTGGGCGGCCTCGCGAAGAACGCCGAGACCGATGAGGGCTCCGCTGCGATCCAGAACGCACTGAAGAAGCACGAGGGCAGCGCCGGTGCCGCGAAGGTCGACGACATCGATCAGGCCGACGGTGGCAAGATCGTCGCGCACATCCTCGGATCGAAGGAGAAGGAGGTCACGAAGGAACTCACCGAGTCCAAGGCGACCCCCGGAATCGACTTCGGCAAGCTCCTCCCGATCCTGGCTCCCATCGTGATGGGGCTCATCGCGAACGCGAGCAAGGACAAGACCGCGAAGGCGGATGCGGGCGCGGAGAACTCCGGAGGCATCGGCGACCTCATCGGGGGCATCCTCGGGGGCGGCGACAAGGGCGGCTCGACCGGCGGCGGCATCGGTGATGTGATCGGCGGGCTGCTGGGCGGTGGCAACAGCGGCGGATCCGGTGGTGGCATCGACCTCGGCGGCATCCTCGGCGGACTCTTCGGCGGCAAGAAGTAGGAATCCGCCTCACGCATCCGGTCGTCGAGCGACGGCACAGGCGCGCAACAGCGTTCGAGACGAGACGCTCAGCGACCGGATGCGGTGAAGACGATGCGCCCGCCCTGGCGCACGGCCGAGCATTCCGGCAGGTCGATCGGCCCCTGGCCGCTCCAGTCGGTGACCAGGCGCGCGACCTCTATCGTCTGCGCCCTGGTCAGGCTCACCCCGAACTCGCTGTCGACGACGAGACGGATGATGCGGTTGCGCAGCGCAGCGGGGTTCGCGGCGAGGGCGGCCACGCTGACCGAGATGCCCGCTTCGGCGTGCTCGACGATGTCCTCGATGG
>JBOGEI010000308.1:0-2651 GCA_050701935.1 Microbacterium sp.
GGTTGCCCGTGTACTCCGGGAACAGGTCGATCGCACCGGACTCGACATCGGGCATGTACACGTCGCGCTGACCGATGTTGAACTGACGGTCGACCTCGAAGTCGGCGGCCTCGAGAGCCTGGGCGTAGATCTCGGCGATGATCTCGTTCGAGTAGTAGGCCTGCGAGCCGATGACGATCGTGTCGCCGCCGGAGCCCGAGTCCTCCGTCGGGGCGTCGAGCGGATTGTTGTTCGCGCAGCCGGAGAGGACGAGCGCTGCGACGAGCGCGGCACCACCGGCGAGGGCGAGTCGTGACTTGCGTGCTGTGAACATGAGGGTTCCTCTTCTCTGGGACAACGGATGTGGAGCTGTGGGACGGTGTCAGGCGGTGGCGGGCGACGGCGCCGTTGCGGTGGCGCGGGACCGACGCGACGTGCGGGGGGCGCGCACACCGGCGGGAACGGCAGCGTGCTGCAGGAGGGCGAGGAGCAGATCGACGACCAGGGCGAGCACGGCGACGAGGATCGCCCCGCCCAGCACCTGGTCGAGCTTGCGCAACGGAAGCCCCTGGATGATCGGCAGGCCGAGACCGCCGAGGTTGACGTAGGCGGCGATGGTGACCGTCGCGATCACCTGGAGGAGCGCCGCGCGGATACCGCCGACGAGGAGAGGCAGCCCGAGGGGCACCTCGACCTTCCAGAACACCTGCCACTCGGTCATGCCCATCGAGCGCGCCGAATCGAGCACGCGTCGATCGATGGCCTCGAACCCCGTGTAGGCGCCGGCGAGGAGCGAAGGGATGGCGAGGAGCACGAACGTGATGATCGCCGCCTCGGGAACGCGGAGCACGCCCAGGAGCAGCACCAGCAGCACCATGAGGCCGAACGACGGGATGGCACGCGCCGCCCCGGAGATCGCGACCGCGACCTCGCGCCCCTTGCCGGTGTGGCCGATGAGCCATCCCAGCGGGATAGCGATGAGGCCGGCGATGAGTACGGAGATGAGCGTGAAGTACATGTGCTGACCGAAGAGGATCGGCAGCGAAGACGGCCCCACCCAGCGGTCGGGGGAGAAGAGCCAGGCGAAGGCTTCGGCGAAGACGTTCATGCGGCGGCCCTCAGCGTGGCGGCCTGACGCGGGGTCGTCGGCGTCTTCGCGGCACGCGTCCACGGCATGAGCGCGCGGCCGAGCAGGAGCAGCAGCAGGTCGATCACCAGCGCGATCACGACGACCGCGACGACGCCGGCGAACACCTCGGCGAGGATGCGGCGCTGCAGGCCGTTCGTGAACAGGTAGCCGAGGTTGTTGACGCCGACCAGGATGCCGACCGTGGCGAGGGAGATCGTGCTGACGGCCGCCACGCGGAGTCCGGCGAGCACGACCGGCCCGGCGAGCGGGAAGTCGACGGTCCAGAATCGACGGAACCCGCCGTAGCCCATCGCGGTGGCGGACTGGCGGATCGCCGGGTCGACCGAATCGAGCCCGTCGGACACCGCGCGCACCAGGATCGCGATGGCGTAGATCGTGAGCCCGATGATGAGGTTCAGCGGACTGCGGGCGGGATATCCGGCCACCGAGGGAAGGATGATCAGCAGGGCGAGCGAGGGGATCGTGTACAGCAGCCCGGTGAGGACGATGACCGGCCCCTTGACCAGCTGATAGCGCCACGCCACCCACCCGAGCGGCACCGACAGCACGAAGCCGAGCACGATCGCGATCGCACTCTGCTGGAGATGGATCACGGTCAGCTCGAGGATGAGCCCGAGGTTGTCGACGACCCAGTTCACGGAGCGCCCTTCGTCGCGCTCTCCTCGCTCAGGAGCGCGTCGGTCACGGCATCCGGCACGTCGACGATCGAGCCCTGGGTGCGCCCCTCGGAGTCGACCACCACGGTGCCGCGCGGCGTCTGCTTGAGGTGCAGGGCACGGCGGCCGCGGTCGGCGCCGATGAAGGCCGCGACGAAGTCGTCCGCCGGGTTCTCGATGATCTCGCTCGGGCTGCCCACCTGCACGATGCGCGCCCCCTTGTCGAGGATGACGACCTGGTCGCCGAGCAGGAACGCCTCGTCGATGTCGTGCGTGACGAACACGACCGTCTTGTCGAGCTCGCGCTGCAGCCGCAGAGTCTCCTGCTGCAGGTCGGCTCGCACGATGGGGTCGACCGCGCCGAAGGGCTCGTCCATGAGCAGGATGTTCGGGTCGGCAGCGAGACCGCGGGCCACCCCGACGCGCTGCTGCTGGCCGCCGGAGAGCTGACTCGGGTAGCGCTCGGCCAGTGCCTGGTCGAGGCCGACCGTGTCGAGCAGCTCGTGCGCCCGCCGGTGGGCCGCGGCCTTCTTCACCCCGGTGAGACGCAGCACCGTGGCCACGTTGTCGATGACCGTGAAGTGCGGCATCAGACCGGAGTTCTGCATGACGTAGCCGATGCGGCGCCGCAGAGCCACCGGGTCTCCGTCGAGCACGCTCTCACCGTCGATCTCGACCTCGCCGGACGTGGGCTCGACCATGCGGTTGATCATGCGCAGCAGCGTGGTCTTGCCGCAGCCGGATGAGCCGACGAACACGGTGGTCTTGCGCGATGGCAGCACGAGGCTGAAGTCGTTGACGGCGAGGGCGCCACCGGGGAACCGCTTGGTGACGTTGCGGAACTCGATCATGGGCTGGTCTCCAGT
>JBOGEI010000309.1:0-2588 GCA_050701935.1 Microbacterium sp.
CTACGGGCTCGCCGCCGTCACCTGGACCACCGACCTCACCCGCGGACACCGCGTGGCGCAGCAGATGCGCACCGGCATGTCGTGGGTCAACACCTGGTACCTGCGCGATCTGCGCAGCCCCTTCGGTGGTGTCGGGCTCTCGGGCATCGGCCGCGAGGGCGGGCACCACTCGCTCGAGTTCTACACCGAGCCGACGAACGTGTGCGTGCAGCTGTGACCGGCATCCCCGACGCCGTGCGCCTGGCGGACGAGAGGCTGCGGCTCGCGGCCGAGTCCGGGCGCCCGTGCGCCCCGGTGCGCGACCTGCTCGGTGAGACCGATCAGGATGCCGCGTACGCCGTGCAGTCGCTCGGCATCGCCCGGCGCCTGGACGAGGGGCGACGAGTGGTCGGCCGCAAGATCGGCCTCACCTCGCCCGCGGTGCAGACGCAGCTCGGCGTGGACAGCCCCGACTACGGCGTGCTGCTCGACGACATGATGTTCGCCGACCGCGAGCCGATCGACCTCGCGCGCTTCCTGCAGCCGCGCGCCGAGGCCGAGGTCGCCTTCGTGCTGGGTAGCGACCTCGATTCCCCCACCACGCACCTCGCCGATGTGATCCGGGCCACGGAGTTCGTGCTGCCCGCGATCGAGGTCGTCGACTCCCGCGTGGCCGGGTGGGACATCCGCATCACCGACACCGTCGCCGATAACGCCTCCAGCGGGGCGGTCGTGCTCGGCACCACGCCCCGACGCCTCGACGGGTTCGACCTGACCGCCCTCGGCATGACGCTCGACCGCGAGGGTCGACCGGTCTCGACGGGATCGGGGGCAGCGTGCCTCGGCAGCCCTGTGATCGCGGTGGCGTGGCTGGCACGAGAGGTCGCCCGGCGCGGGCAGCCGCTGCGCGCGGGCGAGGTCATCCTCTCCGGCGCGCTCGGACCCATGATCGACGCGACCGCCGGCGTGTACCGCGCCCGGCTCGACGGTCTCGGCGAGGTGAGGGCCGACTTCTTCGGCACGGCATCCGGAATCTCGACGGAAGGGGCGGCCGCATGACCGTCGGCATCGCCATCATCGGATCGGGCAACATCGGCACCGACCTGCTCATCAAGGTGAAGCGGCTCTCGACCACGCTGCATGTGGTCGCGATGGCCGGCATCGACGAACACTCCGACGGCCTCGCCCGTGCGCGCCGGCTCGGAGTCGCCACGACCCACGAGGGCGTGGACGGACTGATCGCGATGCCCGAGTTCGCCGACGTCGAGCTCGTGTTCGACGCCACCTCGGCCGGAGCCCATGCCCGCAACGACGCGCTCGTGCGCAACGCCGGGCGCATCATGGTCGACCTGACCCCCGCGGCGATCGGCCCGTACGTCGTGCCGGTCGTGAACCTCGAAGCCCATCTCGGTGCGACGAACGTGAACATGGTCACGTGCGGCGGCCAGGCCACGGTGCCGATGGTGGCCGCGGTGTCGCGTGTCGCCCCGGTGGCCTATGCCGAGATCGTCGCGTCGATCGCCTCGAAGTCTGCGGGCCCAGGCACCAGGGCCAACATCGACGAGTTCACCGAGACCACCGCCCGCGCGCTGGAGGTGATCGGCGGCGCCGACCACGGCAAGGCCATCATCGTGCTCAACCCCGCCGACCCGCCGCTCATCATGCGCGACACCGTCTTCTGCCTGGTCGAGGGCGACCCCGACTCGCTGGATCGGGAGGCCGTCAGCGCCTCGGTCGCCGACATGGTCGCCGCAGTGCAGGCCTACGTCGGCGGCTACCGACTCAAGCAGCAGGTGCAGTTCGATGCGGTCGACGAGGCCTACGTGCCCGCCCTCGACCGGCCGTTCCGCGGCACGCGCGTGACCGTCCTGCTGGAAGTCGCCGGCGCCGGCCACTATCTTCCGGAGTACGCGGGCAATCTCGACATCATGACCTCGGCCGCCCTGCGCACGGCCGAGCGACTCGTCGCCGAACGGACAGGGGTTCCCGCATGACCGCCACTCCCCACGTCTACGTGCAGGACGTCACGCTCCGCGACGGCATGCACGCGATCGGCCACGGCTACACGACCGACCAGGTGCGCGATATCGCCCGTGCTCTCGAGGCGGCGGGCGTGGATGCCATCGAGGTCGCCCACGGCGACGGCCTCGGCGGTTCGAGCGTGGCCTACGGGCAGGGAGCGCACACCGACTGGCGGTGGATCGAGGCGGCGGCCGAGGTGCTCGACCGCGCCGTCCTGACCACCCTGATCCTGCCCGGCATCGGCACGATCGACGACCTCGCCCGGGCCCGCGACCTCGGCGTCGCGAGCGTGCGGGTCGCGACGCACTGCACCGAGGCCGACGTCGCCATCCAGCACATCACCTGGGCGCGCGAGCACGACATGGATGTCTCGGGCTTCCTGATGATGAGCCACCTCAACGACCCGCGCGGTCTCGCGGAGCAGGCGAAGATCATGGAGGCCGCCGGCGCGCACTGCGTGTACGTCACCGACTCGGGTGGACGCCTCACGATGCGCGACGTCGCCGACCGCGTCGACGCCTACCGCGAGGTGCTCGACCCCGGCACGCAGATCGGCATCCACGCGCACGAGAACCTCTCGCTGAGCG
>JBOGEI010000310.1:0-2582 GCA_050701935.1 Microbacterium sp.
GAAGAGTCGATGCGCACCGCTTCACGGCGGCTGCACCCTCGGATCGAGACGATCGAGGGTCGGCTGCCCGACCTGCCTCTCGCGGACGGATCGTTCGATGTCGTCGTGGCGAACTTCGTATTGAACCATGTCGCGTCCCCGCGCGCGTCGGCCGCGGAGCTACGGCGCGTGAGCCGGGGAGCCGTCGTCGGGACCATCTGGACCCTCTCGCCCTCGTGGCTCTGGGCGGAGATCACCACGCGCGCGGGCATCGTGCCGTTCGTGGGTTCGCGGCTCCCGGACCACGAGGACTTCGAGCGGACAGCGGACGGATTCGCGCGGGCGCTGAGGGAAGCCGGGCTGGATCACCTCGAGGTCGACGAGATCGAGTGGACGTGGGACGCGACGCCGGAAGTGCTCTGGCGCTCGGTAGAAGGCGGCGTCGCCGGCGCCGGGGCACTCTACGCCCGACTCGATCCGCAGGAACGGCTGCGGTTCCGTGCCGCATTCGAGGTCGTCGTCGAGGAACGCAGCACAGGCGGAGCAGTGCCTCTGGAACATCGCGCGGCGGTCGCGGTGAGCGCCGCACCCTGAGCAGCATCGGTCCTCCAGCGTCGTGACCGCGGTCCCCGTAGAATCGAAGGGCTATGGCTACCCCTCACCCCCTCACCACGACTGTCAGTGGTGCCGACGTCCGCGTCCGTTTCTGCCCCTCGCCGACCGGTCTGCCGCATGTCGGCATGGTCCGCACCGCTCTCTACAACTGGGCATATGCCCGCCACAACGGCGGGAAGATGGTGTTCCGCATCGAGGACACCGATGCCGCACGCGACAGCGAGGAGAGCTTCCGTCAGCTCGTCGACGCGCTCACCTGGCTCAAGATCGACTGGGACGAGGGCGTCGAGGTCGGCGGGCCGCACGCTCCCTACCGGCAGTCGGAGCGCCATGACATCTACCGCGAGGTGATCGACAAGCTCATCGCCACGGGGGCCCTCTACGAGAGCTACTCGACCGCCGAGGAGATCGACGCCCGCAACGAGGCGGCCGGCCGCGCCAAGCAGCTCGGCTACGACAACTTCGACCGCGACCTCACCGACGAGCAGAAGGCGGCGTTCCGCGCTGAGGGGCGTCAGCCAGCGCTCCGAATGCGGGTGCCTGACGAAGACGTCACCTACGTCGACCTGATCCGTGGCGAGGTCACATTCCCCGCCGGCTCGTTCCCTGACTTCGTGGTCGTGCGCCCGAACGGCGTGCCGCTGTACACGTTCGTGAACCCCGTCGACGACGCGCTCATGGGCATCACCCACGTGCTGCGCGGGGAAGACCTCATGCCGTCGACCGCGCGCCAGCTGTCGCTCTATGCCGCACTCATCGACGCGGGCGTCACGACGTTCGTGCCGCGGTTCGCGCACATGCCGCTCGTGCTGGGGGAGACCGGCAACAAGAAGCTCTCCAAGCGCGACCCGCAGGCCGACCTGTTCCTGCACCGCGACCGCGGCTTCGTTCCCGAGGGCCTTCTCAACTACCTGGCGCTGCTGGGCTGGTCGATCGGTCCGGACCGCGACGTGTTCTCGCTCGACGAGTTCACAGCGGCATTCGACATCGTCAACGTCAATCCGAACCCTGCACGCTTCGATCAGAAGAAGGCGGAGTCGATCAACGGCGACCACATCCGCATGCTGGGGGAGAAGGACTTCGCCGAGCGGACGATCCCGTATCTCGCCGCTGCCGGACTCTTCGACGAGCCCACGCATGAGCAGCTCGTGATGGCCTTCCGTGTCGCACCGCTCGTGCAGGAGCGCGTGCAGCTGCTGGGTGAGGTGCCCGGCATGGTCGGCTTCCTGTTCACGGACGAGGTCTCGTACGCCGAGGACGCGCTCAAGGGTCTGCCGGCGAACGCGGCCGAGGTGCTCGACGCGTGCGTGACCGCGCTCGAGCCGGTGGAGGAGTTCACTCCCGAGAAGATCCAGGAGGCTCTGGCTGCTGAACTCGTCGAGAAGCTCGAACTCAAGCCGCGCATCGCCTACGGTCCGCCGCGCGTGGCCATCACGGGTCGGCGGATCTCACCGCCGCTGTTCGAGTCGATGGAGCTGCTGGGCAAGGACGAGTCGCTGCGTCGTCTGCGTTCCCTGTCGGCATTCCTCGCGAACTGAGCCGCGACGCGCCCGAGCGGCGGCACACGCCGGTGGTTTTGGCGTTCGGCCGTCGCTCGGGTAAGCTTGAATCTCGGTGCGAGGCTCAGGTTTCGCCCTTGGGGTATGGTGTAATTGGCAACACGGCGGTTTCTGGTTCCGTTGTTCTTGGTTCGAGTCCAGGTACCCCAGCGAGATGAAAACCCCCGCTCAGGCGGGGGTTTCTTCGTTTTCGAGTGGCATGTACGTGCAGCGGGGGATACCGTCGCCCGCTATGGCGAAGGCCCCGGATCACGTGCCGATACGTGGACCCGGGGCCTTGGCTGAGCGCTGTCAGACCGAGCGACGACGCAGACGCAGCAACCAGAGACCGGCCGCCAGGAGCGTCGCTGCGAGACCTGTCCAGACCCAGCCGATGGCGCCGTCTGCTCCGGTGGTCGCCAGCGGCTCCGAAGCACCGCCGGGTGCGGC
>JBOGEI010000311.1:0-2571 GCA_050701935.1 Microbacterium sp.
CCCTCCCTGCCAGGGGCATCTGTTTGGCGGATGTCACAGTAGGCCTGCGCGCCTACTAGGCTGTAAAGGCGATTCGGTCGTGACCCGACCTGGTGCCACAGCGCCGTGAGATCGCCAGTTCCGACTTGATCAAGATCTTGTCCGACACCGCCGCGATGCGCGGGGGTCGGACGCCAGGAGGAGGTCCGCGTGAGCGCAGCGGCAGAGCAGACGGCGAAGCTGACGATCGGCGACACGACCGCCGAATTCCCGGTACTGCGCGGCACGGCAGGGCACGACAGCATCGACTTCTCGACGCTGACCCGGCAGACCGGCTACACCGGTCTCGACTACGGGTTCGTGAACACCGCGTCCACCAAGTCGGAGATCACGTTCATCGACGGCGACAAGGGTATCCTGCGTTACCGCGGCTACCCGATCGAGCAGCTCGCCGGATCGACCAGCTACCTCGAGGTGGCCTGGCTCCTGATCTACGGCGAGCTGCCGTCCGCGTCCGAGCTGGCCGAGTTCGACGAGAAGATCCGTCGTCACACGCTGCTTCATGAAGACCTCAAGCGCTTCTTCTCGGCGCTGCCGCACACGGCGCACCCGATGTCGGTGCTCTCGTCGGCCGTCGCCGCGCTCTCGACGTACTACGAGGGCCAGACCGATCCGCACAACCCGGAGCACGTCGAGCTGAACATGGTGCGCATGCTCGCCAAGCTCCCCGTGATCGCGGCGTACGCGCACAAGAAGAGCGTCGGCCAGGCGTTCCTGTACCCCGACAACTCGCTGAGCTTCGTGGACAACTTCCTGAAACTGAACTTCGGCGTGCACAGCGAGGAGTACGAGGTCAACCCCGTGATGTCGAAGGCTCTCGAGCTGCTCCTCATCCTGCACGAGGACCACGAGCAGAATGCCTCGACCTCGACCGTGCGACTGGTGGGCTCCACCGGTGCGAACCAGTTCGCGTCGATCTCGGCCGGCATCCAGGCGCTGTCCGGCCCGCTGCATGGCGGTGCGAACGAGGCCGTGCTGACGATGCTCGGACAGATCCGCGACTCGGGTCAGAGCGTCTCGCGCTTCGTCGAGCGGGTGAAGAACAAGGAGGAGGGCGTGAAGCTGATGGGCTTCGGGCACCGGGTCTACAAGAACTACGACCCTCGCGCCAAGCTCGTCAAGGAAGCGGCCGACGAGGTGCTCTCGTCGCTCGGCGTCACCGACCCCCTGCTCGACCTGGCCAAGGAGCTCGAAGAGCTCGCTCTCGCCGACGACTACTTCCGCGAGCGTCGTCTTTACCCGAACGTCGACTTCTACACCGGTGTGATCTACAAGGCCATGGGTTTCCCCACGCGCATGTTCACGGTGCTGTTCGCGATCGGTCGTCTGCCTGGATGGCTGGCGCAGTGGCGTGAGCTGCAGCTCGACCCGCAGACCAAGATCGGTCGCCCGCAGCAGTTGTACACGGGATCGCCCGAACGGGCGTTCCCGACCCGCTAGGGGAGGGCGGCGACGCGGTCACGCCGACGTCGACTCCTTCGCATCTTCACCGACCACGTCGAGCACGAGCTGCAGCTTGGTCTGGAACGTGCACTCGAGCAACTCGGTCGTCGCTTCATCCGTGCCGTACTGCTCGGGCAGGCGCAGGCCGAGCAGGGTGTTGAGAAGCATCCCCTCGGCGAGGAACGTGCGGACCTCTTCCGGGGTGAAGCCGGCGTCATCGCGCAGCATCCGATAGATCCTGAGGAAGTCCGCGCGGGCGCGCTCGCCGATGACGGCATCGTGACCCATGCTGAACGCCTGCATGAGCGAGAGCAGGATGCCTCGGTCCTCGACCAGGTTCACGTAGGCGGCGCCGAGGCGACGGCCCAGCTCCCGGTCTGGGGACCCTGAGGCGCTCTTCCACTCTGCGATCACGGCGGCGAAGGTGTCGAGAAGCTTGCCGCTGGCACGTGCCAGAACCTCGACGAAGAGCGTTTCCTTCGTGCCGAACATCCGGACGACGTAGGGCTGGCTGATGCCAGCCGCTTTGGCGATCTGGTCGGTGGTGGCGCCGAAGTAGCCGCGTTCGCCGAACACCAGGCTCGCCGCCGCAAGGATCTGCTCGCGCCGCTCGGCGGCGGGGATGCGTTCGCTCTGCTTCTCGTTCACGCTTGACAGGTTATCAGTTGATTACTACTCTTCGGAGGTAAGTAATCATTCAATAACTACGAGGGATACTCATGACCACATCCACCCGACGTCTGCCCGTCTGGCTGACGATCGTCGCAGCCTCGCTGCCGATGTTCATGGCGACGCTCGACAACCTCGTCGTCACCGGCGCGCTTCCCGTCATCTCCCGTGAACTCGGAGCGTCCATCGAAGAGCTGCAGTGGGTCATCAATGCCTACACGCTGAGCTTCGCCACCTTCATGCTGCTGGCAGTGGGCCTCGGTGACCGCTTCGGTCGTCGCACCGTGTTCCTGGCCGGCATCGCCGTGTTCACGCTCGCTTCCGCCGGCGCAGCGCTCGCGACCGAACCTTCGATCCTGATCCTCGCCCGTGCCATCCAGGGCGTCGGTGCGGCGGCCCTCATGCCTCTCTCGCTGACCC
>JBOGEI010000312.1:0-2554 GCA_050701935.1 Microbacterium sp.
CATGGGTGCTCGCGAGGTGCAGCGTTACCTCGTCGGCGGCGTCCAGGGCGTGTACCGCTCGCAGGGTGTGCCGATCCACGACAAGCACATCGAGGTCATCGTCCGTCAGATGCTCCGCAAGGTCACGGTCGTCGATCACGCCGACACGAACCTGCTGCCGGGTGAGATGGTCGACCTCAAGCGCTACCAGTCGATCAACCGCGAGACCGTGGCAGAGGGCAAGCGCCCCGCGTCCGGCCGACCGGAGCTGATGGGTATCACGAAGGCGTCGCTCGCGACCGAGTCGTGGCTGTCGGCCGCCTCCTTCCAGGAGACGACCCGCGTGCTCACCGAGGCTGCGATGCAGGGCAAGCGTGACCCGCTGGTCGGTCTCAAGGAGAACGTCATCATCGGTAAGCTCATCCCCGCCGGAACCGGTCTCTCGAAGTACCGCGACGTCACGGTCGAGGCCACCGAGGAAGCCAAGAGCGAGCGCTACCCGAACCGGATCTTCGCATCCGACGGCGCGTACGCTGACGGCGACTTCGGCTACGTCGACTTCGACGCGTTCTCGACGGACGACATCACCCCCGGTACTTACAACTGATTGAGGCGAGAGCCGGCGAGCTTGCTCGTCTGGCCGAGCCGATTGAGGTTGTCGAGCGACGAAGTCGCAACACAACTGATTGAGGCGAGAGCCGCAGCAGTGAGTGCTGAGTGACTGAGAAGGCCCCAGGCGATTCGCCTGGGGCCTTCTTCGTGTCTGGCTGCGGTCGCGCAGTGCGTGCCGGTGGTTCGGCAGACGAGGGCGGGTCAGCCGAAGATGTGCTCGACGATGCTCGAGGTGTAGCCGGCGGGAGCGAGGTTCGAGTAGCGCGTGTCGATGAGCACGTCGTCGCGCCAGAACAGCGTCCGTCCGTCCGTAACCGGGTACTGCTCGTTCGGCCAGGTCTTCTCGCAACGCGTGCCACCGTCGGGGGTGAAGCAGGAGAATCCCTCGGTGGTCGCCAACGCGTTGAGCATGTCGAGGGCGGGGCCGCGGTTCATCTTCGAGATCGTGGTCGTGAGTCTCGCGGTGTCGGCGCGCGGGTCGGCCCAATTGCACGTGAGGGTGCCGTCCGCGCCGACGCCCGAAGCCCCGAAAGCGGCATCGTTGAGTGGGGTGTCTCCGAGCTCCGCCAGGACCGCGTCCGACAGGATTACGCGGCAGTCGGTCGGGAGCGCGACCGACGTAGCGGTCGGGGTCGGACTGGGCGACGGTGTGCCGGTCTCCTCGGCGCCCGCCGTACTGCTTGCCGTGGGACTCGACGACGGCCTGCTGTCGCCGCCCGCCTGCGGGGTGCATGCCGTCAGGGCGAGAAGGAGCGCGGCAGCCGCGGCAGCCGCGGCAGCGCCGGCGAATCGGGGCTTCATGGCCACACCGTACTGCTCTTCGACATCGGGGCGAGAGAGGATCGCGGCGTTGCCGAGGGCTCCCCGGGCCGCGATAGTGTCAGCGAGTGAGCAACGAGACTTCTTCCGCCGGTTCCGTGGTCGTGATCGGCGATGCCCTGATCGACGAGATCCGTGACGATGCCGGTGTGCGCGAGCTCGTAGGAGGTGCGGCGCTGAACGTCGCCGTCGGCCTGCGTCGCCTGGGGGTCGGGACGACACTGATCGCGATGGTGGGGGATGACGAGGCCGGGGCGCACATCCGCGAGTACCTGTCGGACCACGGCGTGCGTCTGATCTCGAGCGACGCCGCGCGAGGCTCCTCGCGGGCGGTCGTGCAGCGGGCGGCGAACGGCGAGCCCCAGTACGTCTTCAACGAAGCCGCCCAGAACCGGAGCATCCGGTACTCGGACGAAGCCCGCAAAGTCATCTCCGAGGCCGGGCTCGTCGCGATCAGCTGCTTCCCCTTCGACGTTCCGGCAGAGGTCGACGCGCTGGTCGAGGCGCTGGGCGATGCGCGCGTGGCGGTCGATCCCAACCCGCGCACCGGGATGTTGAGCGATCGAGAAGAGTTCGTCCGCGGGTTCGAGCGGCTCGCCGCCTCGGCGGCCATCGTCAAGGTCGGAGCAGACGACGCGGCGATCCTCTACGACGGCGACCTCGATGCCCTGCGCCTGCGCCTTCGCGGACTCGGCGCCGCTGCCGTGCTGGCGACGGCCGGTGCCGAGGGGGCAACCATCGACACGGATGACGGCGTCGCCTCTGCGCCGATCGCTCAGCTCGACGGAGCCGTGATCGACACTGTCGGGGCGGGAGATGCGACACTTGCTGCCGTCGCGGAAGGCATAGTCTCCGAGTCGCCGACCGAGCTGGGGGAGTGGCGCACGCTGCTGCTGCGAGCCATGGACGTCGCCGCTGCGACCTGCCGCGCAGAAGGCGGTCTGCTGCGCACACCCGAGTCATTGGCCGATGCCGGGCGCGGCGTGAACGGCAGCTGACGGTTCGATTTCTTGCACCTGCCTCGGACAGGTATGCTTGTCTATCGTGCCCCCGGTTGGCTGTTCAAGTCGGACGGGTGCGCTCTGGCGAGTTACCCAAGCGGCCAAAGGGATCTGACTGTAAATCAGACTGCTCAGCATTCGGG
>JBOGEI010000313.1:0-2471 GCA_050701935.1 Microbacterium sp.
CTTCGCCCGGGTCACGCTCGCCCTCACACTGCTCGGCCTCACCTCACATCCCTACAGCCAGGTTCTGCAGGAGTTCCCGGAAATGGCCGCGCTGCAAACCGAGTTCAACCAACTGCTCGGAGTTCGAGAGCCGGAGAAGATCCAGATGGCGGTCAGGGTCGGTAGGGCCGAGCGGGCCTACTTCGCGTTGCGCCGAGATCCGGCTGACTTCATCACCGATCGTACGGCGGGTTCCGACGCGACCCCTTCCTGAACCGCGCAGCCTGGCAAGACACGCGCTCAGCGGCACCTGCCAGCTCGATTGGATTCAAGATGGTTAGGCGATCGTCCTGATCCTCGCCGAGGCCGTAGAGCAACACTCCGCCATCCGGTGTCATCGCGGCGACGTCAATCGCGAGGTCGACGTTTCGAGGTGTGCGGGGTAGCTCGGCTTGCCGTCAAACGAGGGTGTTTCGACCAGCTCCGCGGCCTTCGCGCGTCGCTCGATCTCTGCGGCATTTTCTGGCACCCACATGGCACTGACCAGGTTTGCGCTGCGGGCGGACGGGAAGCGCGCCGTCCTTGCGCCTCAATCGAGATGCGAGCCCGAAACGACCGTGAAAGCCGGTCAACCGTGGCGCCGAAGCGAGCTGAGCAGTGCATTCATGTCGGCCACCGGACCGAGGTGGCCGAGCTTGTCCGGATTGACGATCGAGCTGACGCGGCGTACCTCAGCGCCGGCGATCTCGAGCACGAGGACGCTCAAGACCCTGCCGTCCGGAGCTAGGAAGATCGCGCCAGGGGCGCCGTTGACCCGGGTGCGGTGAGGGGTGAAGCCGCCGAACCGGGCGCCGGCGCGCCCAGGCGATCAGCGTCTTGGCGACGCGGTCGCGACCCTGGAGCGGACGGGCGAGCGCAGGGACCTTGCCGGTTTCCTCGGTGGGATGGTCGCTCTCGCTCATCGCCGTCGAGTCTAGAGCCGCATCCACCAACGCTCCTCCGCGCGCGACTGCTTTCACGCGAAGGGAGCACTCTGGAAATGGGGTCGGTCAGGCGCTTGCTCTTCGTCCAACGGGGGCGTCTGCCTTCACCACAGCAGGCGCCTGCTCTTGCGCGGAGACGGAATCGCTCGCCCTGGCGATCCGGCCTCGATGAGAGTCTGTCCGATCGGTTTCGTATTACAATTCCATGGAGGTTCACCCGTCGGCGAAAAGGCACGGCGTCGACGACGAGAACATCGAGCACGCCGTGACCACCGCGATGGCGATCGACGACCAAGAAGACGACACCCCGCCTCTACCTCGGCCCGGCACGCAACGCCGATCTGCTCGAGGTCGTCACGATCGTTCGCGACGACCGCTCCGAGCTCGCGATCCACGCGATGAAGATGCGACCGAAGTACCGACGACTGCTACCGGGGGAGTGACGATGGCGAAGAGGACCTACGGCAAGACGACCAGCGGCAAGGAGATCACCGACGAGCTCGTCCAGAAGGTCGCCGACAAGGCCGAGGCCGGCTACGACGTCGAGGAGAGGCTCCGCCGCCGGGGAGGGAGACCGCCGATCGGCTCAGGCCCTGCGAGCGTCGAGTCAGTCCGCCTCGAACCCGAGCTCCGCGAGGCGCTCGCCGAGCGAGCAGAGCGCGATCACGAGACGACGTCGTCCGTGATCCGAAAGGCGTTGCGCAGCTATCTGAAGGTTGGCTGAGAGACGCTGCCTCGACAGGATCGGTCGGATGCGGGCATCCGAGCGGAAGCACAACCCCTTCTTCAACTCGCCGGCCGGCGGCCGAGCGCTCAGCGCCCTGTAGCTTCCGCTCTTCCTGGTGCGTCCCCCCCCGCGGCCATGCGGTTCTCGCCGCGACCGGCCGCAAGACCGGCAAAGTGCGCCGCAGATGCGTGCGTGCGATCCGCGAAGGCGACGTCGTCTACCTGGTCGCGATCTAGGGCAGAGCCGCGCATGGCGTGCGTCCGGCCTTGCTTCCCCAAGTCGATGCAGGCGTCCGTGGCGCGGTCCCAGCAGACGCTCCATTCTCGTCCGGGGCGAGCGCCAGAGAGCGGCGGGCTTGGACGACCGCCTTTGGCGTGAGAGCAGTACCCGTGTCCCGTAAGGGGATCGGCTTACGGCACGGCCGGTTGCCGGGGGCCGATGCATGTGAGACACCAGGGCTGAGCCCGCACGGTGGTCCCTTGGCAGGATCGGCTACTGGGATGCTGCCATCGCGTCGTCGCCGGTAGTGCAGCGTGACCGATGAGTTTCGGCCAGCGCGGCGGTCAAGTAGGGCATAGGGCAAGTGGAGGCCCACAAGCCCAAGTGATCAGGGGGCCGCTAATACCCTGGCCCGTACCACCCGCCAGAAGGAGGGACGAGTGATGCAATTTTTCTTGACCGTGCCCCACGACTCGGCCGAGGAGCCGACCATGGCGTCGATGGACCCGGCCGAACTGGAGGCCGTGACGGCCGCCGTGGAGGAGTTCAACACCGACCTACAC
>JBOGEI010000314.1:0-2416 GCA_050701935.1 Microbacterium sp.
GCCGCGCAGGGCCAGGATGGCCTGCGTGTGCGGGTCGCGACCCTGCACGGCCGAGCCACCTGCCGAGTCACCCTCCACGAGGAAGATCTCGCTGATCGACGGGTCTTTGCTCGTGCAGTCCTTGAGCTTGTCGGGCATCGCGGCCGACTCGAACACGCTCTTGCGGCGCGCGGTCTCACGCGCCTTGCGAGCAGCGAGGCGAGCAGTCGCGGCATCGAGCGCCTTGCGGATGATGTTCTTCGCCTGCACCGGGTTGCGGTCGAACCAGTCACCGAGCTGATCGCCGACGACCTTCTGGACGAAGGCCTTCGCCTCGGTGTTTCCCAGCTTCGTCTTGGTCTGCCCCTCGAACTGCGGCTCACCGAGCTTGATCGAGATGACTGCGGTGAGGCCTTCACGCACATCGTCACCGGAGAGGTTGTCGTCCTTCTCCTTGAGGATGTTGTTCGCACGGGCGTACTTGTTCACCAGAGTGGTGAGCGCCGCTCGGAAGCCTTCCTCGTGCGTTCCACCCTCGTGGGTGTTGATGGTGTTGGCGTAGGTGAAGACGTTCTCGGTGTACGAGGTCGTCCACTGCATCGCGATCTCGAGCGAGATCTTGCGAGTGGTGTCCTCAGACTCGAATGCGATGATCTCGTCGTTGACGACCTCGGCATGGCGCACCTTGTTGAGGTACTCGACGTAGTCGACGAGTCCGCGCTCGTAGAAGAACACGTCGCCGGGCTGCTTGGTGACGGCAGCGCCGTCTTCCTCCACCTCGTAGGCGGAGGAGGCTCGCTCATCGCGGAGCTCGATACGCAGCCCCTTGTTGAGGAACGCCATCTGCTGGAAGCGCGTGCGGAGCGTGTCGTACTCGAACTCGGTCGTCTCGGTGAAGATCTCGGCGTCCGGCCAGAACGTGATGCTCGTTCCGGTCTCGTCGGTCGCCTCACCCTTCTCGAGCTTCTGCTGCGGGATGCCGCCCTCCGCGAAGGAATGGCGCCAGACGAAGCCCTTCTGCCTGACCTCCACATCGAAGCGGGTCGACAGGGCGTTGACCACCGAGGATCCGACGCCGTGAAGACCACCGGAGACCGCGTAGGCGCCGCCGCCGAACTTTCCACCGGCGTGCAGGATAGTCAGCACGACCTCGACGGTCGACTTGTTCGGGTCGGAGGAGTGCGGATCGACGGGGATGCCTCGGCCGTTGTCGATGACGCGAACGCCACCGTCGGCGAGCAAGGTGACGAGGATCGTGTCGGCGTAGCCGGCCAGCGCCTCATCGACCGAGTTGTCGACGATCTCGTACACGAGGTGATGGAGGCCGCGTGGACCTGTCGACCCGATGTACATGCCAGGACGTTTGCGAACGGCTTCGAGGCCTTCGAGGATCTGAATCGAGTCGGCACCGTACTCACCGGGCTGCTTGATCTTGGGGGAGATCGAGTTGCTCGTGGTCTCGGATCCGTCGATGGGGTCGGAGGTTCCCCCGGTTGTCGATTCCGTCTCGTCAGCAGGGGATTCAGGCGTCATCAGAGGGCATTCTCCACATCGATATCACGAACTCCCATTCTAGCGGGGTTTCGTCGGGAAATGCCGCTCAACGGCCGCGTGTGGCCCTCTGAGCGTTTCAGACCCCTTGCGTGGTGCCCTACCCGTAGGTATCGCGCGGGCCCCGTCCTGGAACGGCTCTGGGACCCCATTTCCAGGAGGGAACGTCCGGTCCGATGAAGCGCAGGTTCTCCACGCCGGCCTCCGGATACCGTCGACCGATCTCCGTGAGAATCGTCGCCCGCATGAACTGCAGGTTCTTCGCCCACGCGGTCGAGTCGCACTTCACGGTGAGCAGGCCCCTCTCGAGCGACACCGGTTCGGAGTGCTTCGCCGTGTCGGCACCGGCGAGATCCGCCCACTGACGCACCAGATCTTCCCTGGCGAGCGTGATCTGCCACCCGGAATCCCGACTCAGCTTGTCGAGCACGGCTCCGAGGGCACCCGGATCCCGGCCCGGCGTGAAGGGAGCGTTGTCGTCGTCGGTGGTGATGCGTCGCTTGCGCTTCCAGCTCTTCGAGCTCGGCTGCAGTCCGCGAAGGCGCAGGTAGGTGCCGACGGTCTCCGGAACCTCGGCGGGAGTGGATGCCGCGTCAGTCATCGTCACCCGCTTCCTGAGCAGCCCGCTCGTCGCTGATCGTTCCGGCGCTGATGCGCACGACGTGAGCGTGCAGCACCTCGGGGATATCCTCCTCCACTGCCGCAGTGACCACCACCTGCTCGTACCCCGCCGTCAGGGCGGCGAGTCTCTGACGGCGATCGGCATCGAGCTCTGCGAACACATCGTCGAGGATGAGCACCGGGTCTCCCGCAGGAGATTCGTTGCGCAGGAGTTCGGCGGATGCGAGGCGCAGAGCGAGCGCGACCGACCACGACTCTCCGTGAG
>JBOGEI010000315.1:0-2352 GCA_050701935.1 Microbacterium sp.
GCGGTCGAGGTGCCGTCGGCGTGACCACGCTGACCCTGATCGGCAAGCCCGACTGCCACCTGTGCGACGTCGCCTCCGACGTCATCGACGCCGTGGTCGCCGAACTGCCTGACGCCGCAGCGGAGCAGATCGAGATCGTCGAGGCCTCCATCCAGGACGACCCCGCACTGTACGAGCTGTGGTGGGAGAAGATCCCGGTCGTGCTGATCGACGGCGAACTGCACGCGCACTGGAGGGTCTCACCCGACCGGCTGCGCGAGGCACTCGAGGAGTCGGTTCGCGCAGATGCGCTGACCGGAACGAAGGAGTCTCTGTGACCATCCGCCATGTCGTGACCTGGAAGCTCGCCGCCGGAGACGCCGCTGAGCGCGGTGCCCAGGCCGCCGAGGTCGCTCGCCGGCTGAACGCCCTGGACGGTGTCGTCCCGCAGCTCCTCTCCATATCGGCCGGCGCGAACGTCGCCTACCCGGAGGCGAACTGGGACGTCACGCTCGTCGCGGACTTCGCCTCGATCGCCGCGATCGAGGAGTACCAGGTGCACCCCGCGCACGAAGAGGCAGCCGCGTACATCCGCTCGGTGGTCGCCTCTCGCGTCGCCGTCGACTTCGAGGTCTGAGACCGCGTCGCGTCAGCCCCGGAACTCGGTTTCCGCGTGTGATCGGGGCGTACTTGCAACACAAACGTAATGCGCGTGGAACCCGATGTCATTGGTCACGTGACGAGCCGCATGTTTAGATGAACTCCTACCCGTCAGCGGGCCTCAGTGCCCTCGACTCACAGGAGCCGACATGCCTCGTCGTAACCTCATCGCCGGTCTCGCCCTCGTGGCGACGGCCACCCTCGCGCTCGCCGGCTGCGCCACAGGATCATCCGACGCGGGCAGCAGTGACGCTCCCGCCGCCGACGACAAGTACGGTCTCGTCGAGGCCGGAACCCTCACGGTGTGCTCCGATGTCCCCTACCCGCCGTTCGAGGTCGAAGACCCGTCCAGCGAGACCGGATACTCGGGCTTCGACATCGACCTGCTCGGCGCGATCGCCGAGAAGATCGATCTGAAGCTCGCCGTGCAGGACGTGGGCTTCGACGCTCTGCAGTCGGGCACGACGCTCGCCGCCGGCACGTGCGACATCGGTGCTTCAGCGATGACGATCACCGACGAGCGCAAGGCGAACATCGACTTCTCCGACCCATACGTCGACTCGCTGCAGTCGCTCCTCGTGCGCGCCGACTCCGGCATCAAGTCGATCGACGACCTCGACGGCAAGAACGTCGGTGTGCAGCAGGGCACGACCGGTGAGACCTACGCGGGCGAGAACGCTCCGGGCGCCCAGCTCGTGCAGTACCCCTCGGACGGCGAGCTGTGGCCGGCCATGCAGGCGGGTCAGATTGACGCGATCCTGCAGGACCAGCCGGTCAACTACGTGCACGAGCAGGACGACCCCGACTACAAGATCGTCGAGACGTACCCGACCGACGAGTCGTACGGCTTCGCCTTCGCCAAGGGCGAGAAGGACGAGCTGCGGGACGCGGTCAACAAGGCGCTCAAGGAGCTCCAGGACGACGGCGGATACCAGAAGATCTACGACAAGTACCTCGCGGCCAAGTGACCGGCGGGGTCGGTAGAGCGGGAGGTCCTCGACGATGGCGTTGAGGCGTACCACCAAGAGCAAGCTGTATCGCTACACGGTCTACGTGGTGCTGATCGCGATCGCTGTCTGGGCGATCGTGAGCACCGACTGGGCGAAGATCGGACCGCTGTTCTTCAATCCTGAAGTCGCGGCGAAGATGTTCCCCGGGATCATCACGACCGCGCTGGTCAACACGCTGTGGTTCACGGCCGTGGCCTTCGCCGGCGGTCTGCTGCTCGGCGTCGTGCTGGCGCTGATGAAGCTGTCGACCATCGCGCCGTTCCGATGGATCGCGACGGTGTGGATCGAGTTGTTCCGGGGCCTTCCCGCGATCCTCACGATCTTCGGCATCGCCTTCATCCTGCCGATCGCCCTGGGCGTGCCCGGCACGAAGCTGGGCGGACCGGTCGTGCTCGGTCTCATCGGTCTCGTCCTCGTCGCCTCGGCGTACATGGCCGAGACGATTCGCGCCGGCATCCAGGCCGTTCCGAAGGGGCAGACCGAAGCGGCGCGCTCCCTCGGCATGTCGCCGATGAAGACGACGTTCTGGATCATCGTGCCGCAGGGGTTCCGGATCATCATCCCGCCCCTGACCAACGAGTTCGTGCTGCTGCTGAAGGACACGTCGCTGCTCTTCGTGGCGGGGTCGTTCATCTGGTCGAAGGAGCTCACGACCTTCGCCCGCGATGCGAGCACGCAGAACGCGAACGGAACGCCGCTGATC
>JBOGEI010000316.1:0-2344 GCA_050701935.1 Microbacterium sp.
GCCGCCGACCGGTCGGGTCGACAACACTCATTGTGCATGTCCCCCCTGGCAAAGGGAACCCTTGAGGCGCCGTGTTAACGACAAAGGAGCCGGACCCGAAGGTCCGACTCCTCTGCGAGAAAGCAGATGCTTACTTGACGATCTTCGTGACCGTACCGGCGCCGACGGTGCGTCCACCCTCACGGATGGCGAAGCCGAGGCCCTCCTCCATGGCGATCGGCTGGATCAGCTCGACCGTCATGTCGGTGGTGTCGCCGGGCATGACCATCTCGGTGCCCTCGGGCAGCGAGATGACGCCGGTGACGTCGGTGGTGCGGAAGTAGAACTGCGGGCGGTAGTTCGTGTAGAACGGGTTGTGACGGCCACCCTCGTCCTTGGACAGGATGTACGCGGTGCCCTCGAAGTCGGTGTGCGGCGTGACCGAACCCGGCTTGACGATGACCTGACCGCGCTCGACGTCCTCACGCTTGGTGCCGCGGAGCAGCAGACCACAGTTCTCGCCGGCCCAGGCCTCGTCGAGCTGCTTGTGGAACATCTCGATACCCGTGACCGTGGTCTTGACGGTCGGACGCAGTCCGACGATCTCGACCTCGGAGTTGATGGCCAGCGTGCCACGCTCGGCGCGACCCGTGACGACGGTTCCACGACCGGTGATCGTGAAGACGTCCTCGACGGGCATCAGGAACGGCTTGTCACGGTCACGCTCCGGGTCCGGAACGCTGTCGTCGACAGCCTGCATCAGGTCGAGGATCGCCTGGGTCCACTTCTCGTCACCCTCGAGTGCCTTGAGAGCGGAGACGCGAACGACAGGAGCGTCCTCGTCGAAGCCCTGGGCGGCGAGCAGCTCGCGGACCTCGAGCTCGACGAGCTCCAGGATCTCCTCGTCGTCGACCATGTCCGACTTGTTCAGCGCGACCAGCAGGTACGGCACGCCGACCTGCTTGGCGAGCAGCACGTGCTCACGCGTCTGAGCCATCGGGCCGTCGGTGGCGGCGACCACGAGGATCGCGCCGTCCATCTGAGCAGCACCGGTGATCATGTTCTTGACGTAGTCGGCGTGGCCGGGAGCGTCGACGTGAGCGTAGTGGCGCTTGGGGGTCTCGTACTCGATGTGCGAGATGTTGATGGTGATTCCACGCTGGCGCTCTTCCGGCGCGGAGTCGATGGAAGCGAAGTCGCGCTGCACGTTGGTGTCAGACGGGAACTTGTCAGCAAGCACCTTCGAGATCGCTGCGGAGAGCGTGGTCTTGCCGTGGTCAACGTGACCGATGGTTCCGATGTTGACGTGCGGCTTGGTCCGCTCGAACTTGGCCTTAGCCACTGGGTCCTCCTCAGGACGTCGTTGTAAAGGTGACCGGGCACTGGTTTGCGACCGGTTCTCTACGGGTTAGGTTCTCAGTTTAGTAGAGAGGGAATGTGAAGTTGTAGGGGGGCTGGGAACCCCGCGGCGCTTCGCCGTACTCGGCGCCGCGGGGAACCCAGAAGGGTGATTACTCGCCCTTGGTCTTCTGGACGATCTCGTCGGCCACAGCACGGGGAACCTCAGCGTAGCTGTGGAACTCCATGGAGTAGACGGCACGGCCCGAGGTCTTCGAGCGCAGGTCGCCGATGTAGCCGAACATCTCGGACAGCGGAACCTGAGCACGGACGACCTTGACGCCTGCGGCGTCTTCCATCGACTGGATCTGGCCACGACGCGAGTTCAGGTCACCGATGACGTCGCCCATGTACTCCTCAGGAGTACGGACCTCGACGGCCATCAGCGGCTCGAGCAGCACGGCGTTGGCACGACGGGCGGCCTCCTTGAAGCCCATGGAGCCCGCGATCTTGAACGCCATCTCCGAGGAGTCGACGTCGTGCGCAGCACCGTCGACGATGGTCGCCTTGACGCCGACCATCGGGTAGCCCGCAAGGACTCCGACGTTCATCGCGTCCTGGAAACCAGCATCGATCGAGCCGATGTACTCACGAGGGATGCGACCACCGGTGACGGCGTTCACGAACTCGTAGGTCTTCTCGGAGTCCAGGTCCATCGGCTCGATGGTGAACTGGATCTTCGCGAACTGGCCGGAGCCACCGGTCTGCTTCTTGTGCGTGTAGTCGTGCTTCTCGACGGTCTTCTTGATCGTCTCGCGGTACGCCACCTGGGGCTTTCCGACGTTGGCCTCGACGTTGAACTCGCGCTTCATGCGGTCGACGAGGATGTCGAGGTGCAGCTCGCCCATGCCCTTGATGGTCGTCTGACCGGTCTCGGGGTTGAGCTCCGTGCGGAAGGTCGGGTCCTCTTCTGCGAGCTTCTGGATGGCGACACCCAGCTTCTCCTGGTCGGCCTTGGTCTTCGGCT
>JBOGEI010000317.1:0-2286 GCA_050701935.1 Microbacterium sp.
CCGTGACCTTCATCGCGGTCCTGATCGCTCTGGCCGTGACGGGTGCGGTATCAGCGAAGATCGGCGGGTCGGCACCGCTGCCCGCATCGATCCGACTGGTCGTCGGCGGCGCCCTGGCCCTGGCGGCCACCTGGTTGATCGGCACCTTGCTGGGCACCTCCGGCGTCGTCTAGCGACGCTCGCCTCCCGGGAACGACGAAGGGCGGATGCCGCAGCATCCGCCCTTCGTTAAATCCGTCCCTCGGGACGACGGATCAGTTCGACATGAAGCCGACGAGCAGTCCGCCCGTCACCTTCACCGCGAGATTGTAGATTCCGGCGACGACGGCGCCGAGCACCGTGAAGACGATCAGGTTCAGAATCGCGACGACGGCGGCGAACGCCATCACCTGCGGCAGGCCGACCACCTCGGACAGCACGAACGTGTTGTCCGTGATGCTGACCAGGAAGCCCTCGGCCGTGGTCATGACTCCCGTGGCCTGCAGCACCAGGAAGACCAAGAAGAACGCGACCATGGTGACGACCGCGAGGGCGACGGCCCCGAGGAACGAAAGCTTCACTGCCGACCAGAAGTCCACGTAGACCAGTCGGAGGCGAACCTGCTTGCCACCGGTCTTGCGGGTCGACTTCTTCGCCAGCTTGTCGGCCACTGTGCTCATGCGTCTGTATCCTCGGGGGTCTCTGTCGTCTCGGGGGCCTGGGGCTCGGCATCCTCCGCATCCGCCTCGTCTTCGGCGAGGCCACGCTCACCGTTACGGGCGATGGCGAGGATCCGGTCGGCCTCCGTCGTACGAGCGAACACCACTCCCATGGTGTCTCGCCCCTTGGCGGGGACCTCGGCCACGGCAGAGCGTACCACCTTGCCGCTGGAGAGAACCACCAAGACCTCGTCGTCCTCGGCGACGATCAGACCCCCTGCGAGAGTGCCGCGATCGTCGTTGAGCTTGGCGACCTTGATGCCCGTTCCACCGCGTCCCTGCACGCGGTATTCCTCTACCGCGGTGCGCTTGGCGTAGCCGCCGTCCGTGACGACGAACACGAACTTCCCAGGAGCTGCGACGGATGCCGAGAGCAGGGAGTCGTCATCGATCTTGAACTTCATGCCGCGAACACCGGCCGTCGCGCGTCCCATCGGACGCAGGGCCTCATCGGTCGCTTCGAAGCGCACCGACATGCCGCGGCGGCTGATCATGAGGATGTCATCGGTGGCGTCGACGAGCAGTGCGCTGACCAGCTCGTCCTCGTCGTTCAGGCGGATGGCGATGACGCCACCCTGACGGTTGGTGTCGTACGCCTCGAGGCGGGTCTTCTTGACGAGACCCTCGCGCGTGGCCAGCACCAGGTAGTCGGCCACCTGGTAGTCGCGGATGTCGAGCACCTGAGCGATGCTCTCATCCGGCTGCAGCGCCAGCAGGTTAGCGACGTGCATGCCCTTGGCGTCGCGCCCGGACTCCGGCACCTCGTAGGTCTTCGCGCGATAGACGCGACCCTTGTCGGTGAAGAACAGAAGCCAGTGGTGGGTCGTGGTCACGAAGAAGTGCTCGACGATGTCGTTGGCCCGCAGCTGCGCGCCCTTGACTCCCTTGCCACCGCGGTGCTGGGAGCGGTAGTTGTCGCTGCGCGTGCGCTTGATGTAGCCCTCGCGCGTGACGGTGACGACCATCTCCTCTTCGGCGATGAGGTCTTCCATCGAGACGTCGCCGTCGAAGCCGTGCAGGATGTGCGTGCGACGCTCGTCTCCGAAGCGGTCGACGATCCCGGTCAGCTCCTCGCGGATGATCGTGCGCTGACGACCCTCATCGGCCAGGATCGCCTTGTAATCGGTGATCTGAGCTTCGAGCTCGTTCGCCTGGTCGATGATCTTCTGGCGCTCGAGGGCGGCGAGGCGACGCAGCTGCATCTGCAGGATCGCGTCGGCCTGGATCTCGTCGATGTCGAGGAGCTTCTGCAGTCCCTCGTTCGCATCCGCCGTGGTCTGCGACCGACGGATGAGCGCGATGACCTCGTCGAGGGCGTCGAGCGCCTTCAGGTATCCGCGCAGGATGTGCATGCGCTTCTCGGCCTCGCGCAGGCGGAACTCCGTACGCCGGACGATCACGTCGATCTGGTGCGCGATCCAGTGCGTGATGAAGCCGTCGATCGCCAGAGTGCGCGGCACGCCGTCGACGATCGCGAGCATGTTCGCGCCGAAGTTCTCCTGCAGCTGCGTGTGCTTGTACAGGTTGTTGAGCACGACCTTCGCGACGGCGTCGCGCTTGAGCACGACCACGAGACGCTGACCCGTGC
>JBOGEI010000318.1:0-2285 GCA_050701935.1 Microbacterium sp.
TCATAGACGTCGCGGACCAGCCATTTCTCTTCGGCCCGGATGAGTACGACCATCATCTGCGTCGCATCTCCACTGGAGACATCCATGCCGAGTCGCACCACCGCCACATCTCCGTAGGAATCGACCAACTCGGCGGAGGAAGGCACGGGCTCCGAAGCGCCGAGAGCATCCATCACCCCCTCCGAATCCCCCGCCACCGCATCAGCACATGAGCTGTCGCTCCGGGCACGACAATCCGCGATGGTCTTCAGAAGTGCGGCTGCCGCCACAGCCGGGTCTTCTTCCGCCACCGGAACGGGCCTCATGCCGTCGTCTTCGCCTGGGGCGTCAGCGGCCGCAGGTGTTCCCTGAGGTTGCGGTTCATCGCGAGCCGATGACGGATCTTCCGAGGAGACTCGCTCCGTGGCGTCCGGGGCCTCACCCGATGCGTCGCCGTTCGGCAGGAGCAACCCGCCGACGAGCACCAGCCCGGCGGCGGCTGCTGCGACGAGCAGAGAGCGTCGTCGCAGGTGTCCCCGCGCCTCGCTTCGCCCCATCGACTTCGCAGTCGCTGTGTCTCGTGCGGAACGGATGCGCCGCGCGGCCTCGAGCCACCCGCGAATCTCGCGGGCGATGGCGTGCGCGGCGCCGCGGACGACGCCGACTCCGTCGACGACTCTGCGTGCTTCCCTCGTGCGGGAACGGTCGGCTCGCAGTCGCTGCGCGGCGGGTGCCGTGACGACGTCACGAGATGTCACGGCCCGTGCGATGTCTCTGGCGCGCTCAGGCGCGTGGGTTCCTCGCTCCAACGGCTGCGCAGCAGCGACGCTCAACAACTCCTGCTCCCACGCTTCGGTGAGCTTGCGCGGAAGTCGCGGCTGCGCGAGAGTCTTGCCCAGCCCCTCCTCGATCACGCGAAGCGCGCGTTTGAGCACTCTGTCGGTGCTGTGCTCACGCAACTGTCGGAGGATCTCGACGACCGCCGCCCTGGCATCAGGGCCTTCGCCGATGACGAACAGGGGGCGGCCGCCGTCGGTGAGCCACCACACTCCGGTGCACACACCCTCCGCTCCCTGCCCCAGCTCATCCAGACCGCGGAGCAGACTGATCACGACCGTGCTGCACTCCCCAGGTGCCACACCCGCTCCTGCCGCCGTCCGCCGACCGAGAAACCCCAGCACCCGGTCCGTGCACCAGGGAAGCAGCGCATCGTGCCCTCCGCTGTGCCGGCTGACGTCCAGTGGTGCGGCGATATGCTCCGCACCCGAGAACCGCCACCCCACCCACCCGCTGAGGGACGCCGCATCCACCCTCACGACCACCCTCTCGCCGTCGGTGACGAGTGTTCCCGCGAATGGCCCCTCGGTCGCATCCACCGTCCTGATCACCCGATGCGCACCAGGTACCAGTGACGTCCTGCGCTCATCTGCGATCTCGATGCCTGCCATTCGTCCATCACAGCGCAGCGAGGGACGAGGCGCTGCGGATTCCGGCGCCACTCGAATGGATTCGTGCCGACACCCGGATGTGCAGAACGAGTGCGTTCACGGTCGCTCCGCTTGACGCGAACGTCGACATCACCGAGCCCGCAGACTCGGTAGGCTGGTGCCCATGGCAAAGCGTGCTCCTGAACCCGAAAAGCGTCCTGGGTTCTTCTCCCAGATCAAGTCCCTCTTCCGGTTCACTCGTGAGGCGTACGCCTGGCTCCCCTGGGCACAGGCTGCGATCCTCATCGGCGGTGTGCTTCTCGGCCTCGTCGCCGGGTATCTGATTCCCCCCTTCCAGGTCTGGACGCTCGTCCTGTGGGGTATCACCGGCCTCATGCTGGGTATCCTCGGTGCCCTGTTCCTCATGACGCGGTTGTCGACGTCTGCCATGTACTCGAAGATCGACGGCATGCCCGGCGCTACAGGCCACGTGCTCAGCACCAGCTTGGGTCGCAGCTGGCAGGCCTCCGAGACGCCCGTCGGGATCAACCCGAAGACGCAAGAAGCGGTGTATCGCACCATCGGCCGCGGTGGCATCGTCGTCGTCGGCGAGGGCGCGCGCGGGCGGCTGACCCGTCTCGTCAACGAGGAGCGCAGCAAGGCGCAGCGCGTCGCGCACGGCGTCCCGGTCACGGTGCTCTATGTAGGACACGGTGACGACGAGGTCGCCATCGCCGACCTCTCCAAGACGATCAAGAAGCTCCCGAAGGCGATCGACAAGGCCACGATGGCCGCCGTCATCCGCCGCGTGGACTCGGTGTCGCAGTCGCTGTCGTCACTGCCGATCCCGAAGGGCATCGACCCGACGAAGGTGCGCTC
>JBOGEI010000319.1:0-2255 GCA_050701935.1 Microbacterium sp.
CACCAGTCCTCCGGTGATCGCGAGGATCACTGCGACGACGATGACGATGATCAGGAGGATGTTCATCGGTCTTTCCCTTCTTTCGGGGCGCGAACGCCCGACTGCGGTGCCCCCACGCTAGCCGCGGCGGCACATATGTCAGAGGGGGTTGACTTCCGCCCTCCGAGTGCGCGAAGGAGTCGAACATGCCAGGACGACGCAACAATTCACTGAAAGACCCGGAACTGTATGAGGAGCTCCGGGACGACGGCGCTTCCAAGGAGAAGGCCGCACGGATCTCGAACGCTGCGGCCAAAGAGGGGCGCAGCGCCGTCGGACGCCGCGGCGGCGAGCACGGCGACTACGAGGAGTGGACCGTGCCCGAGCTGCGCAGACGCGCGAAGGAACTGGGCCTGACCGGGTACAGCGGCAAACGGAAATCCGAGCTGATCTCCGCGCTCAGGAACCACTGAGGCTCCGGATGACCCGCTTCGGCATCGAGGAGGAGTTCCTCTTCCTCGATGTGCACTCGCTGGTGCCCGTGGCGCTGGCTGCCGGCACTCGCGAGCGCATCACGCGCCTGCGCACCGGCGGTGAGGTCACGAAGGAGTACCTGACCTCGCAGATCGAGTGCCTCACCGAGCCGGTCTCGACCGCCACGGACGCCGAGGCGCAGCTGAGTCATCTGCGAGCACTCATCGGCTGGCACGCTCAGGAGCAACGTGCGATCGCGGCGGGAACCGGCACGCCCTTCGCCACCACGCGCTCCTCGGCAGTCTCACCTTCCCCTCACTACGACGACGTCGCCGCGCAGCTCGGGCACCTCACGCGCGATCACGAGGTCAACGGCCTCCACGTGCACATCGAAGTGGTCGACGACGAGGAGAGAGTGCGGGCGATCAACCGCGTGCGAGGCTGGCTCCCGACGCTGCTCGCGCTCACCGGCAACAGCCCGTTCGTGAACGGACGCGACTCGGGGTATGCCAGCTGGCGCAGCATCCTGATCCGTCGCCTGCCGGCATCCTGGTCCCCACCACGGTTCCACGACTTCGACGACTACCGCACGCAGGTGCGACGGCTCATCGACCTGCAGGCGATCACCGAGGCGTCTTCGCTGGCGTGGGCCGTACGGATCTCGGAACGCTTTCCCACGATCGAGGTGCGGGTCTTCGACGCGCAGCTGACCGCGGAAGACTCCGTGCTCGCCGCACTGCTCTCTCGGGCGCTCGTGCTGACTGACGACCAGCCCCAGGCGGACATCGGGGTCGACGGCCTCGACGCGTCGCTGTGGGCGGCCGCTCGCCGAGGGATGGATGCGCGCGTGATCGATCCGACGAACGGCGACATCGAAGACGTCCGGGTGGTCGCCGACCGGATGCTGGCCATGATCGCTCCCGCGCTTCGGCAACTCGGCGACGAGGAACGAGTCGGCACGGGCATCGAGCGACTGCGCATGGTCGGCACCGGAGCCGACCGACAGCGCGGCTCGGTCGATGAAGAGGGAACCGCCGGACTCGCACGGCTGCTTCTCGCCGGGACACCGGCGCCGCGCCCCGCCCCGCCGCTGTCGATGCCGACGCGGGCGGTCTGACCAGCATCGGCCCGCACCCTCCGTCCCCGGGGGTAGTGTCGGGCTGTGGCAGCATCCTTCGCCCCGCTCCAGCGGCTCGTCATCTCCATCGCGGTGCTCGCGTCGTTCGTGACGTTCCTCGACGGCACGGTGGTGAACGTCGCACTGCCCGCGATCAGCCGTGAACTCGGCGGCGGCATCACCACCCAGCAGTGGGTCGTCGATGCGTATCTGATCACGTTGAGCGCCCTGATCCTGCTCGCGGGGTCAGTGTCCGACGCCTACGGACGCGTTCTGGTGATGCGCATCGGATTGATCGCCTTCGGGGTGGCATCGATCGCGGTCGCCGCGGCGATCGATCCGCTGATGTTGATCATCGCCCGTGCCGGGCAGGGAGCGGCGGGAGCACTGCTGGTGCCGAGCTCGCTCGCATTGATCACCGCGACGATGCGTGCCGACGTGCAATCGAGAGCGATCGGGGTGTGGACCGCCTTCACCACGGGAGCGCAACTGGTCGGTCCGCTGCTGGGCGGGCTGTTCGTGGACTACCTCTCCTGGCGCTTCGTCTTCCTCATCAACGTGATCCCGATCGGGATCACCCTCCTGCTGCTCAGCCGTCTTCACCTGCCGGAGCATCCCCGCGGCAACAAGGTCGACTGGTGGAGCGGTGCTCTGTGCGCGATCGGTCTCGGCGCGGTGGTCTTCG
>JBOGEI010000320.1:0-2244 GCA_050701935.1 Microbacterium sp.
GGTCCACACGGACCCGGCCCTTCGTATGCGGCGGAGCTCAGTCGGCGGCGATCGGAGGCGTGTGCCCGAGCCCATCCAGCCAGGCCCCGAGCGCGCTGCGCGCCGCCCGCTCGAGCTCGGGGCCGTGGCGCTTCGCGTCTTCTCGGATGCTGCGCGGGTCGATGCCGTTGTGGTGCAGTTCGTGTGCGTGGCCGATCAGCCAGCGTCCGATGGTGCGGTGGTCGGCTTCCACGTGGAACTGGAGGGCGAGGACCGAGTCCGTGCTGAACGCCTGATTCGGAAACCCCGGAGTGCGTGCGAGGTGGCGGGCGGTCTCGGGGATCGTGAATGCGTCGCCGTGCCAACGCAGCACGGGCATTCCCTCGAGCGGGGCCAGTGGCGAATCGAGCCCTTCGTCGGTGAGCTCCAGCGGCGCGTACCCGATCTCCACGGTTCCGGTCGGGCGTACCTCGCCGCCCAGTGCCTCGGCGATGAGCTGCGCGCCGAGACAGACCCCCAGCAGCGGGCGGCCACTGCGGACGCGATGTGCGACGGCCTCTTTCGAAGCGTGCAGGAACGGATACTCGTCGGTGTCGTTCACGCCGATCGGCCCGCCCAGCACGATCAGCAGGTCGGCTTCGTCCACCTGCTCGATATCGATGGCCTCGATGCCGAGGTCGGTGTACTCCACCCGGTACCCGCGTTCGATCAGGAGCGGCTCGATGATCCCCAGGTCTTCGAAATGGACATGCCGGAATGCGATCGCGGTACGCGGGCGCATGTCGAGGGTCGTCATTGTTTACAGCCTCTCTGCCACGAATTCGGCGAGCTCGGTGAGACGGTGCGAGTATCCCCACTCGTCGTCGTACCAGGCGGAGATCTTCACCTGGGATCCGATCACTCGGATCAGTCCGGCATCCAGGATGGATGAATGGGGGTCGATGATGGTGTCGTGGACGGCGATCTCATCGTCGGCGCACCGCAGGATTCCCTTGAGGGAGCCATGGGCGGCCGTCTCATACGCGGCCTTGACCTCGGCGGCGGTCACCGGTCGGGACGCCGTGACGGTGAGGTGCGTGATCGAACCGCTGATCGCAGGAACCCGCAATGCGTAGCCGTCGAGGCGTCCGTCGTCGAGCTCCGGCAGCACGCGTCCGATGGCCAGAGCCACTCCCGCGCTGCTCGAGGTGATCTTCCCGTGTCTCTTCGCCGTCGAGCGAGGGTCGGTGTGCGGGACGTCGGGGAAGAGCTGGTCCGTCGAGTCGGCGTGGATCGTCGTGAGCAGGCCCGAGTCGATCCCGAACGCCTCATGGAACACCTTCGCGACCGGCGCGAGGCAGTTCGTGGTGCACGAGGCGCTGGAGATGACATGGTGTCGATCCGGATCGTACGCATGCTCGTTCACGCCGAGCATGAAGGTTCCGTCGTCGCCCGCGGACGGAGCCGTCATGATCACCTTCTTCGCGCCGGCGATCAGGTGCTTCCTGGCGACCTCGGCGCACGTGTCGGAGCCGGTGGCTTCGATCACGATGTCGACTCCGAGCTCGGACCAGGGCAGACGCTCCGGATCGCGCTCGGAGAGCATCCTGAGTGCGTGGCCGTTGAGGAAGAGATGGTTCTCGTCGTGCCGCACTCCCCGCGTCGACGGGCCGCTGTCCCCGTCTCGCTTCAGCTGTTCGACGATGGCGCGCGTGCCACGCGGGTCGTTCACGGCGACGAGCTCGAGGTCCGATCTGCGTGCCAGCAGCAGTCGAAGCTGGTTGCGGCCGATTCGACCGAGTCCGTTGACGGCGATTCTCGTTGGCATGGTGTTCCCCTCCGCGGCGCGGTCCCCCCGTGCCGGATGATACTTTTGGCCTATGCCAAAATTATCACATCTCCGGAACGGGGAATCCTGGGAGTTCGTGGGAGCCGGCCTGCTGTTCGACTGCGACGGTGTGCTGGTCGACTCGGTTGCCGCCGCCGCGCCGGCGTGGGCTGCGTGGGCGAGCAGGCACGCCCCCTCGTTCGACTTCCTGCGAGATGCGCCCCACGGGATGAGGCCGAGCGAGGTCGTCGCGGGCCTCGTCGGGCCTGAGGCCGCGGTCGAGGCGACCGCAGAGCTGATCGCACTCGAGATCGAGGCAGCGGTTCATACGAGGGAGATCCCCGGCGCATCGCGGCTGGTCGCCACGCTGCCGCGCGACGTGTGGGCGGTCGTGACGAGCAGCAATCGCGCCGTGGCGCTGGCGCGATTGCGGAGTTCGGACGTCACCCGCCCGCCGG
>JBOGEI010000321.1:0-2169 GCA_050701935.1 Microbacterium sp.
GCGTTACCTCGACTTCTTCGAGAAGAACGACCACCTCATCGTCCCCTCCGCCTCCCTGGTCAGCGACGACCCGTCGCTGTTGTTCACGGTCGCCGGAATGGTGCCGATGATCCCGTATCTCACGGGTGTCGTCCCAGCGCCTCATCCGCGCATCGCCGATGTGCAGAAGTGCATCCGCACCAACGACATCGAAGAAGTCGGTCGTACGGCCCGCCACGGCACGTTCTTCCAGATGCTGGGCAACTGGTCGTTCGGCGACTACTTCAAAGAAGGCGCGATCCGCTACGCGTGGGAGCTCCTCACGAGCGCTGAGTCCGATGGCGGTCTCGGCTTCGACGAGAAGGACCTCTGGGTCACGGTCTACGAGACCGACGACGAGGCAGAGGCCATCTGGCGCGACATCATCGGGCTGAAGCCCGAACGGATCCAGCGCCTCGGGCGCGCGGACAACTACTGGAACACCGGCCAGCCCGGCCCAGGTGGCCCGGACTCGGAGATCTTCTTCGACCGTGGTCCCGCCTACGGCAAGGACGGCGGTCCCGCCGTGGACGACTCGAGGTTCTTGGAGATCTGGAACCTCGTGTTCATGCAGGACTTCATCGAGAACATCCGCGGCAAGACGGAATTCGACATCGTCGGTGAGCTGCCGATGAAGAACATCGACACCGGCATGGGGCTCGAGCGTGTGGCGTTCCTCAAGCAGGGCGTCGACAACATGTACGAGTCAGACCAGGTGCGTCCGGTGCTCGACCGTGCGATCGAGCTCTCCGGCCGTCGGTACGGTGCAGAGCATGAGGACGATGTCCGATTCCGTGTCGTCGCCGACCACGTGCGTTCCTCCCTCATGCTCCTCTCCGACGGTGTGCGTCCATCCAACGAGGGGCGCGGATACATCCTGCGCCGCCTGATGCGCCGCACGGTGCGTTCCATGCGGCTGCTCGGCGTCGACGAGCCGGTGTTCCCCGAGCTCTTCGCGGCATCCCGTGATGCGATGAAGACGACGTATCCGGAGCTCGAGAAGGACTGGTCGGTGCTCTCCGCGTCAGCCTTCGCCGAAGAGGAGACCTTCCGGCGCACGCTCGCCTCGGGTTCGACGATCCTCGACCTTGCTCTCGATGAGACCAAGAAGGGCGGAGGCAAGACGCTCAGCGGCCCCGAGGCGTTCTTGCTGCATGACACCTACGGCTTCCCGATCGACCTCACGCTCGAAGTGGCCGAGGAGGCGGGCCTCGACGTCGACCGCGCCGCTTTCGACACGCTCATGCAGGAGCAGCGTCAGCGTGCCAAGGACGACGCCCGCAACCGCAAGCGCCAGCTCGCCGACGTGTCGATCTACCGCGACCTCCGCGCGCTGGGCGAGACCGGCTTCGACGGGTACACCGCCCTCGAGGTCGAGTCGCGCGTGCTCGGACTCCTCGTCGACGGCGTTCCGGTGCGCAGCGCGGCCGAGGGGCAGATCGCCGAGGTCGTCCTCACAGAGACCACCCTGTACGCCGAGTCGGGCGGCCAGGTCGCCGACAAGGGCACGATCGTCGGCCCCGGCTACCTGCTCGAGGTGCTCGACGTGCAGAAGCCGGTCCCCGGACTGATCAGCCACACCGTCGAGGTCACTCGCGGGAGCGTTGCCGTGGACGACATCGCGACCACGGTCGTGGACGCGGCGAATCGCCGTGCCGCACGACAGGCGCACTCGGCCACCCACCTGGTGCACGCCGCGCTCCGCGACACACTGGGCCCGACCGCCACTCAGGCGGGATCGTTGAACCGCGCCGGCTACATGCGATTCGACTTCTCCTGGTCGCAGGCTCTCTCCGCCGACACCCGCAGCGAGATCGAGGAGATCACGAACCGCGCAGTGCAGGATGCCCTCGAGGTGACCACGCGCATCGTGTCGCTCGACGAGGCGAAGGAAGCAGGCGCCATGGCGCTGTTCGGGGAGAAGTACGGCGATGTCGTGCGCATGGTCGACATCGGCGGCCCCTGGTCTCGCGAGCTCTGCGCCGGAACGCATGTGAGCACGAGCGCGGAGATCGGGCTTGTCAGCCTGGTCGGAGAGTCCTCCGTCGGCGCCTCCAATCGTCGTATCGAAGCGCTCGTCGGCGCCGACGCGTTCCGCGAGCTCGCCGCAGAACGCGCCATCGTCTCCCAGCTCACCAGCTCTCTCAAGAC
>JBOGEI010000322.1:0-2164 GCA_050701935.1 Microbacterium sp.
TCCGATGGACGCGCACCCTCTTCGCGTCACCAGCGTCCGAGCGCCGCCGAAAGGACCGCGATCGCTGCGGGCCCCGCCGTCGATGTGCGCAACACCGTGGATCCGAGCAGGACGCGCTCGGCTCCAGCGTCGGAGAGCCTCACGAGTTCGTCGTCCGAGATGCCGCCTTCCGGACCGACGACCAACACGATGTCACGATCATCGGGCTCGAGTTCCGAGAGGCGGGTCGACGCGCTCGGGTCGAGCAGCAGTACGCGCTGGGCGGCGGTCCGCGCGGCGAGCTCCGCCGTCGAAACGGGCGCCGAGACCACAGGAACCCAGGAGCGGTGCGCCTGCTTGGCCGCTTCGCGCACGATGGTCGCCCAGCGCTCCCGGCCCTTCACCGCTTTCGGACCCTCCCAGCGCGACACGCTGCGGCTCGCCTGCCAGGGAACGATCTCGTCGACGCCGAGTTCGCACGCGGCCTGCACCGCGAGCTCATCGCGATCGCCCTTCGCGAGAGCCTGGACCAGGACGATCCGCGGCACGGGGGCCGGATACTCCGTGCGCTCGGCTATGCGGACCTCGACTCGCGTCGGAGACACCTCTTCGGCGACCCCCTCGAGCCACACCCCGGCGCCATCACCTACTGTGACCGCCTCCCCGACGCGGAGCCGCCGCACGACGGCCGCGTGCTTCGCCTCGGCACCGGTCAACGACACCAGGTCGCCGACGGCAGCGTGCGTCGATGACTCGACCAGGAAGTGCAATGCCATGATCAGTGGTTGCGGAAGCGGTCGCGAAGCTTCGAGAAGAGTCCCTGCTGGAACTGCGCCAGCTCGGGTGCCGGCGATTTCGCCTTCTTTGCGAAGTCCTCGATCAGCGCGCGCTGCGCCGAGTCGAGCCTCGTCGGCGTCAGCACCTGCACGCCGACGCGCAGGTCGCCGCGCTGCGTTCCTCGCAGCGGAGTGATGCCGCGGCCCTTGATGGTGAGCACGTCGCCGGATTGCACGCCGGGACGGATCTCCAGGTCGACCTCGCCATCCAGCCCTTGGATCTTGGTCTCGGTGCCGAGGATCGCATCTGTCATCGACACCTCGAGGGTGGCGAGCAGATCATCGCCATCGCGGCTGAACGCGGCGTGCGGGTTCACCGTGACCTCCACATACAGGTCGCCGTTCGGCCCGCCGGCCTTTCCGACCTCGCCCGAACCCGGCAGCTGCAGACGAAGCCCTGTCTCGACGCCGGCCGGGATGTCGAGGGACACAGTGCGGCGTGAGCGCACGCGTCCTTGCCCCCCGCAGGTGCCGCACGGGTAAGGGATCGTCGTGCCGTAGCCTTCGCAGGTGCCGCAGGGCTGCGAGGTCACGACGTTGCCCAGCAGGCTCCGCACCTGGCGCTGCACGTGGCCGGAGCCGCCGCAGATGTCGCAGGTGACGGGAGACGTACCCTCCTGGCAGCACGAGCCCTGACAGGTCTCGCACAGCACGGCGGTGTCGACGTCGATGTCGCGGTGCGCACCGAAGACGACATCACCCAGGTCGAGCGTCACGCGAACGAGCGCGTCCTGTCCCCGCTCTCGACGCGAGCGCGGACGCGCGCCGCGCCCGCCGCCCTGCGAGGCGCCGAAGAAGGTCTCGAAGATGTCGCCGAAACCACCGAACCCGCCGAAGTTGCCGGCAGCACCGTCTCCTCCACCCATGTCGTAGCGCCGGCGCGATTCGTCGTCGCTGAGCACGTCGTACGCGTGCGTGACGAGCTTGAAGCGCTCCGAAGCGTCTTCTCCCGGGTTCACATCCGGGTGCAGCTGCCGCGCGAGGCGTCGGTACGCCTTCTTGATGTCGTCGGTGGAAGCGTCTCGGGACACCCCGAGAACCTCATAGTGGTCCGCCACAATCGCCTTTCTGCGTGTGTCTTGTCGGCGGCCGCCTCAGCGGCCGGCCTCGTCTTCGTCGAGCATCCGCGACAGGTAGCGGGCCACGGCCCGCGCTGCGGCGAGGTTGCTCGGGTAGTCCATTCGCGTCGGCCCCATCACGCCGACTCGCGCCGTGCCGCTGGGCGCAGCGTAGTTGCTGGCGACGATCGATGCCTCACCGAGACCGAACGGGGCGTTCTCGGTGCCGATGCTGGCAGCGAGCCCGTGCTCGTCCGTCACCATCTCGCTCATCAGGCGCAGGAGTGTGAC
>JBOGEI010000323.1:0-2110 GCA_050701935.1 Microbacterium sp.
GCGAGGAGCTTGTCATCCGGTTCGCCCTGGTGAATGGCGCTGAAGACGTTCTGGATGGCCTCGGCCTCACCCTGCGCGCGAAGCACGGCCGCCTGCTTGTCGCCCTCGGCGCGGAGGATCTCGGCCTGACGTGCACCTTCGGCCTCGAGGATCGCCGACTGCTTGGTTCCCTCAGCGGTCAGGATCGCCGCTCGACGGTCACGCTCGGCGCGCATCTGCTTCTCCATGGAGTCCTGGATGGAGATGGGCGGATCGATCGCCTTGAGCTCGACGCGGCCGACCCGGATTCCCCACTTGCCAGTCGCCTCGTCGAGCACCACACGCAACTGACCGTTGATGTTGTCACGGCTGGTGAGAGCCTCTTCGAGGTTGAGACCACCGACGACGTTGCGAAGCGTGGTGGTGGTCAGCTGCTCGACGGCACCGAGGTAGTTCGCGATCTCATAGGTCGCGGCGCGCGCGTCCGTCACCTGGAAGTAGACGACGGTGTCGATCGAGACCACGAGGTTGTCCTCGGTGATCACGGGCTGCGGCGGGAAGGATACGACCTGCTCGCGCATGTCGATCAAGGGGCGCAGTCGATCGATGAACGGGACGAGCACGTTCAAGCCTGGGGTCAAGGTCTTGTGATAGCGCCCCAGGCGCTCCACGACACCTGCGGTCGCCTGCGGGATGATGCGGATTGCGCGCGCAACCGTGACCACCACGAAGATGATGACCGCGATGACGAGGATCCACAGGATCGCAGTCGGGATGAACGATGCGTCGTTCACGAAGTTCTCCTAGTCGTTTACGGGACGGACGATGGCGGTGGCGCCGTTGATCGCGCTCACGGCGACAGGGGCCCCCTGAGGGATCGGTACGGGTGAGGCGGCACGTGCGGTCCAGGTGTCGCCGTTGGCGAGCTTGACCTGGCCGGAGATCTGCGTGATCTCGTGCAGCGCGATGCCACGCAGATCGACGAGTGCATCCACGTTGGACTTCGTCGGGTCTTCACCGCGTCGCAGTCGTTTGAGCAGCGGCGGGCGCAGGAACAGGATGAACAGGGCGGCGGCGGCCGCCGCGATGATCACCTGAACCCAGACCGGGACGCCGATCAGATCGGTGACGAGACCGACGACGCTGCCGAAGCTCAGCATGAGGAAGGTGAAGTCCAGCGAGAGCATCTCGATGACGAGGAAGACGGCGATCAGGACCAGCCAGCCGATCCAAGCCCATTGGTCGATGAACGTGACGAATGTCGCGAAGTTGTCCATGCGGCCTCCTTTGTGGTCAACGTATCACGCGGGGGCCACCGATCCCGGTGCCACAGCGCGTGCTTGATAGTGTGTGAGGGCCGTGCGATCACGGCTTTTTCACGCATCATGAGGAGTCACCGTGACCGACGTTCTTCCCGCAGGATCCCTCGACGGCAAGGTCGCCCTTGTTACCGGTTCATCGCGGGGGATCGGCGCCGACACCGTGCGCTACCTCGCCGAGGCCGGCGCCGACGTCGTCATCAACTTCCGCAACAAGGCCCCTCGTGCGGAGAAGCTCGCCGCTCAGCTGCGTGAGCTCGGGCGCCGGGCGCTCGTGGTCGGCGCCGATCTGACGGATCCGGAGTCCGTCGCCGAGATGTTTGACGCCATCCGCGCGGAGTACGGTCAGCTCGACGTGCTCGTGCTCAACGCCTCCGGCGGCATGGAATCCGGGATGGGCGAGGACTACGCGCTCACGCTGAACCGTGACGCGCAGCTCAACGTCCTGAACGCGGCGACACCGCTGCTCGGAGAGGGCGCGCGCGTCGTGTTCGTGACCAGCCATCAGGCGCACTTCATCCGCACCACGCCGACGATGCCGGAGTACGAGCCCGTCGCGCTCTCGAAGCGTGCCGGTGAAGATGCTCTCCGCGAGCTCATCCCCGGCCTCGCGGACAAGGGAATCGGATTCACCGTCGTCTCCGGCGACATGATCGAGGGCACAATCACCGCGACGCTGCTCGAGCGGGCGAACCCCGGCGCGATCGCAGAGCGCCGTGAGTCGGCCGGCAAGCTCTACAACGTCTCGGAGTTCGCGGCCGAGGTCGCCAAGGCCGCCATCGATCCGGCGCCTGCTGACAACACCCGCCTCG
>JBOGEI010000324.1:0-2106 GCA_050701935.1 Microbacterium sp.
GCTCACCCCGAACTCGCTGTCGACGACGAGACGGATGATGCGGTTGCGCAGCGCAGCGGGGTTCGCGGCGAGGGCGGCCACGCTGACCGAGATGCCCGCTTCGGCGTGCTCGACGATGTCCTCGATCGTCTCGTGGATCATCTCGTCGAACGCCTCCGCGTCCTCGCGCAGCTGCTCGGCCGTGCGCACGAGCGCATCGGCGATGCCGGGCCCGAGCTCCGCTTCGAGGACCGGCAGCACCCGTTCGCGCACCCGCACCCTGGCGTAGCGGTCGTCGAAGTTGTGCGGGTCGTCCCACGGGGTGAGGTCGGATGCGGCGCAGAAGGCCCGCGTCTTCTCGCGGCGCACACCGAGCAGCGGGCGCGCCCACCTCACTCCGTCTTCGTCTTCCCGCATCGGCGCCATGCCCTGCAGGCTCGCGGCGCCGGAACCTCGCGCCAAACCGAGGAGCACGGTCTCCGCCTGATCGTCGAGAGTGTGTCCGAGGAGCACTGTCGAGGCGCGAACCTCCGAGGCGGCGTCTCGCAGCACGCGGTACCGCGCTTCGCGTGCCGCGGCTTCCGGGCCGCCCTCCCCCGAGACGGCGACACGCACCACGCGTGCGTCGAGTCCGAGCCCCTGCGCGATGCGCGCAGCGTCGGCTGCCACCTCGGCGGAGTCGTGCTGGAGACCATGGTCGACCGTGACGGACGCCGCACGAAGACCGCGTTTGGACGCTTCGAAGGCCGTGGCGGCGGCGAGGGCGAGTGAATCGGCACCGCCGGAGAGGGCGACGATCACCACCGATCCTTCGGGGACCTCAGCGAGCGCGGTGCGCACTGCGAGGCGGATCTCGGCGATGGCGGGAGAAAGAGACGGCACGGCTTCCACGCTAGGGCACCGGGCCCATCCGCGCCGATCCGAGAAGTGCGTCGAGTGCGAAGGCGGGGCTATCCTGACGCCGTGGCAGACAACTCACACGCGAAGCCCTTCCGAACGGAGCGCTTCAAGGCGTTCGTCGACGCCGTCGTGGCGATCGCGATGACGCTGCTCATCCTGCCGTTGATGGAATCCGTCTCCGAGGCCGCATCGGGGAACCTGAGCACGGCCGAGTTCCTCGCCGAGCATTCGGGCCAGTTGCTGAGCTTCGGACTGAGCTTCCTCCTCATCGCGACGTTCTGGATGGGGCACCACCGCCAGTACCGCGACGTGGAGTTCATCACCGGGCCGCTGCTGTGGATCAACGTGGCCTGGATGGCGACGATCGTGTGGCTGCCCGTGCCCACGGCGATGATCGGGCAGATGGACACCGATCCGCTCCAGGCGGTGGTCTACATCGGCACGCTGATCATGACGCAGGTCACGACCCTCGCCGGCTGGCTCTACCTGGCGCGGCATCGCGAGCTCAGCACCATCTCGACCGAGACGATCAGGCTGGGGGCGATCGGCGACCTTGCCGCGATCATCCTGTTCGCTGCAGCGCTCGCGATCGCGGTCGCCGCGTCTCCGCACGGATACGCGGGGCTGTTCCTCCTGCTTCTGAGCGATCCGATGAGCCGCCTGCTCAATCGCCTGTTCCGCCGGCGCCCGAGCAAGGAGCCTGCGCCGACGATCGACTCCGGAACCTGAGCGACGGGTCCCACAGGCGTGCGAGCGCCGCAGGTAGGCTAGTCCGCGGCATCCAACCGAACTTTTCCTGAGGAGCACACGCATGGGCGCACACGACGCCGTCATCGAGATTCCGCGCGGCAGCCGCGTGAAGTACGAGGTCGACCACGAGACCGGACGAGTGCACCTCGACCGCGTGCTCTACACGACCTTCGGCTACCCGGCCGACTACGGCTACTTCGACAACACTCTGGGCGAAGACGGTGACCCGCTCGACGTGCTCGTGCTGCTCGACCAGGCCATCTACCCCGGCGTCGTCGTCGAGGTTCGCCCCGTCGCCGTGCTGAAGATGAGCGACGAGGCCGGCGGAGACGACAAGCTCGTCGCCGTGCTGGCGAAGGACCCGCGCTGGGCCCACATCCAGGACATCGACGACATCGCCGAGTACACGAAGAAGGAGATCTCGCACTTCTTCGAGCACTACAAGGACCTCGAGCCCAACAAGTGGGTCAAGGTCGA
>JBOGEI010000325.1:0-2094 GCA_050701935.1 Microbacterium sp.
GCCGAGGAGGTCGCGCCCGTACTGCAGGGCGGCGTCGGGGTCCTGTGCCGCATCGAGGAACGGCACGTCCCGGGTGATGTCGATGTCGCCGGCGGCCGTGTCGACCGTCACCCGCACTGGGAGGAACTCGCCGAAGGTCGTCGCCAGCTCGTGCACGGCAGCCGGGCGCAGCAGCTCATCGGCGTCGAATCGCGGCACGAGGTGCACGCTGGTGCCGATCGGCAGCTCCTCGTCGATCTCGGCGACCTGGAAGGTACCGTCCGCGCTGCCCGTCCACTCGACCGAAGCGCCTCCCCGCGCACTGCGCGAGCGGATCACGATCGTGTCCGCGACCATGAAGCAGCTGAGCAGGCCGATTCCAAACTGCCCGAGGTAGTCGCTGCGGGGGAGGTCGAAGATGTCGCGCTTGGAGCTGCGGCCGACGGTCGCCAGCAGGTCGGCGACCTCCGTCGCGGTGAGACCGACGCCGTCGTCGCGCAGCACGAACTCGCCGGTCTCCGCGGTCAGGGGAGTGATCCGGATGCGTCCGCCCCCGCCGTCCACCTCGCGGCGGGCGGTGATCGCATCCCGGGCGTTCTGCAGAAGCTCCCGCAGATACACCCGGGGGCTGGAGTAGATGTGCCTGCTGAGCAGATCCACGACACCGCGCAGGTCCACCTGGAACTGCTGCACATCAGCGCTCACCGGCGCTCCCTCCTGCTGCATACGCTCGCTGAGCCTAACAAGAACACGCGTTCGCGATCCCGGTTCGGCACCACCGGATCGATGCCGTATGCTTGTGGGGCAGTTGTTTTCTGCATTCTTTCGCCATGCCTGGGGTCCTCGGACCGCGGGAGCGTGACAGGGTGGAGAAGACACCCCGAGACCTCCCGGTCTCTAGGGCGGTAGCTCAATTGGCAGAGCAGCGGTCTCCAAAACCGCAGGTTGCAGGTTCGATTCCTGTCCGCCCTGCGCGTCAGCGCAACGCTGACACACGAAAGGTACATTCAGGATGGATCAGGACGAACCGCGCGGCGAGGTCGTCGCGGCCGGCGCCACCCGCGAGAAGAAGGGCAACCCCTTCTCCCGGTTCTTCGGGAGCATCGCCCTGTTCATCCGCCAGGTCATCGCCGAGCTCCGCAAGGTCGTCACCCCGACTCGCAAGGAGCTGTTCAAGTTCACCGGGGTGGTGCTCGTCTTCGTGATCATCGTCATGGGCATCGTCTACGGCTTGGACACGCTGTTCGCGTTCGTGACGCACTGGGTGTTCGGAATCCCTGGCTGATGACCCCCGCGGCTCGCGCCGCAGCTATGGAGAAGAAGCAACGTGTCTGAACGATATTCCGACGACGCCGACTGGGCGACCGCCGCAGAGCAGTCCAGCGAGGAAGACGAAGCCCAGGAGGGCAACGTCCTCGCTGAGGAAGAGCTCTCGGTCACCTCGGCTGAGCACGTCGCGGTCCACGTCGAAGACGAGGACGGCGAAGGAGACGACACGGATGACATCGACATCGACATCGACGACCCGGAGGCGGACGCGATCGTGAACGACGCTCTCAACCTGGACGAAGCGGCTGAGTCTGAGGCTGCCGCTGAGGTCCTCAACGAATCTGTGGCCGAAGAGGTCGCCGACCTCGACGCCGCTGCGGCCGAAGAGGTCACCCCCTACGACGGCCCCGACGTCAACGGCGACGAGGACTCCTCCGCCGAAGAAGACGACGAAGACGTCGAGGAAGACCCGTACGAGGCCTTCCGCATGGACCTGCGCATGCTCCCGGGCAAGTGGTACGTCATCCACTCCTACGCGGGCTTCGAGCGCAAGGTGAAGGCCAACATCGAGCAGCGCAAGTCGACGCTCGAGGTCGAGGACGAGATCTACCAGATCGAGGTCCCGATGGAAGACGTGGTCGAGATCAAGAACGGCCAGCGCAAGATGGTCACCCGCGTGCGCATCCCCGGCTACGTGCTGGTGCGCATGGAGCTCACGGAAGACACCTGGTCGGTCGTGCGCCACACGCCTGGCGTCACCGGCTTCGTGGGCAACGCCCACAACCCGACGCCGCTGCGCTTCGAAGAGGCCTTCAACATGCTGAAGTCGCTCGTCGAGGTCAAGGA
>JBOGEI010000326.1:0-2081 GCA_050701935.1 Microbacterium sp.
AGGGCGTCTCGGATGAGCTCGCCCAGAAGGATGAACGCGAGCACCGTGATGGTGAGCACGATCGACGGATAGATCAGCGCCATCGGCGCGACGCGCAAGGACCGCTGGGCCTGACTGATGTCGTTGCCCCAGGACATGACGTCGCTTCCCAGTCCGACGCCGAGGAAGCTCAGCGTGGCTTCGGCGACGATACCGCCGGCCAGCGCCAGCGTCGCCAGAACGAGGAGCGGAGCGAAGGCGTTCGGGATCACGTGCGACAGCAGAGTGCCGAAGCGCCCCTTGCCGAGCGCGGCCGAGGCCATCACGAAGTCCGCCTGTTTCACTCTGAGCACTTCTGCCCTGACGACACGCGCCGTCGCAGCCCAGGCGAACCCACCGATCGCGAATGCGAGCGTGAACACGTTGCGGTACTGGGAGAACACCGTCATCACGACGACCGCCGCGAGGATGTAGGGGATCGAGAAGAAGATGTCGCCGACGCGGGACAGAACAGCATCGAGCCATCCGCCGTAGTACCCGGCGAAGGCTCCCATGATCAGTCCGAGAGTCGAGCTGATGATGGTTGCGAGAAGACCGACGCTGATCGATGTGCGAGAGCCCCAGACGATGCGCGACCAGATGTCGCAACCCTGGAACGTGTATCCGAGAGGGTGCCCGGCAGCCGGCCCCGCATTGGAGTTCGCGAGCTCGCACTGGTTGTTCGGCGGCGTCTGCGTGAACAGCGTCGGCCACAGAGCCATCAGCAGGATGATCGCGACGATACCGAGCGAGATCCAGAACGACGGACGTGTGCGCAGATCTGTCCACGCGTCCCGCCAGAGACTCGCGGGCTTGCCTTTGACGTTGATGGCGTCCGTCGGCGGCTGTTCGGCCGCCACCGGAGCGACGTAGTGGGTAGGACGGTCACTTGACATAGCGGATCCTCGGGTCGAGTAGTCCGTAGAGCAGGTCCACGAGCAGGTTGACGAGAACGTAGATGATGACGAACACCGTCACGAAGGACACGATGGTCGGTCCTTCATGCCTCAACGTCGCCTGGAACAGGGTCTGACCCACGCCGGGAATGTTGAAGATGTACTCCGTCACGGTCGCACCGACCAGAAGCACGCCGAAGTTCGTCGCGGAGTTGGTTATCACCGGGATCAGGGAGTTGCGCAGAACGTGCACGGGAATCACGCGGTTACGCGAGAGCCCCTTGCCGTACGCGGTGCGCACCCAGTCCTGGTTGAGGGTGTCGAGCACGGAGCCGCGCATCAGACGCATGCTCGTGGCGTACAGGCTCAGCCCCAGCACAATGGCGGGAAGCCACAGGTCACCCCAGTCGTTCTGGCCACCGACGGTCGGACGGAACCAGCCCAGCTTGATAGCGAGGAAGTACTGCGCGAGGAAGGCGACGACGAAGATCGGCATCGACAGGAACACGAGCGAGATGATCAGAGAGAGGTGATCGAAGAACTTGCCCTTGCGGAGAGCGGACAGAGTTCCGATGATGATCGCGAGCGTGAACTCGATAGCGATGGCCATGATGGCCAGGCGCCCCGTGATCGGAAGCGTGCGCGCGAGTACGGTGCTCACGGACTCACCGGAGAACGTCGTTCCCATGTCGCCCTTGAAGACGCCGGTGATGTAGTAGAAGTACTGAACGAGGAACGGGTCGTCCAGGTGATACTGCGCTCGGATCGTGGCGAGCAGCTGCGGGCTCGGTGGCTTGTCGCCGAAGAGCGCCGCGATCGGGTCACCCGGCATCAGGAAGACGAGCGCGTAAATGAGAAGCGTCGCACCGAAAAAGACCGGGATCAGCTGGAGAAGTCGCCGCAGGGTGTAGGCGAGCATCCTTACTCCTTTCGTGGAGAGCGAATCAGCCGGAGCGCACGACACGAGGCGGTGACGTTGACGCCACCGCCTCGCTGTCGATCACTCCTGGAGCCTACTCGGCCTTCGTGATCTCGTAGTAGACCGGAACGGAGTTCCAGCCCACGGTCACGTTGTCCACGTTCTCGCCGAAGCCGCCGATGGAGTTCTGGTACCAGAGCGGGATGACGGGAAGGTCCTTGAACAGGATCTCCTGCACCTCCTGGTAC
>JBOGEI010000327.1:0-2051 GCA_050701935.1 Microbacterium sp.
GCGACGGGCGGGTTCGTGCTGTCGCTCTTCGCGACGTACGGGCTGATCGTGGCGGTGTTCCAGTTCGGCTGGGGTGCCGAGATCATCGGACTGCACAGCACCGGGCCGATCCTGAGCTTCCTGCCGGTGATCCTCGTCGGCATCCTGTTCGGGCTCGCGATGGACTATCAGCTCTTCCTCGCCTCCGGCATGCGCGAGGCGTACGTGCACGGTGCCTCTGCACGGGATGCCGTCGCCCTGGGGTTCCGCGCCGGACGCTCGGTCGTGATCGCCGCCGCCCTCATCATGGTGTCGGTGTTCGGCGGGTTCATCTTCTCGGAGTCGACGATCATCCGCTCGATCGGCTTCGGCCTCGCTTTCGGCGTGCTGCTCGACGCCTTCGTGGTGCGGATGCTGCTGATGCCGGCTCTCATGCACCTGCTCGGACGCTCGGCCTGGTGGTTGCCGCGCTGGCTCGACCGCATCCTGCCGAACGTCGACATGGAGGGCGCGGCGCTCGAACGCGACCACCCCGGAATGAAGGCGGTGGCGGTACCCACCACGACCGACTCGGTGCCGACGAGCCGCACCTCCGCCTGACGGGGGCTCGGCAGCGCACCGCGTGAGGCGGAGTTCTCCGTGTCAGGAGGAGGGCTTGGGCGGAAGCTTCCTCCCGACGCGGAGTTCTCCTCCTGACGCACAGTGCGGCCCTGACGCGCATCTCGGCCCTGACGGGCAGTTCGGCCCCGATGTCGGCGGCGGTGCCTAGAGTGGGCGCATGACCGCCGATGCCCGTGAACGCCTGCTCGCGCTGCGCGCCCAGGCGGTGTCGCGGGTGCAGGCGACGGCGGCGACGCTCGACGACCTCACCCACGACCGCGCGGGCTCGAACGACGACGACGAGCACGACCCAGAGGGCGTCACGCTGTCGTCGGAATGGTCGCGGCTGACCGGGCTCGCCGAGGCGGCGGCGTCCGAGCTGCACCAGGTCGACGACGCCCTGGCCCGAGTGGATGCCGGCGCCTACGGCCTCTGCGCGAACTGCGGCAAGCCCATCCCTGCCGCCCGCCTGGAGGCCCGGCCGTTCGCCGAGCACTGCGTCACCTGCGCCGAGAAGCTCGGCCACTAGGCCCTGACGTGGGCGACGGACGCGAGTAGCATCCCACCCATGCCCATCACATTCGAGAACGTCGGCATCGCCGTCCGCGACCTGGAAGCCACCATCTCGTTCTTCACCGACTTGGGCCTCACCGTGCTCGGGCGCGACGAGGTCAGCGGGGAGTGGGCGTCGACCGCAGTCGGGCTCGACGGCAACCATGCCAAGATCGCGGTGCTGCAGACGCCCGACGGGCACGGCCAGATCGAGCTGTTCGAGTACATCCACCCCGACGCGATCGAGACCGAGCCGACACTGCCGAACGAGATCGGCATGCACCGCATCGCCTTCTCGGTCGACGACATCGACGAATCGCTCTCGGTCGCCGCCCGCCACGGCTACCACCCGCTCCGCGGCGTCGCGAACTACCAGGACGTCTACAAGCTCACGTATCTGCGCGGCCCCAGCGGCATCCTCGTGATGTTCGCGCAGGATCTCACGAAGAGCTGACCATCCCGCGCCAGATCACTTCGATCGCAGAGCGCAGCCGTGCGACGACCGTGGGATCGCTGATCCGGTCGCCGCGCACCACCAGCTGGTAGTAGGCGACGCCGGCGATGGCGTCGAAGCAGGCTTCGATGTCGAGGTCGGCCCGCAGCTGGCCCCGTGCGATCCCCGTGCGGAGCGCGTTCTGCAGCGGCACCCGTCGTCGCGACACGTGCGACTCCCAGTACGTCTTCTGCAGGGCGCGATCGGCCATGACCAGGCGGATGCGCTGCCGGAAGCGCTCCTCCGAGTACCCGGGAGCCGAGGGAGCGACACCGTCCGACCCGAGACCGAGACCGGCGAGCAGCACCTCGTGCAGGTCGGCATCTGCGGGGTACTCCGGCGGCACCTCGCGTCCGACGTCGAGCGCGGCGGCGATCAACAGCGTGAGCGACGGCCAGCGCCGATACAGTGCTGCCCTGCTCACCCC
>JBOGEI010000328.1:0-2035 GCA_050701935.1 Microbacterium sp.
GGATGACATGGCTGACAAGTCCATCACCAAGACCGAGCTCGTCGCGAGCATCGCAAGCGCCACGGGCCAGAGCCAGGCCACCGTCTCCGGTGTCCTCGACTCGCTGTTCGCCACGGTCTCCGACGCTGTTGCCAAGGGCAGCAAGGTCTCCATCCCGGGTTGGATCTCCTTCGAGCAGGTCGACACCGCTGCTCGCACGGGCCGCAACCCGCAGACCGGCGCCGAGATCAAGATCCCGGCCGGCAAGCGCGTCAAGGTGACCGCTGGTTCCAAGCTCAAGGCTGCCGTCAAGTAATTCGACTGCACCTCTTCGAAGGCCGCTCCCGTTCCGACGGGGGCGGCCTTCGTGCATTCTCACCCTCTGGCGCGCCTAGGCTGGAGGGGTGAGTTCCCGCAGCGAGACGACGAGTCGGATTTCGACGTATCGCGTCGCCGGAGTCATCATCCTGTTGGCTGCGGCCATGGTCGCTCTGGTGCTGGCCCTCCTCGTCGGTGGCGGGGCCAAGCCGCCCCTCCTGCAGGACCCGGGTCAGTTCGTGCTCTGGGGCACCCCGGTCGCAAAGCTCGTCATGAACATCTCGGGCGCCGTCATGCTCGGCTCGCTCGTCCTCGCGCTGTTCGGGCTCCGCGCCGGCGAACAATCCTTCGACGCGGCCCTGAACATCGCCTCGGTGGGCGCTGCCGTCTTCACGGTCTCCGCGGGACTCGCCGGGTTCCTCGCCTTCATGGCGGCCTTCAACCCGAAGCTCAGCATCGAGCGCGAGTTCGGCACGCAACTCGGACGCTTCCTGCTGGAACTGCCGCTGGGGCAGTCCTGGCTCATCACGACCATCTTCGGCGCGATCATCACGGTGCTCGCGTTCGCCTGGCGTTCGTGGACGCCCACGCTCATCACGGCGCTGCTCGCGGCGGCATCCTTCCTCCCGCTCGCGACGCAGGGCCACGCCGGCGACCTCGCCGGACACAACATGGCCGTGAACTCGATCCTGCTGCACACGATCGGCGCCGCTGTCTGGCTCGGCGGTCTCCTGCTTCTCGTGCTGCTGCGCGGGCGGGGCGATGTCGACGCCTCACGGCTCGTCGGGCGCTACTCGTCGCTCGCAATCGCGGCGTTCGCCGTAGTCGCCTTCTCCGGGGTCACGCGCTCGATCGTGGCCGTGGGCAGCTGGGATGCCCTGTGGACGACACCGTACGGCTGGATCGTGCTCGCCAAGGTCGTGCTGCTGAGCGGCATGGGATTGCTGGGCGCCTGGTACCGCGCGCGGCTCATCCCCAAGCTCGCAGGGCACCGCGCCGCCGGCTGGTTCTGGCTGCTCGTCCTGTGCGAGGTCGCGCTGATGGGTCTCGCCTCCGGTGCCGCCGCAGCCCTCGCGCGCACGCCTCCACCGACCGGAGAGGTCGCCGCGTTCGCGCAGACCCCCGCGCAGATCCTCACCGGCGCGACGCTGCCTCCGGAGCTGACGCTCGAGCGCTGGTTCACGGCCTGGGACTTCGACGTGCTCTGGCTCGTCGCCGCCGGCTTCGGGCTGTTCCTCTACCTGGCCGGTGTGCGGCGACTGCGACTGCGCGGCGACCGCTGGCCGATCCATCGCACCGTGTTCTGGGTGCTCGGGATGCTGATGCTCGTCTGGGTGACCAGCGGGCCTCTGAACGCCTACCAGGAGTACCTGTTCAGCATCCACATGATGGGCCACATGATGCTGTCGATGGCCATCCCGCTGCTGATGGTCTCGGGGGCCCCCATCACCCTCGCGCTGCGCGCGATCCACAAGCGCGACGACGGCACCCGAGGCGGTCGCGAGTGGATCATGTGGGCCGTGCATTCGCCGTTCGCCCGCGTCGTGACGCATCCGTTCGTCGCGGCGGCGGTCTTCATCCTGTCGCTGTGGGCGTTCTACTTCACCGACCTCGTGCGCTGGTCGATGTTCGAGCACCTCGGCCACGAGTGGATGGTCATCCACTTCCTGATCTCGGGCTACCTCTTCGTGATGAGCCTGATCGGCGCCGACCCGGTGCCGTACCGTCTGCCGTACCC
>JBOGEI010000329.1:0-2011 GCA_050701935.1 Microbacterium sp.
GCTCAGGTCGCCGCCTGCACCCGAGTCGATCGCGACGGAGACCGACTGGCGAAGCAGTGATCCGGCCGGGGTCGAGGTGCTCTGCGTGCTCTTGTTGACCGCGTTGGTCTTCGACGTCTCGGTGGATTCGGAGGTGCCGTCGCCGTCGGCCGATGGCACGGCGATATTGTCGGGACCGAGCACGCCGGCGTTCGAGCTCGAGCCGTTCTGCCGGTCGGTCCTGGTCTGCTCGGTGAGCGGGGGAGCGCCCTCGGCCGGCGTGTAGGTCTCCTCGACGCGTTCGTTGGCCGAGTGGTCGATCTCGGCGACCACGGTCACCTTCGCGTTGCCCGGGCCGACGACCGTGTCGAGCATCTGCTGGACGCTCGCCGTCACACGCGCCTCGTAGTCGCTTGCCTGCTGGTCCATGCCGCCGGTGGTGCCGACGCCTGCGGCCGAGAGGGTCTGACCGCTCTGGTCGACGACGGCGACGTTCTCGGGCTTCATGCCGCTGACCGCCGCGGAGGTCAGATGCACGATCGCCTCGACCTGCTTCGGCGACAGCGTCGAGCTGCCGGAGGTCTCAACGAACACGGAGGCGGTGGGATCGACGGTCTCCGAGACGAAGACGCTCTCCTCGGGGATCGCGAGTTGCACCGATGCGGCGGTCACACCCTTGATCGAGGAGATGGTGGCCGCGAGCTCGCCCTCGATCGCGCGCTTGAAGGTCACGGACTGCTGGAACTCGCTCGTCGTGACGCCCATCTTGTCCAGCAGCGAGTAGCCACCGGAGCTGGCGCCGGGGAGTCCTGCCGAGGCGGCGGCGAGTCGCTGGTCGTAGACGTCCTTCTCGGGAACGAGTACGGTCGCACCTCCGTCGGCCAGTTCGTAGGGCACCGAAGACGATCGCAGCTGCTCGACGACGGCGTTCGCATCGGAGGCGCTCATGCCCGAGAACAGCGGGGTGTAGGTGGGGCGGCTGAGCCAGCTGGAGAGCGCGACGATGCCGAGCGCGAGTACCGCGACCCCGATGATCGCGATCGTGCGCTGCGCGAGCGAGAAGCCCGCGATCACGCGTCCGATCCGCTGGAACACGTTCGTGACGGCCTGGGGCATCAGGCTTGCATCCGCATGATCTCATTGAACGCGTCGACGCCCTTGTTGCGCACGGCGGCGACGAGTTCGAGCGTGACCGACGCGCGCGAGGACGCGATCATCGCCGAGTGGATGTCGTCGAGGTCGCCGGTGACCGCGGCGACCTTGAGCTGGTCGGACTCGGACTGCAGCGACCGCAGTTCGTCGATCGCACCGGTCACGCTGTTCGCGAAGGCGGTGTCGTCCGTCGCCTTCGCTGGACCCGTCGGCGGGGCGAGGGTGAACGCCGAGGAGATTCCCTCGATGCCGGAGATGGGGGTCATCAGCTGCGTCCGATCTGCAGTGCGGATTCGTAGGAGTTGCGTGCGCGGTCGACGATCGCAGCGCTCGCCTGATAGCCGCGCTGGGCGAGGATGAGCTGGCTCATCTGATCGCCGAGGTCGATGTCGGGGTAGCGCACGTAGCCGTCGGCATCCGCCAGGGGGTGGTCGGGCTGGTGCACGAGCCGCCCCTGCGCGCTGCCCTGCACGGTGCCGGCCACGTACACCCCCGGCGACTGGTCGCTGGTCTGGGCGAGGATGTACCGCTGGCGGAAGGCGGCTCCGTTGCTCGGTGCGGCGGTGTTGATGTTGGCGATGTTGTCGCTGATGGCGTCGAGCCACTTGCGATGCACGGTCAGACCGGTGCCCGCGATGCCGATCGCGTCGAAGGTCATGAGGTCCTCATCGCGGTGCGCATCGACGTGAAGGATCCGTTCACTGCCTGCGTGGCGAATTGGTAGCGCAGCATCGTGTCGATGCTGGAGAGCGTCTCGGTGTCGAGGTTGACGTTGTTGCCGTTCAGGCGCGTCGGCTCGAGGGAGGTGCCGACCGTCGCCCCGACCCGTCCGTCGCCCGCCTCGATCGAGCGGGCGAGCGCCGGTTCGAACTGCACGCGC
>JBOGEI010000330.1:0-1980 GCA_050701935.1 Microbacterium sp.
GGGCGGGTCCCTTACGAGGCATCTAACTCAACCCTTCTTCGCGCCGTAGCGGGAACGAGCCTGCTTACGGTTCTTGACTGCCTGGGTGTCCAGGGCGCCACGGACGATCTTGTAACGCACACCGGGAAGGTCCTTCACACGACCGCCGCGCACGAGCACCAGCGAGTGCTCCTGCAGGTTGTGGCCCTCACCGGGGATGTACGCGGTGACCTCGGTGCCGTTGCGGAGCTTCACACGAGCGACCTTGCGCATCGCCGAGTTCGGCTTCTTCGGGGTGGTGGTGTAGACGCGGGTGCAGACCCCGGCCTGCTGCGGGTTCGACTTCAGGGCTGGCGTCTTGGTCTTGGTGACCTTCGGCGAGCGACCCTTGCGAACCAACTGCTGAATGGTTGGCACGTTCTCTCCTCATAGTGCTGCACGGTGACAGCGTGATGGGTTTCACATCATGCCCCACCGGCACGCCGGAATCGACGCGCTTTTGGTGTGGTGGGTATGCCGTGGGGGCGGACCGGCATGGTGCCGACGCCCAGTGCGCACGTCAAGACGTGCACACACCTGGTCAAGTGTAATGCCGCGTAACCTAGCGGTCAAATGAGCGCAAATCCTGCCTCAGCGCGGTCGCGACGGGGCCGCCCCGGGGTTTCGCTCGAGCCGAGCACCGGAAGCACGCAAGACTGTCGAGCGCTCAGGGCAGATCCGGGTCGAACGGCGAGTCGAGCGACTCGGTCAGCTCCGCCAGCAGCGCTTCGATCTGCGGCTCGACATGCTGCGATATGGCTGCCTGGATGTGGATGCGGTGACGCAGCAGGATGCCGCAGATCTCACGGCCGACCATGTTCGCGTATTCATCGGCGAGGGCGACTTCCTGCCGGAGTGCGGCCTTCGCCTCGTCCGTCAACGGGGGAAGGGCGGGAAGATCGGCGGCGGAATCATCCGCCAGTCCCGCGATCGTGAACAGGAACGGTGCTCCCGGCACGGGCTCAGGGTCAAGCGGAAGACCGTCGAACTCCGGGTCGAGGTCTTCCGCCGGACGATAGCTGCGGGCGCGGTTGCGGGCGGCCTGCTGATCGAGTTCACGCTGCAGCATCGGAAGGTTCCGCGCCGTGTACTCGGCGACGGCATGGTCGACGATCGTCTTGATCCGCGTGGAGAGCCCGTGCTGAACGCCGTGCGGGGTGTTCGCACCGATGCCGGCTGCGGAGAGGATGGGGGAACCGAGGCAGCGGCGGCACGGCGCGACGCGACCGCGGTGGGTCGCCGGCTCCCAGCGCGGCACCCAGCGCAACCAGGCATCGACGGCCTGGTCCACCTGCGTCTCCAACGAGCGCTCCACCCCACCAGCGTACGGCGCGTCGCGCATCACCGTCGCGATTTCCCTCGCAACGGCGGGGCGACACGGAGATCACTCCTCTTCGTCGCGCTCCCACGGCCAGCGGGGATGCTCGGCGCGCGTACGACGCAGCGCGATGCCGCCCCACGCGGCGATCAGCGCCGCGAGCACGAGGACCGCACTCGCTCCCCCGCGCACGAGATCGCCGGCGACCGCTGTGGCGAGCACCACGCTCCCTGCACCGATGAGCACAGCGACCCATACCGAGAACAGGTGGACGAGACCGGCGACCAACGCGATCGCTATCGTCGCGACGTAGGACGGATGCGGCCGACGGAGAGTCGACCAGAGCATGAGCGCGAACGAGAGGACCGAGCAGATCATCCCGACCACACCCGGCGTCTGGCCGAGGTTCGGCACCGCGATGATGTCCGTGTCGGTGGCGATGCTCACAGCCCCGAGCCCGAACACGGCGAGCGCGAAGTAGCTGATCGTGGCGAGCACCACCGCGAGCACAGCCGAAACCCCCGCGGACTCGTGTCCGCGGGGGTTTGGCGTGGTGGAGTTCGTGATTACCTCGACAGCGTCGGGCCGGCTTCGAGCGTGCGCTCGTACTCGCGCTGCGCCTCGGCGTTCAGCTCGGTCTTGCG
>JBOGEI010000331.1:0-1975 GCA_050701935.1 Microbacterium sp.
CTTCACGTTCGTCCTGCCGTCGGCCTGGGCGAGGACCTCGTCGGCCACTTCGCGCGGAGAACGCTGCGCAGACGGATACGCAGCGACCAGCATCGAGTCACGCGGCGCGGAGCCCGTGTCGAGCAGCTTCCACAGCGACACTCCCGCACGCCGCGCCGCGATGTCCCACAGCGCGATGTCGACCAGACCGATCGCACGCCGCACCAGCCCCACCCGGCCGACGATGGCACTGCCGCGCAGCATCCGCTCCCAGGTCGCCGCGGGATCGTCGGCATCCGCACCCACCGCGTGCGCGGCGACGAGCCGGTCGACGATCTCCGCCATCGGCGCCTCCCGCGAGAGGCAGTAGGCCACTCCTGTCGTGCCGTCGTCAGCCGTCGCCCGCACCGCGCAGTACTCGCGTCGGGTCACCGTCATCGCGCCCAGCTGCAGCGGAGCCGGGAGCGGAAGCACGGCCGTGGCCGTGTCGATGCGGGCGATCGCGCTCATTCGGGCTTCTTCGCCAGCGGCACGCCGTAGTCGACCATGAAGCCGCCGTCGACGTAGAGCGTCTGGCCGTTCATGTAGCGCGACTGATCGGAGACGAGGAAGCTGACCGCGGCGGCGATCTCACTCGCCTCTGCCAGGCGCTTTGCCGGGATGCGCGACAGGATCGTCTCGAGACTGAGCGTGCCGGCCTCGACACCCTGACGGAAGACGCCGGTGTCGACGTAGCCGGGTGCGACCGCGTTGACCCGCACCCCGCGCGCCGCCCACTCGGCACCAGCGGTCGAGGTCAGTCCGATCACCGCGGCCTTGGTCGTCGCATAGGGCGCACGACCCGCAGAACCCCGCGACGAGATGGAAGAGATGTTCACGATGCGGCCCTCGCCACGCTCCAGCATCCGCTTTCCTGCGGCCTGCAGCGCCGAGAACACGCCATGCAGGTTGACGTCGACGACGGCCGACCACTCATCCCAGCTGAGGTCTTCGATGCCACGGTGGCGCTGGATGCCGGCGTTGTTCACGAGCACCTCGATCGGGCCGAGCTCGGCTTCGATCTCGCCGAACACCCGATCGACGCCGGCATGGTCAGTCACGTCGAGCTCGCGCCACAGGATGCCCGCCGGATTGTCGAGGGCGGTGAGTCCTGGCACGCGGTCGGCGGCGACCACGAGGTAGCCGTCGGCGGCAAGGCGCTGACCGATCTCCCAGCCGATTCCGGCGGATCCTCCGGTGACGATGGCGACGGAGCCGACAGGGGTAGGGGCGGTCATTGCTCTCCTCAGGTTCGAGATTTGCTATAGCAAGCGTAGTGGGTGGTGCCTGCCCCTGCTTTCGAATCGCGCAACTGGCCTGATTCGACCCCTAGATGGGACCAGTCAAGGGATTCGAGCACCGGGCGGGACGGTCAGCGCTCGAGCAGCGCAGCGACGACCCCGACGACATGCTCCTCGAGCAGTTCGAGCGCGCCGGGCGCCAACGGCGTCTGCCACGCCTGGTACGCACCGCGGTCATACGCGTCGCGGGTCGGCAGGTACACGAAGCCCGGGCCGTTCGTGAGGTTCATCACCACGATCGGCGTCTCCGGGAAGCGCGCCCGCACCGTGGTCTGCAACCGCGAGTACGCCTCACCCGGATGCCCGACGATCACGGCGTCTCCCAGACGCCAGGCCCAGACCGGATGCTGCACGGTCGGACCGTCGATGTATCCGTCGCGCAGGTTGCGGGCGCGGCCGAGACGCTCCTCCCGCGAGCGCGGATCGATGTCCTTCCACTCCTCGGCGAGGTCGTCGAGCGTCGGCAGGTCACGCAGTGGCAGTTCGACGCTCGACACCGAACCGGCCGCTCCCCCTCCACCGGCAGCCGCACGCCCGGTCCAGATCGCGAGCGGGGCACCGGATTCCACGACGCCGTCGAGCGTGAGCTCCTCCCCCGGCGCGGGCAATGCGTCGAGGGCAGCGAGCACGGCGTGACCGAGTGAGCGTCCGTGCCG
>JBOGEI010000332.1:0-1962 GCA_050701935.1 Microbacterium sp.
TGCGCAACCAACTCTCAAGGTCCATCGTGGTCTCGACCACCGTGCTCCTCCTCGCTCGTCTTGGATGGACGTCGCGAGGATGACGCGGTGGTCAGCTATCACGGGCCCTGCGGGCCCCGCCGGCGGCCGGAGCACTCGTACACCACGAACGGGGACGCTACTCGCGACTCATCCCCGGCGCTGAAAGCTGGAGTGTGAGCCACTCGCATGTAGTGGCGCCCACGAGGAACCAAACGATCGAGGGTGAGAAGCCGACTTCTCCTGAGTGAAGCCTCCCTGGTTCGGCTGCATCCGGAATCTGAGTGCCTGGGACGAGCTGACCAGAACTCGTCATGAACTGCGAGTCACGCCTTAGAACGACGTAGTACGGCTCGTTTTCTCCCCGCGACCAATCCGGGCGCCGCCAGTCAAGCCAGGCCGCCTCGTCCGGACCGTGGTGCCTCGTTGGGGGAGGAACGCGTTCTCCTCGCTTCAACCACGGAAGATGGGTCGGATGTACGGAAGCAAAGTCGCATCCCGTCCCAGTGTCCACCACGGTCGCTGACTGCGAATCAGGACGTGTGCTGGCTGAATCTGACCCGGGGTCCTCGCTGGACTCAGACGAAGCACAGGCCGTAAACGCGAGAGTCAGGAAGAGCGCGGCGACCGTCCCTCGAGCCATCGCACCTCATACGGTACCGGCGATCATCCAAGTCCTGGAGTTACCCCGATTCTGTTGACACCTCGGCTTGAGACAGCTGCGGCTGTCTGAGTGTCCGGTTTCATCATTTCCTCTTCGAAGCGGTCGGGGCTTTGGTAGCCGAGCGTCGAGTGCCGGCGGCGGGGGTTGTAGAAGCGCTCGATGTAGCTGAAGACGGCCAGGCGGGCTTCGTCGCGGCTGCGGATGCTGTGCCGGTCGAGGAGCTCGGTCTCGAGGGTGGCGAAACTCGGGCGAGAAGCTCTTCCCACGTGCCACACCGACTCCCCTCCAGACGCTTGCGCGTCCATCGTCAGGGTGTCAACGAGACCGGGTCAACTCCATTCAGCCCCCAGCGGTCGCCACTATTACGTGAGTGACTCCTAGAGGCTTGAAACGAGTACTCAGTAACCGGCCCGTAGACTCCGCGCGTGTCTGATCGGATCGACCCGGCCTGGCTCGGCGAGCTCTTCGAGTGGCTGCGCATCCCGAGCGTGAGCGCCGACCCGGCGCACGCCGGCGATGTGCGCGAGGCGGGGGAGTGGGTGTGCGAGTTCGTCCGCGGCGCCGGAGGCAAGGCAGAGCTCGTCGAGACGAAGACGCACCCGCTCGCCGTCGGCGAGATTCGCGCCTCGGCCGGTGCCGCCGAGGCGCCGACCGTCCTCCTCTACGGCCACTTCGACGTCCAGCCGCCGACGCCGCTGGACCTCTGGGAGTCCGACCCATTCGAGCCGGAGGTCAGGGACGGCTACCTGTACGGCCGCGGCGCCGTGGACGACAAGGGCAACGCGTACCTGCTGCTCAAGGCGGCCCGGCTGCTCGCCGAGGAAGGGGCCCTGCCCGTCAACGTCAGGGTCGCCTTCGACGGCGAGGAGGAGATCGGCGGCCACTCGATCGTCGACTTCCTGGCCGCGGACGAGCGTGGTGCCGACGCCTGCCTCATCTTCGACACAGGCATGCCTCGGAAGGACATGCCTTCCTTCGACCTGGCCGTGCGGGGGCTCGTCTACTTCCACGTTCGCCTCCGGACCGGCGAGCGCGACCTCCACTCGGGCATGTTCGGCGGCGCGGCGCTGAACGCCGTCCACGCGCTCGCGGGGGCGCTCGAGGCGGTCGTGGCGCTCCCGGACGAGCTTCGCGTGGGAGCGATTCCTCCCAGCGAGGAGGAGTTGGGGTCGTGGCAGGAGCTCGACCCGGGAGCTGCAGTGCTTGCCGCCGCCGGCGCGAGGCCTCTCGACGCGGACGCCGCCGACGACTTCTACCTGCGCACGTTTGCGGCGCCGGCG
>JBOGEI010000333.1:0-1926 GCA_050701935.1 Microbacterium sp.
GCGCTGATCTGGTGGCGGCGGAGGCCGTGCACCTCGAGCCGGGGGAGCGCGCCCTCGTGGCCACGGGGGTCAGCATCGCCCTGCCCGACGGCTACGCGGCGTTCGTCGTTCCACGCAGCGGCCTCGCCGCCAAGCACGGGATCTCGATCGTGAACTCGCCCGGAACGGTCGACGCGGGTTATCGCGGTGAGATCAAGGTGAGCCTGATCAACACCGATATCAAGAGCGCGTACGATGTGGCGGTCGGCGATCGCATCGCGCAGCTGGTCATCATGCCGGTCACGCGCGCCACGTTCATCCCGGTCGACGAGCTGCCGGACAGCGTCCGCGGCGCCGGTGGATTCGGCTCCACCGGATACCAGGCAGGGCTCCACCAGAACGAAGCAGGACAGGCCAATGACTGACAACAACGAGACCCCTTCGAAGTCGGCACCGCTGAATCGAGCCACCGACGGTCCGTTCGATGATTCCGAAGCGAACCCGGTGCGTCCGTACATCGACCTCGGCGGCATCAAGATCCTCCCGCGCGAAGGATTGAATCTGCGTCTCGAGGTCGAGGAGCAGTCGAAGCGCATCGTCGCGGTCGGTCTCGACTACGCGGATTCCTCGCTCCAGGTGCAGCCGTTCGCGGCCCCGCGCACCGGTGGGCTGTGGAACGAGACGCGTGTGCAGCTCCGTGACCAGGTGAAGTCGCAGGGCGGCCGCGTGGAGGAGCGGGAAGGCCCGCTGGGCAAGGAGCTCCTCGCCGAGGTCCCCGCCACTGCCGCAGAAGGATCCGGTCTGCGCCTCGCGCGCTTCATCGGCATCGACGGCCCGCGTTGGTTCCTCCGCGGCGTGATCGGCGGAGCCGGCGCCTCCGATCTGGAAGCGGCCGAGAAGGTCGAAGACCTCTTCCGCTCGATCGTCGTCGTCCGCGGCGGCACGCCGATGCCTCCTCGCGACCTGATCCCGCTGAAGATGCCGGCGACCCCTGGTTCCGCGTGAGCACCCAGGAACCCGACGCCGAACGCGAGAAGAGCACCTCCGAGATCCTCGGCGAGGCCCTCGGCGGCGTTGCGCGTCGTGCCGGGCTCGACCCTTCGGAGAGCTCGGCCACCCACAAGGTGGTGTGGACCGCCATGGGCGGGTGGCGGGGCATCCTCGAGTCGGTGCTGCCCAGCCTCGCTTTCGTCATCATCTTCACGATCCGCCCTGAACCGCTTGTCCTCTCACTCGGCATCTCGGTCGGTCTCGCCGCCGTCTTCACGATCGTGCGCCTCGTGCAGAAGTCGCCGCCATCGGCAGCGCTCGGAGGGCTCATCGCCGCCGTCGCCGCAGCAGCGCTGGCGCTGTGGACAGGTCGTGGCGCTGACAACTTCGTCCCCGGTCTCATCACCAACGCGGTCTACGGATCGGTCATCCTGGTATCGGCGCTGATCGGGTGGTCGCTGATCGGCCTCGCAGTGGGCTTCCTGATGGGGGAGGGCACGACCTGGCGCAACGATCGTCGCAAGCGTCGCGCTTACTTCTGGCTCGGTATCGCCTGGGCTGCACTGTTCTTCGCGCGGTTGGCCGTGCAGCTGCCGCTCTATCTCGCGGGCGATGTCACGGCGCTCGGCACGCTCAAGCTCATCATGGGCCTGCCGCTGTTCGCCCCGCTGATCGCCGTCACCTGGCTCGTCGTCCGCGCGCTCCATCCTCGTGTGCCGGCGCACGATGAAGCCTCCGAGGCGTGATAGATTTATCTTGACATCAAGATAAATCGCAGGCTTTCGCCGGCGAGCTGCGCGGAGCAGACTGGTTAGGTCCGCCTTGCTAGCCGCAGGGGCTCGCTGGCGAGCAAGATGGAGGCGCCTGTCGCTCCCATCCGAATAGAAGGAGACGGATTCGTGTCCACGGTGAACAGCTTCGGTGCCAAGAGCACCCTGACAGTCGGCAGCACCGACT
>JBOGEI010000334.1:0-1917 GCA_050701935.1 Microbacterium sp.
TCAGCACGCCGAGAGCGATCGACATGACCGAGATCAGCGCGGTCGTGAAGTCGGAGAGTCCGCCGTCCGTCGCGACGGCCTCGGTGAGTCCGACCAGTCCGGCGGCACCGGGAACCAGCAGCCAGAACGCCGGGAGGAAAGTGAGTTGCGATGGCGCACCATGCCGGAGGGTCGCGATCCAGAGCACGACGGGCGTCATCGCGACGGCGCCCACGAAGCCGCCGACGGTCGCCCCGACGAACTCGGTGCCCGCCCACTGCCCGGTGTAGGCGACGACGAGGGCGAGAAGCACCCATCCGAACGTCGAGGGCGGTGCGGAGAAGTGCAGGTAGTTGCCGAGCGCGAACACGATGATCCCGATGAACGCCACCCACCAGGGCAGCGGCGTGCCCGCGTCCAGAGCTTCGTATGAGGACGAGTCCACGCCGACCACGGTGCCGGCGGCGAGGATGCCGAACGCCAGCAGGGCCAGCTGCACGAAGCCGTAGACCAGTCGGGAGGCGCCGGAGATCATCTGTCCGGCGGCGAGCTCGACGGTGGCACTGGTCAGCACACCGCCGGGGAGGAAGGTGACCAGTGGTGCGATGAGCAGGCGGATCGGGTCGCCGATCTCGATCACCTCGGCCAGGAGGAAGACCGCGGTCGCGCACACGAACGCCGCAGCCACCGGCATGATCAGCTGCAGCGTCGGCGAGCGGACCAGTTTCAGCAGTCCGATCCCCGCGCCGAGCACGAAGGCGACGACGACACCCTGCCAGGTCGGGGCGAGGAGGAGCGCGAGACCTGTCGTGAGCACCGCGTGGCCGAGAGTGCGGGTGACCCAACCGAGCCTCGGCCGCATCGCCCCGATCTCGTTGAGACGCCTGATGCCGTCGAGAGGGGGGATCGAAGCGGTCTTGGCCTGGGCGATCAACTCGTACAGCGCGGCGATCTGATCGAAGCGGAACGAGGCGTTCGTCGCCGAGCGGATCGCGACGCGCGACTCCTCCGACTCGCCGCTCTCGATGAGGATGATGGTGGGCAGCACCACGAAGTCGGCATCATCACCGCCGTAGGCCGCCGCCACCTCGGTCATGATGTCGCGGATGCGGTCGACCGACTCCGCCGAGGCGTTCATGCCCTGCGCCAGTCCCAGCAGGAACTGCCGCAGTGTCGCCCGATCGACGCTGTCGGTCATGTCGTGGACGGCCGTTCAGCTCACGCGAACAGGAGAGACAGCGTCACTCCGACGATGATCGCGACGCCGATGTAGATGAGGTTCGGCAGCTGGAACGAGTGGTCGAAGACGAATTTGCCCATCTTCGTCGTCCCGGTCTGGTCGAATGCCACCGTGGCGACCTGGCTGCCGTTGGCCGGCAGCGTGTAGATGCCCATGGTCGCCGGCCACAGGCCGACGAGGAGCGTCGCCGGGAGGCCGATCGTGATGCCGATCGGGACGATCGCATTCGTCGCACTCGATTGACTCGTCGTGAGCATCGCGACAGCGAACAGCGCCAGCGCGAACAGGAGCGCGCCGAGGAAGGCCGACGATCCGGAGACCACCGAGCCGAGCCCGTCGACGATGAGCTTCTGGTTCGCTGCGACGAAGGTGTTGGCGAGCCAGGCGATGCCGAACAGCGCGATGGCGCCGACGATGCCGGCGGGGAATGTGGGCTGCTTGGGTACATCAGCGGCCTTCACCTTGCAGAAGACGAAGATCAGCGCGGCGATGATGCCCATCACGACCTCGATGATGACCGTCACGCTGAGGCGCACCGGGTCGCCGGCGTCGTCGGTGCCGATGACCGGACGCAGACTCTCGAAGAGGCCGAAGAACACGATCACGCCGACACCGGCGAGGAACAGCGAAGCGGAGAGCACGGCGGTGGGTGCCAGCTTCTTCTCGTGCGCGTCGGTCTCCGGCGGCTTGATCTGGTG
>JBOGEI010000335.1:0-1883 GCA_050701935.1 Microbacterium sp.
CCTCGCCGCGCCCCGGAACCCGATGAGGCCGGCAAGCGTGACCACGAGCGAGGGGAGGCCGAGCTTGGCCACGAACAGTCCCTGGACCAACCCCGCGGCCGCGCCGGCCGAGAGGGCGACGGCGACGGCGATGCCGAAGGACGCCGCGCCACCGTCGTACATCGCTCCCAGCACGCAGGCCGAGAGGCCCATGACGGATGCGACCGAGAGGTCGATCTCGCCGTTCACGATGACGAACGTCATGATCACGACGCAGATCACCTTCTCGATGGAGAGCTGGAACACGTTGATGAAGTTCTGGAAGCTGAGATAGAAGGGCGAGAGCGATACGTCCACAGCCAGGACTGCGATGAGGATCAGCGTGAGGATCAGCTCCCGCCTCCACTTCCACACGCGGTCACGCATCGGAGACCACCCCGGGATCTCCCGGGACTCCCGCCGAGGCCCTACGCCGAGCTCCCGAGGCCGTCAGCCCGTGAAGTCGCCGGCGGACGAGGAAGTCCGCGGTGACGGCGATGAGGATGAGCGCGCCAAGGATGGCGTCCCGCCAGAACTCGCTTACCTGCGGAACCCGCAGGAGGCTCTGGTTGAGCAGGTCGATGAGTGTCGCTCCCAGCAGCGCCCCGACGAGCGTGCCCGATCCACCGAGGGCGCTGACGCCACCGACGACCGCTGCGGCGACCGAGGCGAGTTCCAAACCGGCGCCGGCGCCGATCGTGATGGTCCCGAACCGGACGAGGAACATGAAGCCCGCGAGCCCGGACAGGCCTCCACAGAGGACGAATGCACCCATCGTGATCCGTTGGACGGGGAGTCCGGTCTGCAGGGCCGCCGCCGGGTTCGAGCCGACTGCGTAGAGCCACCGGCCCCATCTGAGCCGATCGAGTCCCCACTGGAGCGTCAGGATCAACACCACCGCGACGGCGAACATGAGGCGCACATCGAAGTCGCCGACGCTGATCAGGCTCGTACGGGACAGATCCGGGAGCCACTGTGGCAGCGTGTCGACGGTGATGTTCTGTGCGTTCGCGTACTCGATGAGCAGCATGCGGAAGACGGCCAACGTGCCCAGCGTCGTGATAATCGCCGGGACGCGGCCGTACGCGACCAGTGAGCCGTTGACCAACCCGAGGACGCAACCGATCCCCACCGCGAGACCGATGGCGACAACCGGCGGGGAGGTCGGATTGGCGGCGATGAACTCGCCGGTCAGATACGCCGTCACTCCCACAATCGACCCGATCGACAGGTCGATGTTCCGCGTCACGATCACGACCGTCTGCGCGGCGGCCAGCATCGCCGTGATCGCGACTCCGGTCGTCACTCGAACGAAGAACGTGCCGCTCAAGAGGTTGTCGACGAGGAGACTGAAGCCGAGCGCGGCCATCACGATGATCGCCACGAGCGAGAGCTCCCGGACCCGCTCCGGTCGTAGCCGGGACCGGGTCGAGGTTCTCGTGCCCGACCCTTCCTGTGAATGGGGAGCGTCGTGGCTCACGCAGCCCCCATCGCGGTCGTGATCACACGTTCTTCGGAGGCCTCTGAGCGGTCCAGGATCTCCATCGACCGGCCCTCGCGCATGACGAGCACCCGATCGCTCATCGCGAGGACCTCCGGCAGATCGGAGGAGATGAGGATGATCGCCATTCCGGAGCGAGCGAGCTCAGCGACGATGCGATGCACTTCCGCCTTCGCGCCGACGTCGATCCCGCGGGTAGGCTCGTCGAGAATCAGTACCAGTGGGTCGGTGGTGAGCCACTTGGCGAGCATCGTCTTCTGCTGGTTGCCGCCGGACAGCTCCTCCACCGGCGTGTCGAGCGTTGGGGTTCGGATGTTGAGCATGCGGCGGAACCCATCCGCGACCGAGCGCTCTGCGTTTGCGT
>JBOGEI010000336.1:0-1793 GCA_050701935.1 Microbacterium sp.
GACGAGGCCCGCGAGGCCGCACGCGTCGGCCTGCAGAAGCTGCCGCGCAACGCGTCGCCGGCTCGCGTGCGTTCGCGCGACGTCATCGACGGCCGCCCCCGCGGTGTCCTCACGAAGTTCGGCATCTCGCGTGTCCGCTTCCGTGACATGGCACACCGTGGCGAGCTGCCCGGCGTGACCAAGTCCAGCTGGTAAGTCTCAGCAGACAGTCGAAAGGGGCGAGGATCTTCGGATCCTCGCCCCTTTCGCGTGCCTGGGCCATCCCCGGCACACCCGCGCACGCGATGGGCGGACTCCTCGCCGATAGGCGGACTCCCTCCGGTGGTGGCCGTCGCCTCCCATCGCGTGGAAGTCCGCCCGAAGAGTGCCCCTGCACAAGAGGGAGCCGCCCCGATTCAGTGAACAGAGAGCGGCAGCGGAGGCGGGCGGGGTCTCTGTGAGGCAGCAGGCTCGAGACATGGATGTCTTCCGTGCGCTCAAGGCCAGGAACGGGATCGTGCGAGTCGCCACCCTCCGCCGATCGGGGGTCACGGAGCACGAACTGCGACAGGCGGTCCGCGCTGGGGTGGTGGTCTCGGTGTGCCGAGGGTGGGTGGGGCTCCCCGGTGCGGACCCGATGCTGCTCGCCGCAGCGAAGCGGGGGGTCGTGCTCAGCTGCGTGACCCTCGCTGCACGGAAGGATCTGTGGGTGACGGCGGCATCGCATCCGCACGTCGCGGCGCCCCCGAAGTCAGGCCACGCGAAGGCTGATCGTGGTGTCGTGCACTGGAGCAGGCCGCTCTTCCCTCGAGACCCTGAACTGCTCGAGGATTCGATCGAGAACGCGCTCGTGCTCGTGGCGCGCTGCCAGCCGTACGAGGATGCGCTCGCGACGTGGGAGTCCGCGATGCGGGCCGGCGTGGTGGACCCCGACGTGCTCGAGCGCGCGCCCTTGCCTCCGGCGGCGAGGCGGCTCATGATCGACGCTCGGCCGTTTGCTGACGCGGGGACCGAGACCATCTTCCGGACGCGGATGGCGTGGCTGAACCTGCCGATAACGCCGCAGGTGTGGATCATCGGGCATCGGGTCGACTTCCTCATCGGCGAACGACTCGTCGTGCAGATCGATGGAGGACACCATGTCGGATCCCAACGCACCAGTGACATCGCTCACGACGCCGAGCTGATGCTCCGCGGGTACCACGTGATCCGCATCGGCTATGACCAGCTCATGAACCAGTGGGCGTCTGTGCAGAGCCGGATCCTGGCCGCGATCGCTCAGCGCCTCCATCTTGCGGGGTGAGCCCTGCGTCCACGCGGACGGCGACGGGCGGAGAACTTCCCGTCGGGCGGAACACCTTGCCCGCATGTTCCGCCCGTCAGCGAGATCTCCTCCCCACGCGCGGTGGGGGTGAGGGTGTGTCCGGGTGCTTCGAGCGCACTTCCGGTGCCGTGATTCGGGCGCATCGACCCCGCTGAGCGCCCTCGTTTCTGTGACTGGAGTGACAAAAGTGACGCGACACGCCCAGTAATTGCCCAAAACCCGCGAAATGACGCGGAAATGAGGGTGGTCGTTGGTACATTCGAGGCGGTCGCTAGACCAGGAGCATCCGCTCCGATACCCACAACGATGCGACGGGATCTCGTCGCTGGAGGATGACATGGCTGACAAGTCCATCACCAAGACCGAGCTCGTCGCGAGCATCGCAAGCGCCACGGGCCAGAGCCAGGCCACCGTCTCCGGTGTCCTCGACTCGCTGTTCGCCACGGTCTCCGACGCCGTTGCCAAGGGCAGCAAGGTCTCCATCCCGGGC
>JBOGEI010000337.1:0-1768 GCA_050701935.1 Microbacterium sp.
GACTCACCTCGCGCACCTCGCGGTGCTCGAATCCGACCGACAGCTCACCGGTCGCACGCCGCCCGAGTGCCTCGTACACCCGCACGATCACGTCACCCGACCCGTCGTCGGCGAGCTTGACCGCCGACACGACGATGCCGTCACCCTGCACCGACACCAGCGGCTCGACCTCGCGCGCACCGTGCACGACGCTCGGAAGGCTGTTGATCCGGATGCCCTCGGCCGTGGCGATCGCGGCGTCGGCACCGATCACGAAGCCCACCTCGATCTCGTGGTGGCCGTGATCGGTATCGGGGTCGGGGAAGCGCGGCGCCCGCAGCAGCGACAGCCGCACGGTCGTCGTGACCGCGTCGTCCGACACCTCGCGCGACGTGTCGTAGCCGTAGATCGAGTCGTTCACGAGAGCTGCGCCGAAGTCCTGCTCGCGCACCAGCACGAAGCGGTGCATCGAGGTCTCGAACTTCGCCGCCTCCCAGCTGGTGTTCGTGTGCGTCACGCGCGACTGGTAGCCGAACTGCGTCTCCGCGTCGGTGTGCGCCGCCTGGATGTCGAGCGGGAAGGCGAGCTTGAGCAGCTTCTCGGTCTCGTGCCAGTCGATCTCGTTGCGCAGCAGCACGGTCCGAGAGCCCGGCGCGAGGCGGATCGTCTGCTCGATCGTCGATTCGGAGAACGGACGCACGACGACGATCTGCGCGACGCCGTTGACGACCGCGGCCTCGACCGATGAGACCGCCGTCAGGTCGTCGACGCTGTTGCGGTAGTACCGGTCGATGTCCCACGCATCCCACATGTTCGGGAAGTCCTGGTGCAGTTGGAACAGGTTCGCCGCCTTGCCGGGCGCGACGGTCTCGCGACCGGTGGCGCGCTCGACAGCCGAGACGATCAGTCCCTCGGCCGAGACCAGCACCGAGACGAGCTCGTTCTCCAGACGCCAGCCGCCGTCCTCCTCCTTGAGCGAGACCGCGGCAGCGGTCGGCTCGGCGACGAACGCCGCCCCGAGCGCATGACCGTCGTTGGTGCTGCGCCCGACCGACGTCGGCTCGAACCGCAGCACGCGGTCACCTTCGCCGGCGAGCGATCGGCGGGCGGCGTCGGCGATGTCGCGGGCGTCGGACAGCACATCCGACAGCACCGCGACCGCCTCGCGATGCACCCAGGCGATCGAGGTACCCGGCAGGATGTCGTGGAACTCGTGCAGCAGCACCGCCTGCCAGAGGCGATCGAACTCGGCCTGCGGGTAGGCGGCACCGGTGCGCACGGCATCGGTCGCGGCCCACAGCTCGGCCTCGATCAGAGCGTGCTCGGCCCAGCGGTGCAGCGCCTTCGTGGCGTGCTGGCTGGTGAGCGTTCCGCGGTGCAGCTCGAGATACAGCTCTCCGACCCAGACGGCCGGATGCGGCAGCTCGGCCTTGGCGGCGTCGAAGAACACATCAGGATGCTCCCACACGACCTGCGCGCTGCCCTCGAGGTCGCGCAGACGCTCGGCCTTGCCCGTCATCTCGCGGGTCGTGCCACCACCGCCGTCGCCCCAACCGACCGGGGCGATCGACCGCGAGCTGAGCCGGTTCTCCTTGAACTGGCGAGAGGCCTTGGCGACCTCCATGCCGCTCAGCTGCGAGTTGTAGGTGTCCATCGACGGGAAGTGCGTGAACACCTGCGAGCCGTCGATGCCCTCCCAGAGGAACGAGTGGTGCGGGAAGACGTTCTGCTGGTTCCACGAGATCTTCTGCGTGAAGAACCACTCGAACCCGGCACGGCGCATCAGCTG
>JBOGEI010000338.1:0-1753 GCA_050701935.1 Microbacterium sp.
GGGATCTCCTTGTTGGCGTGCATCTGGAAGATCTTCCCGATGCGCTCCTTCTTGTTCTTGGTCGAGTTGATGACCGCAGAACCGGAGTCGAGGTGGCCCGAGTAGACGCGAACGTAGGTGAGGCGACCGAAGAACGGGTGCACCGCGACCTTGAACGCGAGAGCTGCGAACGGGTCATTCGCGTCGGGGTGACGCTCGATGATCGTGTCGTAGTCCTTGGGGTCGTGCGCCTCGATGGAGCCCACGTCGAGCGGGTTCGGGAGGTAGTCGACGACCGCGTCGAGCATCGGCTGGACGCCGCGGTTCTTGAACGCGGAGCCGCAGAGCACCGGGTAGATCTCGGAGGCGACGGTCAGCTTGCGGATCGCACCCTTGATCTCGGCGACCGTGAGCTCTTCGCCACCGAAGAACTTCTCCAGCAGCGCGTCGTCGGTCTCGGCGACGGTCTCGAGGAGCTGCTGGCGGTAGTCGGCCGCCTTCTCCTTGAGGTCTTCCGGGATCTCCTGGATCTCGTAGGAAGCGCCCATGGTGACGTCACCCTTGGAGTCACCGGCCCAGACCAGCGCACGCATCTCGACCAGGTCGATGACGCCGACGAAGTCGTTCTCCGCGCCGATCGGCAGCTGGATGACGAGGGGCTTGGCACCGAGACGGTTGATGATGGTGTCGACGGTGAAGTAGAAGTCAGCGCCGAGCTTGTCCATCTTGTTGACGAAGCAGATGCGCGGGACGTTGTACTTGTCGGCCTGACGCCAGACGGTCTCGGACTGGGGTTCGACGCCCTCCTTGCCGTCGAACACGGCGACCGCACCGTCGAGGACGCGGAGCGAACGCTCCACCTCGACCGTGAAGTCCACGTGACCGGGAGTGTCGATGATGTTGATCTGGTTCTTGTTCCAGAAGCAGGTCACGGCGGCGGACGTGATCGTGATGCCGCGCTCCTTCTCCTGCTCCATCCAGTCGGTGGTCGAGGCGCCATCGTGCGTCTCGCCGAGCTTGTGGTTGACGCCCGTGTAGAACAGGATGCGCTCGGTCGTCGTGGTCTTGCCGGCATCGATGTGCGCCATGATGCCGATGTTGCGGACCTTGCTCAGGTCCGTGAGCACGTCTTGTGCCACAGGAGTGTCCTTATCGTTTCGAGCAGTCGTACTGCGAAGAGGGGTGTGCCCGCCCCTGACTTACGGCCGAGGGGCGGGCGAAGCTGTTTACCAGCGGTAGTGAGCGAACGCGCGGTTCGACTCGGCCATCTTGTGCGTGTCCTCGCGGCGCTTGACCGCGGCACCCAGGCCGTTCGACGCGTCCAGGATCTCGTTCTGGAGACGCTCGGTCATCGTCTTCTCACGACGACCCTTGGCGTAGCTGACGAGCCAGCGCAGTGCGAGGGTGTTCGCACGGTGCGGCTTGACTTCGATCGGCACCTGGTAGGTCGAGCCACCGACGCGGCGGCTGCGGACCTCGAGGGTGGGGCGCACGTTGTCGAGCGCCTTCTTGAGGGTGGCGACGGCATCCTGGCCGCCGTTCTTCGCCTCGACGCCGCGGAGGGCGCCGTAGACGATCGACTCGGCCAGCGACTTCTTGCCGTCGACGAGGATCTTGTTCACCAGCGAGGTGACGATCGGAGCGCCGTATACCGGGTCATTGACGACGGGGCGCTTAGGGGCGGGACCCTTACGAGGCATCTAACTCAACCCTTCTTCGCGCCGTAGCGGGAACGAGCCTGCTTACGGTTCTTGACTGCCTGGGTGTCCAGGGC
>JBOGEI010000339.1:0-1712 GCA_050701935.1 Microbacterium sp.
TGGACCGTCGTGGGCGGCCTCTCATTCCCCCCGTGAGATGCCGCCCATTCCTTTGGGAGCGCTCCCTGACATGCCGGGTCGCGGATCCGTCCATGTCCTGCACGGCGAGCCGGCGAGGTGGCTTCTGCACACCCTCCGGGCCAACTGGAGGGTGACGGATTCTCGCCGTGGGGTTGCCGCCTAGCGTCGGGGCATGCCTGATTCCTTCGTCATCCAGCCCAGAGGATCGCGGCCTGCCGAGACGGCGGTGGACGCTGCACCAGACCCCCTGCGGATGGATCCCGCCTTCGGTCCCCTCATCGCCCACATCGACGAGGTCGTGACCGATGTGTTCGTGAACGGCGCAGACGGATTGTTCCTCGACCGGGGCAGCGGAGCCGAGCCGGCGGCCGGCTGGCGCGCCTCGGAGCGAGAGGTCCGCGACCTCGCGGTCGCACTCGTCGGACTCGGCGGTCGTCACCTCGACGACCAGGCGCCCTGCGTCGACGTCCGGCTCGATTCCGGTATCCGCGTGCATGCGGTGCTCGCTCCCGTCTCCACCACCGGTACCGCCCTCTCCATCCGCATCCCCCGGGTTCGCGCGGCCGATCTCGAAGCGCTCGCCGCGCTCGGCTCCCTCGATGCGCGTCAGCAGAGCTGGCTCCTCGGTCTGGTCGCCGATCGGGCGAACATCCTCATCACGGGAGGCACGGGAACAGGCAAGACCACCTTGTTGTCGGCGTTGCTGTCCGAGGTGCCGCCCACAGAACGCATCGTCACGATCGAAGACGTCGCAGAGCTGCGTCCGCGTCATCCCCATCACGTCGCCCTCGAGGCGAGGCAGGCGAACCTGGAGGGCGCAGGTGGTATCACTCTCGCCCGATTGGTGCGCGAGTCGCTGCGGATGCGGCCCGATCGGCTCGTGGTGGGCGAGTGTCGCGGTGAGGAGGTCCGTGAACTGCTCACCGCTCTGAACACGGGGCACGATGGGGGAGCGGGCACCTTGCATGCGAGCGGCCTTCGCGACGTTCCTGCCCGGCTCGAGGCACTCGGCGCGCTCGCCGGGATGGACGCGGTCGCGCTCGCCCGACAGGCGGTCAGCGCGTTCACGGTGGTACTCCACCTCGATCGCGCTCCCGGAGGGATTCGCCGTATCCGACTGGCCGGAAGGCTCGTGATCGTGGGCGATCGCCTGGATATCGAAGAGGTGCAGCCGTGGTGATCCGGTCGCTTCGCGCGTCGCATCGAGCGCAGGCCGATTCGAGGGACGCCGCGACCTCCGTGCAGACGCTGGCCGTCCTGCTCCAGGCGGGCGCCGGGCCGATCGTCGCATGGCGGCATTTGGCGGACACCGGTGATCCGCACGCGATCGCAGTGGTCGAGCGGGTCGATCGTGGCGTTCCGCTGCTGGCGGCCATCGAATCTGAAGACGGGGCATGGGTCGATCTGTCCGCCGCCTGGGAGATCGCGACGACGGTGGGTGCGCCGCTTGCAGAGGTCCTTCGGATGATCGCGGAGGCCCTGCGAGACGCGGCATCCGCTGCCGACGACGTGCGCATCGCACTCGCCGAGCCCGCCGGGACGGCTCGACTGCTGCTCTGGATGCCTTTCGCCGGCCTGCTCCTCGGTTTCGCCCTCGGGTTCGACACCATCGGTGTCATCTTCGGGAACCCGCTCGGTGGCGCCTGTGTGATCTCCGGCCTGCTCCTGGTGCTGGCCGCGCGCCTGTGGAC
>JBOGEI010000340.1:0-1666 GCA_050701935.1 Microbacterium sp.
GAAGAAGATCATGACCGGCACGGTGATGATGGTCGACGCGGCCATGATGCTGCCCCAGTCGTTGGAGTGCAGGCCGAAGAACGACTTCAGACCGATCGAGACCGTGTACTGGTCGGTCTGGGCGCCGAGGATCGTCATCGCGAAGATGAACTCGTTCCACGCCGTGATGAAGCTGAAGATGCTGGTCGCGACGAGACCGGGCATGACCAGCGGCAGCAGCACCGAACGGAACATGCGCCACCAGCTCGCGCCGTCGATGTACGCGGCCTCTTCGAGCTCGACCGGCACGGCGGCGACGAAGCCGCGGAGCATCCAGATGCCGAACGCGAGCGACAGCGCGACGTACACGACCATCAGTCCGAGGATGCTGTTGAGCAGGCCGAGGCTCTTCACCTGCAGGAACAGCGGGATCACGAGCGCCTCGAGCGGCACCATCTGCACGATCAGGATCATCATCAGGATCGTGGTGCGGAACTTGAACTTGAAGCGCGCGACCGCGACCGCGGCGAGCAGACACACGAGGGCGCTCACGAGCACCGTGACGAGGGCCACGATCGCCGAGTTGCGCAGGTACGTGCCGAATCCGCCGTCGGTGAGCACGAAGGCGAAGTTGTCCCACGTGAACTCCTGCGGGAGCAGCGACTGCCCACCGCTGGAGGCCTTGCCGTCGAACGCGCTGGAGACCATCCAGTAGACGGGGAACAGCGTGAAGATCAGGACCGCGGCGACCGCGATTCCGATTCCGATGCGGGAGCGGAGCCTCGGGCGCGGGTTCACAGCTCGTCCTCCTTCATGAGGGAGCGGATGTAGACGATCGTGATGCCGATCAGCACCAGGGTGAGCAGCACGGCGAGCGCTGCACCGAAGCCGTAGCGGTTCTGGCCGAAGGACTCCACGTACGACCAGACGCCGAGGTTCAGCACCTGACGGTTGCCACCGCCACCACCGGGCATGAGGTACACCTGCGCGAAGACCTTGAAGTCCCAGATGGTCGAGAGGATGATCACGACCGAGAAGACGGGCTTGAGCGTGGGGAAGATGATCTTCCAGAAGCGGCGCCATGCACCGGCTCCGTCGAGAGCGGCGGCCTCGAGCATCTCCTTCGAGACGCCGAGAAGACCCGCGAGCACCGTGATGGCGACGAACGGGAAGCCATGGTGCACCACGTTGAGGAGCACGATGGCGTAGAAGGACCACTGGTTCGTGAACCAGTTGACCGGCTCGCTGATCAGGCCGAGATCGGCGAGCACGGCGTTGAAGATGCCGCGGTCGGCATCGAAGATGAAGGTCCAGACATAGGTGCCGGTAACGGCGGGCATCGCCCAGGCGACCATGATGCAGCTGGAGACGATGACACGCCAGGTGGTGCCCAGACGCGCGAGCAGCAGGGCCACGAGCGTGCCGACGGCGACCGTGACGAACACGGCCACGGCGGCGAACCCGACCGTGTTGGGCAGCACCACCGTCCACAGAGTCGGGTTGGTGAGCGCCTCGACGTAGTTGTCGAGACCGATCCAGTTGTTCTCCCCGGTGTTGATCTCGCGCAGGCCGTAGTCCTGCAGCGAGTAGATGAACACCTGGACGAGCGGCCAGAGCATGAGCACCGCGAGGATGGCCAGCCCGGGCGCGAGAAGGAGCCAGGGGCGGGCCGCGACGGCCGAGAGAC
>JBOGEI010000341.1:0-1629 GCA_050701935.1 Microbacterium sp.
TCACCGCGGCAGGCGAGGACTCGGGCGTCTGGGAGAACTCCGCCGCGGCGTTCGCCGCCGCACACGCTGCGGGAGTCGACTACATCGAGACCGACTGCCAGGTGACTGCCGACGGTGACGTGGTGCTCTTCCACGACGCGACTCTCGACCGCCTCGTAGGTGAGGCGCGAGCCGTCAGCGATGTCCGCACCCGAGAGCTGCGCGCCCTGTTCGCCGACCACGGCGGCCTTCTCACGGTCGCCGAGGCGCTGGCATCCTTTCCTGAGGTCCGCTTCAACATCGATGTGAAGACGGGCGCTGCGGTGGGGCCTCTCGGGCCGATCCTCGTCGACCACACGCACCGGGTGCTCGTGACGAGCTTCTCCGACGCCAACCGTCGTGCGGCCGTGGCTTCCGTGCTGCGATCCGGAGCCTCGCTTCGTCCGGCCACCTCCGGGGGAAGCAAGACGATCGCGTCGCTGCGGGCGCTGTCCGCACTCCGCCTCTCCCCCGGTCGCCTGCTTCGCGAGATCGACGCGCTGCAGATCCCCGAGGCCTACGGAGCTCTGAAAGTCCTGACTCCCGCGCTCCTGCGTGCCGCGCATCGACACGAGGTCGAGGTCCACGTGTGGACCGTCAACGACCCCGAGGACATGCGCCGTCTGATCGCTCTCGGCGCAGACGGCATCGTCTCCGACAGGGCCGATCTCGCCCTCAAGACCCTCTCTCCTCGCTGACCTCCGACGCGCCCCATAACCTCCGGCGCTGGGATTAACCTGTGAGTTCCGCCGAGAAGACGCTCGCGTGGATGAAGCGCACAGGCTGGAGCGTTATACCTGACAGCGACGAGAGGACCACACAATGGCAGATCGCAGCCTGCGCGGCATCCGACTCGGCGCCCAGAGCCTACAGAGCGAAGAGGGCGTCGTTTTCATGGAGCGCCGTGAGACCACCTACACCTGTGACGCTTGCGGCCACGTCACGAACCTGATGTTCGCGGCGGACGCAGAGCCGCCCCAGACCTGGGAGTGCCGCGCGTGCGGCGCCGAAGCCCGCCTGAACGTCGATGGCCAGGCCGTCACGCTCGAGGCCAGCGACGAGAAGGCCGCCCGCACCCACTGGGACATGCTCCTGGAGCGTCGTACCCGCGCGGAGCTCGAGGAACTGCTCGAAGAGCGTCTCGCCTTCATCCGCGCGCGCCGCGGTGCCGGCGAAGACCCGACGCGCGAGAAGATCGGCGCCTAGCGCTTCCTGGCGCGCCACCACCCGACGAGGAGCGCGCCGAGACCGCCCCACAGCAGGATCGCCTGCACCCAGGGGCCAAGTACCACCCCAGCCGTGAGGCCGGACCGGAGCTCGACATCTTCGAGCATCGCTCCGGCCTCATCTGCGTACAGGCTCGTGACCGTCGATCCGTCGGCCCGGATGACCTGGCTGGTACCGACTGTGGAGACGTTCACCACGCTTCGACCGGTCTCGATCGCCCGCATGCGAGCGAAGGCGAGCTGCTGCAGGTTCTCGTCCGTGCCACGGAAGTCGGCATTGTTCGTCTGGAACACCAGCACCTCGGCGCCGGCATTCACTCCCTGCCAGATCACATCGTCGTAGATGACGTCGAAACAGATGGCGAGGCCAACGCGAACGTCGTCG
>JBOGEI010000342.1:0-1562 GCA_050701935.1 Microbacterium sp.
GCGGTGCTGCGGGCGGAGCCGGCGGAGTGGTCGGCGGCACCGGGGGCACGGGAGCACCCGTCGCGGGGGCCGCAGGGCCTGCCGGCGGCGCATATCCGGGCTGCGCCGGCGGCGCGTATCCGGGCTGCGCGGGCGGCGCATAGCCCTGCGGAGCACCATAGCCGGGGGCCGCAGGAGCGGGCTTGGGCTGGACCGGGATTCCCTGCCAGACCGTGTTGTCGCCGAGGAAGCCGTTGTTCGCCCAAGGCGCGGGGGCGACATTCGTGTTCCAGCGCGACTTGTCGAAGGCGTTGATACCCAGCCAGATCAGCACGCCGACCCCGGGGATCAGACCGAACAGGATCCAGACGGCATCCTTCTGCAGCTTGAGACCCACGCGCCATCCGACGATGACGAGGACCGCGATGTAGGCGATCCAGGAGATGTAGTTGAGAATGGGGATGACGTTGATGACGATGGCACCGAGCATCACCCACGGTGAGACGTCACCGAGCTTGGCGAGGACCATCGCGTTGTAGACGGGAACCCACGCCCGCCACTTGCCTTCGACTCCGGCCTTCTCGAAGATCTTCATCAGGAACAGCGACGAGAGAATGTAACCCGCCGCCGCGAAGATGAGGCCGAAGACGATCAGGATGCCGAAAACGGCCAACGAGCCTGTGTCGTAATAGTCGTACATGATCCCCTCCGGATCCGGTGAGCGGCACCGATCGCGCCGCGTGACAACCATAGCGGGACATCACAGACGGGCAAAGACCCACGCGGGGTGATTCACGCGCCCGCATCCACGGTCATTCTTCGACGACGAGCTCCAGAACACCCGGCATCTCGGCATCGCGAAGGACGATCCCGTGCTTCTTCGCCCACGAGTGGAATCCACGGAGAGAGTCGACGCGCGGACGACTCTCGGCGATAGCCCGCACGAGGAGCCCCTTGGACTTCTTGTTGAAGTGGTTGAGGGCTCGTCCGTGGGCGGTCACGACCCGGACATAGGCGGACGGTACAGCCACCGGCACCGGCCCTAGGGCCACATACGCCTCGCTGCGCAGATCGAGCACGAACGAAGGTTGCTCCTCCTCGATCGCCCTGGACGTGGCCTCGGCCCAATGCCGCCGCAGTGCAGGGATACCCGGAAGCGAGATGCCCGCCGCGAGGCGATAGGTCGGCACCGCATCGAGCGCCCCGACAGGCCCCAGCGGGGCACTGTGGATCCACACGTGCTCCCCCAGCCACCGACGGGATGCGGCGGAGAGCGTACGGGCATCGAGGGCATCGAAGAGCACGCCGGTGTATCGATCGATCGCGGGCATGGTGGGCGCGGACCGCAGCTCACGATTGTGCACGACGTCGCCACGTTGCCGCTCGCTCAGCTTCAGAACACGACGTGCGACATCCTCGTCTGCGGCGAGATCGATCAGTGCCTCTACAACCGCAGAGCGATGATCGTTCAGAGAGGGAAGCGCGAGCGCGTCGAGGTCGAGGGGTGAGCCGTCACCACCTTCGCGTTTCGTCTCCGATGGAGGGAGCAGGATCTTCATGAAACCTCGGGATGCAGACGCGTG
>JBOGEI010000343.1:0-1557 GCA_050701935.1 Microbacterium sp.
CGCGGCGCGGCGCGGATTGGATGAAAGCGACATGGCGACCTACACGCTCCCCGACCTTCCCTACGACTTCGCAGCCCTCGAGCCGCACATCAGCGGCAAGATCATGGAGCTGCACCACGACAAGCACCACCAGGCCTACGTGACGGGTGCGAACACGGCGCTCGACCAGCTCGCCGAGGCCCGCGAGAGCGGCAACCTGGCGAACGTCAACAAGCTCGAGAAGGACCTCGCGTTCAACCTCGGCGGCCATGTCAACCACTCGATCTTCTGGACGAACCTGTCGCCGAACGGCGGCGGTCAGCCCGAGGGTGAGCTGAAGGCGGCGATCGACGAGTACTTCGGCTCGTTCGAGAAGTTCCAGGCGCACTTCACGGCAGCGGCGACCGGCATCCAGGGGTCCGGCTGGGCCGTCCTCAGCTGGGACTCGATCGGCTCGCGCCTGATCATCCAGCAGCTGTTCGACCAGCAGTCGAACACCGCGCAGGGCACGATCCCGCTCTTCCAGCTCGACATGTGGGAGCACGCCTTCTACCTCGACTACCTCAACGTGAAGGCCGACTACGTCAAGGCCGCGTGGAACATCGCGAACTGGGAGAACGTCGCCCAGCGCCTCGAGGTCGCCCGCAAGCAGACGAACGGCCTGCTGGTACTGTCGTAATCGGGTCGCGTCCCGACGGGCCACGGCTCGTCGGGACGCCCTCTCAGCCAAAAAACCCCGCGCCATACGCATGCTGGAAAGCTGCGTGCGGCGCACGAGAAACAGGGAGACCTGAGTGTCTGTCAAGATCGGTATCAACGGCTTCGGCCGCATCGGACGCAACTACTTCCGCGCGGCTCTCGTGCAGGGAGCGGACCTTGAGATCGTCGCCGTCAACGACCTCACCGACAACAAGACCCTGGCGCACCTGCTGAAGTACGACTCGGTGGGTGGCGTCCTCGACGCTGACATCAGCTACGACGACGACAGCATCACCGTCAACGGCAAGGTCATCAAGGCCTTCGCCGAGCGCGACCCCGCAGGCCTCCCCTGGGGCGAGCTGGGTGTCGACATCGTCATCGAGTCGACCGGCTTCTTCACCAAGGCCGAGCTCGCCAAGAAGCACATCGAGGCCGGCGCGAAGAAGGTCCTCATCTCGGCTCCGGGCACCGGCGTCGACGGCACGTTCGTCATGGGCGTGAACGAGGACACGTACAACCCGGAGACCGATCACATCATCTCCAACGCGTCCTGCACCACCAACTGCCTCGCGCCGCTCGCTCAGGTCTTCAACGACGCGTTCGGCATCGACCGCGGCTTCATGATGACGGCCCACGCCTACACGGCTGACCAGAACCTGCAGGACGGCCCGCACAGCGACCTCCGTCGTGCACGCGCCGCCGCGATCAACATCACCCCTGCGTCGACCGGTGCCGCCAAGGCCATCGGCGAGGTTCTTCCCGAGCTTCAGGGCAAGCTGAGCGGTTCGTCGTACCGTGTTCCGGTTCCCACCGGCTCGATCGTTGACCTCACCCTCATCACCGACCGCGAGAACCTCACGGTCGACGAGGTCAACGAGG
>JBOGEI010000344.1:0-1547 GCA_050701935.1 Microbacterium sp.
GTCCCACATTGGGGACTGGGGTACTCGAGAGGGCCCTCGGACTCTCGAGCGGCGGTGTCGAAGCGCTGGGGACGCTGTAGTTCGACGCCACTGGGGATGGCTTGTTGCCGCATGATACGGAGAGTCACCTCTATGGTATCCCAAAGACTCACAGATGTCAGCATCGCGTGCCGAAGGTGTCTGACATCGCATCATTTCGTGCGTCCACAGAGTTTTCACGACGATTTTCGAAGGCGTCTGCCGTGATCGCTTCGAACTCAGCGGAGGTCAGTAGAGCAGGATCTGCGCTGTCGAGAGGCTCGTGAAGCCGCCGATCGAGACCTCGACGTGGTAGGAGGCTCCCCCGCCTGGGGCCCGCTGCCGGTTCTCCTGCGCGCACGTCTCGACACTGGACCTCGTACGGTCCCAGGTGACCGGATCTTTGCTCGTGACCGTCGTCCCCGCCGTCAGCGTGGCGATCATGCTGCTCGGGTTCTCCTGGCAGTCGGTCGAGCGCCACCAGACGTCGGCGCCGCTGGAGACCGTGAAGACCTGCGTGGTCGAGCCGACGTCGATCGTGCAGTCCTTGGCGCCCTTGTTCGTCAACGAGATGGAGAGCTTCGGCAGGACACCCGCTGCATACGTGGCGGCGTCGGCGACGGCCGTGACCTCGATGTCCTTCGCCTCGCACGCGACGATCGCCGGAGTCTGCTCTGTCGATGCTTCGGGCGACGGAGAGGGAGAGTCGGTGGCGGTCGACGGGGTGGCACTCGGCGAGGCCGCGGGCGGTGGCGTCTTCGTGGTTTCGGCGGCGGCCCACGGCCGCGCGATCAGGAGCCACGCCCCGATGCCGATGGCGGCGACGAACAGGATGAGCCCGGCGATGACGACCAGCCGACGACGACGGTAGACGGCGGCGGATGGGCGACGTGACATGGTTCCAGGCTATGCGATCCCCTATGCCCAGCCTGGGAGGCCCGACCGCGGATGCGGGCTGCGGTGCGTGCTCAGAGCACCTTGAGCATGCGGGTGTTGCCGAGCGTGTTCGGCTTGACGTGGGCGAGGTCGAGGAACTCCTCGACTCCGGCGTCACCGCTTCGCAGCAGCTGGGAGTAGACGTCGGAGTCGACGACCTGTTCGCCGATCGACGTGTATCCGCGGCGTCCGAAGAACTCGACCTCGAATGTGAGGCAGAACAGGCGCGAAAGACCGAGTGTCCTGGCGTTCTCCTCGAGCCGGTCGACGAGAGCACGCCCGACACCGTGGTGCAGCCAGTCGTCGCGCACGAGCAGGGTGCGCACCTCACCGAGCTCCTCCCAGAACACGTGCAGCGCGCCGCATCCGATCAGCACTCCGTCGGCTTCTGCCACGACGAACTCCTGCACGGCTCCGTAGAGCACCGCGAGATCCTTGCCGAGCAGGATGCGCTGCTCCACGAGCGGCTGCAGCAGGTCACGGATGCCGACGATGTCGGCGCTGCGCGCCGGCCTGACGATGTACTCGCTCACACCACAAGCCTAGAACCCGCAACCCGGCGGCACCTGTACCGGACACAGGAAGGGGCGGAT
>JBOGEI010000345.1:0-1529 GCA_050701935.1 Microbacterium sp.
GTGCTGCCTGTCTACATCGAGTACGCCGACGGCCCCTGGGTCACGGATGTCGACGGCAATCGCTTCCTCGATCTCGGAAGCGGCATCGGCGTCACCACGATCGGACATGGAAACCCTGCAGCGACAGCGGCCGCGGTCGAGCAGCTCGAACTCGTCACGCACACCCTCTTCACCGTGACCCCCTACGAGGGGTACGTGCGGTTGGCCGAGCGGCTCGCGGAGAAGACACCGGGCGACCATGAGAAGCGCTCTGTGTTCGTGAATTCCGGCGCAGAGGCCGTGGAGAACGCAGTCAAGATCGCCCGGAGGTACACCGGCCGCCGCGCCGTGGCAGCGCTCGACCACGCCTTCCACGGTCGCACCAACCTCACCCTCGCGATGAACCACAAAGCGGCATACGGCACCGGTTTCGGTCCGTTCGCTCCGGACATCCATCGCGTGCCCAACTCGTACCCGTACCGCGACGGTCTCACCGGCGAGCAGGCGGCGCAGCGCACGATCGCTCACCTCGAGCAGCGCATCGGCGTCACGGACCTCGCCGCCCTCATCGCCGAGCCGATCCAGGGCGAGGGCGGATTCGTCGTCCCCGCCGACGGCTACCTGCCGGCTCTGCAGGAATGGTGCACGCGCAACGGCGTCGTCTTCATCGCGGATGAGATCCAGACCGGGCTCGGGCGCACCGGCACCTGGTTCGCGAGTGAACGCTTCGGCCTGGTGCCTGATCTGGTGCTCACCGCGAAGGGGATCGCCGCGGGGCTGCCCCTCGCCGGAGTCACCGGCCGCGCCGAGATCATGGACGCACCCGACCCCGGCGGGCTCGGAGGAACGTTCGGCGGCAACCCGGTGTCCATCGCCTCCGCCCTGGCGGTCTTCGACGAGCTCGAGCACGGCGACTTCTTCGCCGAGGCGCTGCGCATCGGGAGCCGGCTGCACTCCCACCTGACCGAACTCGCCGCGCGCCACCCGCTGATCGGCGACATTCGCGGCATGGGTGCCATGTACGCGTTCGAGCTGAGCGCACCTGGCACCTCGCTCCCGGCAGCCGGCGCCGCCTCCGCGATCGCCGCATTCGCCGCGCAGCACGGCATCCTCTTGCTGACCGCCGGCAGCGATTCGAACGTCATCCGCTTCCTGCCCACGCTCACGACCACCGATGACCAGATCGACATCGCGATGGATGTGATCGACCGCGCCCTGACGACGCTCGGCTGACCGGCTGACCGGCTGACCGGCTGACTGACCGACCGACCGACCGGCTGACCGGCTCAGCCGACCTCGACCGCCGCGTCGACGACGAGGACTCCCGAACGCCACTGCACGCTGGCGAGGTCAGCGATGATCAGGTCGGGGTCGCCTTGCGCAGACCCCGCTCCGACTCCGATCACGGCACCGACGCCTGCTGCACGTGCGGCGCGGATCCCGGGAACGGAATCCTCGAACACGATGCAGTCCTGCGGAGCGCGGGCCAACCGGTGCGCGCCGAGGAGATACGGGTCGGGCTCCGGCTTTCCCCGCGCGACGTCTTCAGC